>DIXT01000024.1 GCA_002436085.1 Anaerolineaceae bacterium UBA6073
GCGGCGAGGGTACACCCGGTAACATGTCGAACCCGGAAGTTAAGGTCGCCAGCGCTGATGGTACTTGGGGGGCAGCCCCCTGGGAGAGTAGGTCATTGCCAAGAGACTTTTCAATTTAATCATCAAACCGCTGAAAACAGCGGTTTTTTGTTCCTGTTAATCGCTCTTTTTGTTTTTCTGTTCTTAGCGGGTTTTTTGGGTGTTGCTCAACAGATGGCAGGTGTCATTGAGGAGAAGCAAGGAATAGTTGCCATTGACTTCGGCTCGAATCAGGTTCAGGGCGCAAGTATCCTGCCCGATGTACCAAAAATGGTCATCGGGAATGTCCATTGCCTCCATGATAATTACACGGTTGATGACGGTATGCCCAACCAAGACAATTGTTTGACCGGTATGGCGCTTTGCCAGTTCTCGTAAGCTTTGCTGAGCACGGATACGCATATCCACCAACATTTCACCGCCTGGAATGCGTGTTTGCCCAGGATGGCGGATCCACAGGTCTAATTCATCGGGCCAACGCCGCTTGACTTCATCAAAGGGCAAGCCGGTCCACGCACCAAAGTCGATATCGATGATCCCAGGATAAGGGGTAACGGTCAATCCGCTGTGCTTCCCGATGGTTAAAGCTGTCTGTATAGCGCGATAAACTGGGCTGGTATAAAGTGCATTAGGCTGCCATTCCGACGCAATACGCTTTGCTAAAGCCTCAGCTTGGGCTTTGCCCGCCTCATTTAAAGGAACATCTGTGCGGCCGCGAAAGGTATTGGTGACATTCGAGGCTGTTTCCCCATGACGCACAAGGATAAAGGTGCAGGGGGCTTCGAGATGTGGCTGATTTGTTTCTGACATGATAAGCTGCTCCTTTTTCCGAAACTTTGCGCTAAATCTTACCACAGCAGGCAAAGTAGAAAAAACCTTTCTGGTAAAATTGGCAAAAAGGGGAACAAAAATGAGCTAAAGGTTTTTCTCTGATCTCGCCGGTCTCCAGACCGTGCGAGGATATTGACCTTCAGGTCTCCATATATCTTCAAGTTGATGAAATGGATTAGCAGGTTGAGGCACATGCATGGTGATAAGACAATGCATGTGCTAGAAGGCAGAACCAACGCAAGCCTTTTCGACTTCGCTCAGTGTGACAACTCATGAAATTGGCTTCTTTTATAACAAAAAAGCCTGGCGGGGTGACTCGCCAGGCTTTTTTGCTAAGACTTTATGCTACTTGAAAATCACCGGCATAAAGATGTGCACCTCGCCGCCGGTTTTGAATGTGGACGTGAACGGCACCTGCTGGACGTCCCCATGCTCATCCACCAACCCGCTGGCAGTGACCGTGTAGCTCGTCTGCGGCATCAGAGGCTCGGCAGGTGTGAAGGTAACCGCCTGGAAAATCGGGTCGTAGTAACAACTACCGGCGACGGGGCCAAGCGGACCCGTGACCGCTATGCACGCCGCCGCGTTCATAGGTTGGCTCCAGATGGTGATCATAAAACTATCCAAACCGACTCCCACACTGCCGTTCGCAGGTGTGACAGAAGTGACAATCGGGTCGCGCCAGTTCAGGACGGTGTACTCATAAAGCTGCGTGCCGTCCGTGCCATAATCCACGCTCAGGGAAAGATCGGGCAGTTCCTCATTCGCAGCACCCTTGATGACCGTTTCCCAGCTTCCGCGGGCAAATTTGAAATTCATTTGCGTGCCGTCCAGGATGTCGAAAGTCCCGGTCCACAGCGTGCTGCTGGACTGCGAGAGTGCGGTGGCCGCCGGGTTCCAATCGCCCACGGTGCCATCGGGATTGATGAAGCGAGTAAGGTAGACGGTCCCCGGCGTGTAGTCGGGTACGGTCACCTGGAAGGTCACCGCCACCAGTTTGGCTTCAACTGTCTGGCTGACGATGTTGGAGAAGTCGCCGAAATTGAAGCTGGTATCCACTGCTTTGAGCTTGTAGTAATACATCAGCCCTGTTTCAACGGATTCATCACTGTAGGTAAGCTCAGGCGCAAGAATGCGGGCAAGCTTGGTAAAGCTGACCCCGTCTGAGGAGCGGTACAGGTCGTAGGCATAGACAGCAACGTCATCAATTGCCTCGGTCCAGGACAGGGCTATGTGCGCGGCGCTCCAGTCGTCCACAGACAGAACCGGCGCCGATGGCGGGGTCACATCCATGGAGGGGATCACCGTCAAATCGCCAGCGTTATCGGGCGTGTAGGGGTCGCTCACCAGGCCGTCTTGGTAGGCATATACCCAGGAGGCAGCGCCGTCGGTGGAGTAGCGGTAGACGTAGTCATATTCCCCGACCGCTTCAGGCAGGAGCGTGCCCACATATTCATCGTTACTTCCAACCTGCCCGTTGAAGCTTGATTCAAACCAGGTCCAGGCGGGGTTGCCGCGCGGGTCGCTTTCATTGGGGCCGTAGCCAACCTGGGCGCGCAGACCGGGCGTAGCGCCGGGTAGGTCAGTCACCCCTGAGATATAGACCTGGCCGTAAATGTTAACGGTTGGGGTGCTGCCAATGGTGTGACTGATGGTGAGCGGCCACTGCAGGTTTGCCCAGTCGATAGTATAGGCGGGCAGGGCGGTAACTTCATTGGAAGGTTCGCTGACCAGCCCATGCGGGACATCGCGGGCGACAACGATGTAATAGACCAGCTGACCGCTGACCTGGTTGTAATCGGTGTAGCTGGTGGTGGAGGTCATGCCGCGCAGTTCGTAGCCGCCGCCGTGCAGGTAGGAGCGGTATACCAGATAATCCGTCGCGCCGGCTGAAGCCGTCCAGGTCAGGGCGACGTTGGTGCCGTTGGCGACCGCGCTTAATTCCACCGGGTCGGGCGGAGCAATCTGTTCGTTAGTCCGCACCAGGACTGCCGCGCCGTTGGCAGGCGCGCTTACGGAGGTCAATTTGCCTTCGCTGTTAACCGTATAAACGGCGACGGAAAGCACATCCAGATAAGTCGTGCCGATCGGCAGGTAACCTGAGACGTCCAGGTCAATGCTTTGCGGGTTGTTGTTGCGATTAATCAAGACCACCGCTGAGTCTTCGCCCGGCAAATTTCGCCCATAGGCGTAAAGTTTCTGGTTGTTATCGATCAAGAGAGTGCGGTAGTCGCCAGTGCGCAGGGCGGGATGCATATTGCGTTCACCGGTTAGGTTGATATAGTAATTGGAGATTTCGTCCTGGCTTTCCTGGGTCTGCAGGTGCGTATAGAAGGGAGTACCACTCGCGTCCAACCACGGGAAAGGCTGGCGGTTATAGGGGTCGTCTTCCCATTTCCCACCGGCATATGCCATCGGACCGACCAGGCCAACTTCATCGCCGTAGTAAATGGTTGGCGCGCCGGGCATGGTCATTTGCACCGCCACCGCGCCCTTCAGTCTGCTGATTGCGTCGCTCCAGTCGTAGTCCGGGTTCTGGTAGAGGGTTGGGTCGTTCTGGTAGGTGTTGTGGTCGAGCATAAAGAGTGCGCGGTTGGTATCATGGCTGCCGAAGAGGTTGAGCATGGCAGCCAGCGCTTCAGGGGCGTAGCGTTCCTGCAGGTTGAGGATGCGTTCGTCGAACTGGCTCATCGTAATTGGCGCCAGCTCGCCAGCGGAAGAACCGGAGTTGTGGTCGTTATCGGTAAAGGTGCTGTCGCGCCAGAGCGAGAGCACTGCCGAGCTGAACTGGTAGTTCATGACTGCGTCCCACTCACCGCCCAGCAGCCAGCTATTGGCAATGCCCCACTCCTCGCCGGTGATGTAGCCATCTGAGTTGACGTAGGTGACGGTATTGCGGAAGCCTTCCCAGTAATCGTTGCTGGGGTCGTTAATCGTGCCGGGGTCCACATCCGCGCCCACGTCCAGGCGCCAGCCGTCGGCATATTGCATATAGTAGCCGGCAACGGTGGCAAGCGCGTCGCTCTCGTAATCCCAAATCAAAGCGCGCACTTCGGGGTTGGCTGAGTTTAGCTTGGGCAGGCTGTCGTAGCCCCACCAGGATTCGTAAGTTGCGCCGCCCGCTGTGCCGTCCGAGCCCACGCAGGGTCCTGTGCCGGCCGGTACGTCGGTGAAGTAGAACCAGGCGCGGTATGGCGAGGAATTGCTCTCACAGGCGCCGACTTCGTCAAAGTTGCTGTAGCGGTCAAAGTAAATGCTGTCGGAGGAAACGTGGTTGAATACGCCGTCCAGGATCAGGTGCATACCGCGGCTGTCCAACGCGGTGACCAGGGCGAAGAACTCCGCCGGTTCACCGAACATGGGGTTGATTGCCATGTAATCGCTGGTGTCGTAGCCGTGGTTGGAAGGCGATTCGAAGATCGGGTTGAGATAAATGGTATTGACGCCCAGTTCCTGCAGATAATCCAGCTTGGAAATCAAACCGGACAGGTCGCCGCCGTAAAAGTTCTTGCTGTAGGTGCCGGCGCAGTCGCCCGTTTCTCTGGGGTCGCAGATGGGGGTGTTCCAATCCGTTGTCAGCGAGCGGTATACCGTCCCGCCCGGTTCGTCGTAGAAGAAGGTGCCGGCTGGTTTATTGTTGTCCGGGTCGCCGTCGCGGAAGCGGTCGGGGAAGACCTGGTAGACGATGGCGTCCTTAATCCAGTCGGGGGTCTGGAAGTCCGCGGCGTAGACAGTCAGCTGATAAGAATAATCCTGACTTTCGTCGAATGGCTGCCCCCAACCCAAGGTGCGGGCGGCATCGTCTTCGTAATAGTCGGTGTCCGTGCCGTCGATGGCGATAAAGCGGTACCAGTAGACGGTCGGGTCGACGCTGGCTGGGATGGTGTATTCCCACCAGTCGTAGGTCCCATCGCTGTAGGCGACGGTCATTGGCAGGATGGACTGTACGTTGGTGCGGTCGTTGTAGAGGCGCAGCTTGGCGGCGGTCAGGTCGCCCTGAGCGGCGCGCAAGCGCAAAGTCACGTCGGTTCCGGTGGGCACCGGTCCGCCAGGAGTGCGGTAGAATGTGTCGCGGCTGTTATGTCCTAAATACTCCCACCAGACTTCGTTGTCATGCCCGGGCAGAGGGGGTTCGCTGGCTGGGGGCGGGAAGGCGCCAACCCGACCGCTGCGGTAATCCAGCAGGAAGGGTACGACATCCCCATCCGTAAGCGTCGTGAAGGGAATGCTGTCCGCGTTTACCGAGCGGTTGTCCAGGCCGATTGCGTCCCACGAGCCGGTGGTGACAACTTTGTACTCATAGTTGCCGGCAGCGGCGATGGGCGCGTCCAGGCGGTACAGGTCATGCCCCAAGGCTATCATGGCTGTTTCCGGATTGGCATTGTCCCAACCCTGGAAGCTGCCAACGGCGGTGAAGCTGCTGCTGGAATCCCAGGCATGCAGGATGTTAACCACCGGCAGCATGTCCAAGCCGGCATCCGCGCTGTGGTCGTTGGTGTCAAAGCTCAGCTTGACCACCTGGTCTGCTGCCGTGGTATTGAGCCAGGAATTGGAGGAAGGATACGTGACGTCCCAGGTACAGTTGGTCACTTTCCATTCAGAGCGGCCGGCATCAGGAATGGTGATATCCGCCGTGAAGACGCCGTCGCCGCCCAGCAGGTCACCATTTGTACCGTCATCATACAAGGGGTTACTGTTTGCGCTCCAGCCATTAAAATCGCCAGCCGCGCACCAGGTGCCGGCGCCGCTGGCAGCAGGTTCGATGAGCATCCGGCCGGTGTAGCTATCGAGCAGGAAGACCACCTGTTCGTCGGCTGTCGTGGTGGTGAAGCCAATAATGGCCGCGTCGACAGAGCGTCCGTCCGCGCCAAAAGCGTTCCAGGAGCCGGTTGCGACCACTTTGCCGATGTAACTGCCTGCGCTCGGGACGGTGTAAACCAGGCGGTAATAGCCCTTACCCATATCCGTCATGAGCGTGGTGGGGTCGGCGTTATTCCAGCCCTGGAAGTCACCGACCGCCGTGAAACTGGTCGGGAGGGTATCGCCAGAGGTGTTGACGATGTTGACCGTGGGCAGCAGGGGCTTACCCGCATTTGCGCTGTAATCGTTGGTGTCGAGCGTGAATATCACCAACTGGTTGGCGGCGCTGGTAATAAACCAGGAATTGGCGGCTGGATGCACATTGCCCCAATTGCCGCATTCCACCGCCTTCCATTCGTAGGTGGCAGGAGAGGCAATTGTGAGCGCGAGTGAGTAGACGCCGTCCCCGGCAAGCTGGTCGCCGTGGGTGCCGTTATCGTACATCGGGTCGGAGGCATTGTTCCAGCCATTCATAGCCCCCGCGAGGCACCAACTAGTCTCCGCCAGGGTGGCGGCTATGGGTGGTGAGCTTAGCGTTGAAGGCGAGATGTTCTGAGCCAGCGAGGCTGCCGGGGTGAGTAGAAGTGCAAGTGCCAGAGATATAGCAAGCGCTAAACGAATCGTTTTCATGTTTCCCTTTCTTGAGTTAATGGTGAATAATGATAATTATAGTGGATACGTAAACAGAATATCAGACAATTTGGCGTGGATCAGGAGGGGTGCCAAAGACAAACCTGTGCTATTAGTCGCTCGCCACCCTGAGCAAAGTGGAATGCTCCCGGCTTTGCTATTGGCAATAAGGCTTATCACTTCGAGCTGTATCCTTCGGGCTATGAGAATAACCTGGAAGTGATCTTTCGTGGCCGCGTCAGCACCCATCCATAAACCCGCTATTTCTACACAGCAATTGTCCGGTCCGGCAGCGTGGGGTAAAATATGTTTGGCGACGGTTCATAGTATTACGGCAATACTGCCGGCAACATCTTGATTTTCTTCACCATCACCATCCTGAAGCAAAACCGCCGCTTTAAACTTGAGGAGCGCCTATGTTCAACATCTTATTTGTGCTGGATGACCCCGAAAAGCTGCCGGAAATCCTGGAAGCCTGGGAAAAGGCAGGCATCGGCGGCGTGACCATTCTGGAGAGCACCGGCATGCACCGCGTCCAGCGCCGCTTCTTCCCGATGCGCTACCTGCCGGTTGTCTACGAGCAGGAAGAGAGTCACCTGACCCTGATGGCAATCGTTGACGATGAGCAGTTAATCCAAGCCTGCCTGCAGGCTACTGAAGCGGTAATCGGCAATCTGGAAGAGCCTAACACAGGGATTTTTGCCGCCTGGCCGCTGGCAGTCGTAAGGGGCATCCCTAAGAAGGGAGCAAGACCCTGATATGGTCTGGATAGAGTTTTTAATCAGCGCCGCGATTATAACGTTTGCAGCGTTTCAGCTCACCAGGTATGGTGATGTGATTGGATTGCGCACAAAATTAGGCGGAGCGTTTGCGGGCGCGCTGCTCATGGGAATAGCCACGACGCTTCCGGAGATTATTACCACAATTTCGGCTGTGCGTACTGGCATTCCCCAGTTGGCAGCCGGCAACCTCTTCGGCAGCAATATGTTCAACATCCTGCTGCTGGCTGTTCTGGACCTTGCCCACTACCGTAAGCGCATCAGCCGCAAGAATGCTGAAAAGCACGCGCTATCCGGCAGTCTGACAGTCCTGATGATTGTTCTTGCGCTTTTCTTTATTATTGCCCAGATCCCTTACCAGATAAAGATTGGCAATTTTGTGGTCGGGGCGGACGCAATGGTGATGATTGCGGCATACCTCCTGGCGATGTCTTTGCTGCGCAAACAGAGCCGCATCTCTACTATTCCGATCATGCCTGAGGATATCCCCGAGGATGTTCCGACGCTCAGGACCGCGGTCTTGTGGTTCCTAGGTGCGATTGCCGTACTGGTGTTCGTTACACCCTGGATGGTGGATGCCAGCGGAAGGATTGCGGAAATTACCGGGCTGGGGACAACCTTCATTGGCTCGACGCTGGTGGCTGTGGTCACATCCCTGCCGGAAATGGTCACGACCATATCTGCTGCCAGGATTGGCGCGGATGATTTGGCGATTGGCAACCTGTTTGGAAGCAATATGTTCAATATGTTTGGGCTTGGAATCGCGGACTTCTTCTTCTTTGGCGGGCGTTTCTTTGCCGTGATTGACCCTTCATTCCTGCTGATTGGCGTGATTGGCTTGTTGATGACCGTTTTCGCGCTGATCGCCACGCTTGCGCGCCTGGAGCGGCGGATACTCTTCCTGGAAGTGGATTCGGTTATCCTGATCCTGGCGTATTTTGGAGGACTGGCCCTGCTGTATGTGCGGGGGATTGCGCCTTAAGCGGGTTTATCATGGATGAAAAAGCAGCCTCATCAAGGCTGCTTTTTGATTCCGTTCTCTTATGATTGTGAGCGCATCGCCAAATGGGGATGCTTGTCATGCCATCAGATTCTTCGCTGCGCCCTGTGCCCTTCAGGGCATCAGAATGACAGAACAGTATGTCACCCTGAGCGCAAGCGAAGGGTCTTGTTCGAAGAGTGGGAACATGTTTCGTTTCGACCTGTGCCTGTCAGGGCATCAGCATGACAAAACAGTGTCACCCTGAGCGCAAGCGAAGGGTCTTGTTCGAAGAGTGGGAACATGTCTCGCTGCGCCCTGTGCGCTTCAGGGCATCAGCATGACAGAACAGTGTCACCCTGAGCGCCAGCGAAGGGTCTTGTTCGAAGAGTGAGAAGATTCTTCGCTTTGGCCTATGCCCGTCAGGGCATCAGAATGACAAATGCATCCAAAAGGCTTCCGCTATGATTCCCGACTGGAGCGCATTACCCGCGTCCGCGTTCAAATCGACTGACTGAGCACTGCCTCGATCACCCGGTCCTGCTCCGCGTCCGTCAGGTTGTAGAAGAAGGGCAGGCGCACGAGCTGGTCGCTGACACGCTCGGTGACCGGACAGTCCCCGGCTTTGCCGCCGTAGCGCAAACCCATGTCCGACAGGTGCAGCGGCAAGTAATGGAACACGGACAGGATTTCCTGCTCTTTCAGCCTGGCAATGAAAGCCTGCCGTTGGGCGAGCGAAGGAAATAGCAGGTAGTACATGTGGTAGGCTTGTCCGCGGTCCGGGGGGATGAACGGCTGGCGGACGCCATTGCGCGCGACCCAATCCCGCAGGGCGTCGTCGTATTTTTCCCAGATCTGTTTGCGGCGGGCTTGTATGGCTTGCCTCTGCTCCAGCTGCGCCCACAGGTAAGCCGCCAGCATGTCCGAGGGCAGGTAGCTGGAACCGATATCCACCCAGGTGTATTTGTCGACCATGCCGCGGAAGAAGCGGCTGCGGTTGGTGCCTTTTTCGCGGATGATTTCCGCGCGTTCAATGTAGCTTGGGTCATTGATGACCAGCGCGCCGCCTTCCCCGCAGGAAAAATTCTTGGTCTCGTGGAAGCTTTGGGTTGCCATGCAGCCAAAGCTGCCCAGGGCTTTGCCCTTGTAGGTGCCAGTCAGGCCGTGGGCGTTATCTTCCACGACCTCTAGCCCATGTTGGCGGGCAAAGCTGAGGATGGGGTCTATCTCGCAGCCGACGCCAGCGTAGTGCACCGGCACCACCGCGCGGGTTCTGGGGCTGAGCAGCCGTTCCAGTTGGCTTTCATCCAGGTTCAGCGTGTCCGCGTGGATATCCGCGAAAACCGGCCTGGCGCCGCGCAGCACGAATGCGTTCACGGTAGAGACGAAGGTGAAAGAGGGAAAGATGACCTCGTCGCCGGGTTGTATATCCAGCAGGAGCGCCGCCATTTCCAGCGCATGCGTGCAGGAGGTAGTCAGCAGGACTTTTTGTGCCCCAATGAGCTCTTCAAGCGCGGTACTGCAGCGCCGGGTAAAGTCGCCGTCGCCGGAGATGTGGCCGCTGTTGATAGCCGTGCGCATATACTCGAACTCATTGCCAAGGAAAGGGGGTTTGTTGAAGGGGATTTTGCTCATAGTTTGCTCTGTTCTGAAAACTGCTGCTGTTTAGTATGCCTGCGCGAAGCTAAAACCCGCGCCTAAATTTTCACCTTACGGCGCTTACTGGAACCACTTATGGAAAGTGTACCAGGAATAAGCCGGCTCGAAGCCAACCCGCGCACAAGCGCGCTGCACCGCCACGTTTGCCACATGCGTGGAGTTCAGCACTTCTTCAAGCCCGCGCTCGCGGCACCATTGCAAACCTTCCACAATGAAGGCGCGGTAGATGCCGCGGCGCTGATACTCCGGGCTCACGCCCGCCAGGATGAATTCCCCCTGCGTGGGGGAGTTGACCCGCAGGGCGCGGAAACCCACCAGCTTGCCCTCTGTTTCGGCAGCCAGGACCAGGCTGGCCGCGCTTGGCTCGGTGCAGCAGCGCTGCGCCCAGGAAACGTACACCTCCGTGCTTTTGCGGGGGTCCAGGCGCGGGTCGGCGTGGTAATGCCCGTAAAAGTTTTCAAACGCGGTAAATGCCAGCGTGCCGACCTGGTCGACTTCGTCCGGGCGAACCGGGCGGATGAGGACGCTGCTATCGTTGGGCGGGATGGGAGTCTTTTTCAAGTCGAAGCGCAGGTAGAGCAGGGTATCCATCAGGTGGAAGCCAGCCGATTCCAGCGCGTGGACGGCGCTGATGTCCGCGGTGGAGCAGCGGGCAACCAGGAATTCCACCTGGTTGACGGCGCAGAAATCCAGCACGGCGGGCAGGTTTTGCGTGTTCACCTCGCGGGCGCGCGCGGACTTCACGCCAAAACGGGCTTCGTCCAGCGGTGAAAGTTCCGCCGGGGCGCCGGCAGCCGGTTCAGCGCTCATGCCTGCTCCTCAGTCTCAGCGGGGTGCCGTGAATCGTTCAGCGACTGGCGCACAACATACACAGGTTTATTCAGCGTGCGGCTGAACATTCTGCCCAGATATTCCCCAAAAATCCCCAGCGCGAAGAGCTGCACTCCGGAGAAGATGGAAATAATGGAGGCCAAAAACGGAAAACCGGGCAGGCTCCCTCCGCGCACAATGTAGCTGATGAGCACATACAGCAGGACGATGAAGCCGAATGCCGTAAACACAAAACCGGTCAAACTGGCAAAGCGCAGAGGCGCGTTGCTGAAGCCTGTGATCAGCGTGAGCGCGTGGTTCATCAACTTTCTGAAGCTGTAATTTGACTTCCCGTGTTCGCGCGGCTGGTGATTCACAATCACTGAGGCGAAGCGTGTGGTGCCCCAACTGAGCAGCACATCTATGGAAACAAATGCGCCCTGATAATCGGTAAAAGCCTGGGATATCTCGGCACGGAAGAGGCGGAAAGCGGAGACAGTCGCGGCGCTTTTTATATTCATCAGTTTGTTCAGAACCTTTTTTATCAACCGGGAGGAGATATCCCGCCAGAAACCGTGTTTTTCGGCTGCCGGCGCGCCGTAAACGACATCAGCGCCTTCTGCCAGGCGCGCGAAAAGCTTGTGCGCCTCTTCGGGGGGATTCTGCAGGTCGTCATCCATGGTCAGAATGAGTTCGTAACGCGCCTGGCGGATGCCGCACAGCAGGGCGTTGTGCTGACCGAAGTTGCGCATCAGGTCAATCCCAAGCACGCGCGGGTCGCCTGCGCACAGCGCCTGAATGGCGCTCCAACTTCCGTCGCGGCTGTCGTCGTTCACCAGGATGATTTCGTATTGCGAGCAGAGGGCGGGTAGGACGGCATGCAGCCTTTCCACCAGCAGCGGCAAACTGCGCTCACTGTTGTAGACCGGGATTACCACGGAGCAAGTCGGTTTTGTTTCGTCAGTTTCCATTGCAGCCTGATTCTATTTCTGTTTTTCTCAGCGGCAGCCTTCACGCGTGAGCATCTCCATCACATGCGCCTGGTCCGCCGCGCTCAGGTTCTGGTCAGCCAGCACATTCCAAAACAACGTGCACCATTGCGCACGGTCGCCTGGGAACCAGTCAAAGAGTTGGTCGTGAAGCTGGTAGGCTTTTTCCACCTGGTCAGAGCGCAAGTAAGCTTCCAGGAGCGGCACATATTCAGAGGTCCCGTTGGGTCCAAAATCCAGCTTGAGGGCGTCGTCGTACAGCTGAATAACAGCCGCCCAATCCTGCTTCTGGCGCGCCAGGTCCGCTTTCTCAAAATAATAACACCATTGATTGCGGTTTTCCGGGCCCAAAAAACGTTCCGGCGGCAGCGCTGCTTGCGCGGGGTCGGTGATAATGGTTTCAAGCCTGGAAAGCGCCGTCAGCCCCTGCCACAAGCTCGGCTTCCTGGCGGAGACGTCCTCGTCGGGGATTTCGCCGGGGGAGAGCACGCGCAGGCAGTTGTCATCGGGCATGGAGAAAACCAGCAGCTTATCCGTATTTCCGCTGAATTGCAAGCCGCGCAGGTTGTAGTCAATTGGCAGCCCGGAGACGTATTCGGGCACGTATTTCTTGTGGGGTCCGTCCAGAAGCAGGATGATGTTGTTGATGTTCTGGCTGGTGTCCGTGGGAGAATAAATCAGGTTGAGCGGTCCGTTCAGGGCCGTACCGCTGAAATACTTACCGAATGATATTTCAGAGGTGACCAGCGCTGTGCCGGGTTCGAGCCCGGGCGCGCGCCAGCTAAGCTGCCAGAAGAAATCCTTCTGGCGCTCCCAATTTTTCACGAAGTCGAGCGAGGTGAGGTATTGCGAGCCGACGGCCACGGAGCACACCAGCGCCAGCAGCACCACCTTCAGGCGGTCGGAGCGAAAAGCCTGTTCCAGCGCGCCGGTCAGGAAGATTGCTACGCCAGGAGTGAGCGCGAGCAGGAAGCGGTTCCAGGGGAAGCTGGAAGAGACCTCAAAACCGCCGGCGGAGAAGGGGATGAGGGCAACAAAGCACAGGAACAACCCGGCTAGCATCAGGTGCCAGCCCTGCCGCTTTCGGAAGGGCAGCATATCGCCTTGTTTGCGGGGGAAGAGCCCCACCAAGAGCAGCGCCAGCCCGGATACGGTCACAGCCAGCAGGCGCGCCCCCCCTGGAAAGAAGCGGTTTTGCGCCACCAGCTTGAAGGCTTTCCACCAGGAGAGCGCGAGCGCGTCGGCGACCGAGATGACAGCCTGCCTGGCCAATCCGAGCAGGGTAGGCAGCGGGGCGGTAGAAAGTTGATCCAGAACCCCGACCTGGTAGGCATAGGTGCTGCTGTGCAGGATGCGGTAGGCGGTGAAGCCCACGAAAACCGCCAGGTAGGGCAGCCAATGCAGGAAGGTTTTGCGCGCGACGATTTTCCGGTTGTTAGGGTATTCGCGCTTAATCAAAATCCACAGCAGGATCGGACGGAAAAGCTCCATCCCGAAAAAGTACTCCTGCGGCACTATCCCAATTAAAAGGAAAAGCAGCCCAAGCAGCGTCCACAAGCCGTAGCGCGCTGGTCTGTCGGTGTTTTCCAACGCTTTGCCCATGCTTAAGAACGACAGGAAGTAAGCGGTCAGGAAGATGTACGCGAAGGCGTACATAATAGCGAACCAATGAAAGCGGAAGCCCGGGTAGACCGCGAAGAGCACCGCCGCCCAGATCCAGAGCTTCTTTTTCTCCGGGAAGAGCTGATTCAACAGGTGCCAGAAGGTGCAGGTAGTCACCCAGCGCATCACCAGCGCGAATATCGCCCAGCTGACCGCCGATTCGCCAAAGATGGCCATCAAAGCCACGTAGGGGTACGAGAGAAAGGGCCGGTCTTTGCTGAAATAGAGCAGAAAGCCCTCGTTGCCCAGTTTTTCCTTGAAGAGGATGATGTACCAGTCGTCCAGGTAAAAGCCCTGGCGGTAGGTGAGCAGCCCGTACGTGAGGATGGTGAGCAGCAGCAGGAAAAACGGGAACCAGAGCTTGCGCGCGAGGGCGAAAATTCGGGGGCTTTTGCGTGTGCTGGCGGCGTTTACATCCATTACTCGATCATTTCCACAGCGGAGATTATCCAGGCTTATCCTGCAAGCCTGCAGGGAGATTATATCAAGAAACCCGCTGGTTTTCTTTGAGTTCACCCTCCACTGCGTTCACCCTCCAAGCCGTGCGTGTACGGGTGCTACACCGCACGCATAAGCGGATTTTGATGGTATCATTTTAACGTAAGCACACGGGGAGCCTGTATTTCAGGCTGAGAGAGAAGCAGTTAGCTTCTGACCCGCAAAACCTGATCCGGATAATGCCGGCGGAGGGAATGAACGCGCTTCAGACACCCTCCCAAGGCGGAAGGGTGTTTTTTGATGGCCACGAAAAAAAGAGCGCTGCTCTTTGCAAACGGGGAAGCCCGCAGCCCGTACAGGCTAAGGTTGCTGCCGGATGATTATCGCATCGCGGTGGACGGCGGCCTGCGCCATCTGCGCGGGCTGGGATTGCAGCCGCACTTGCTGGTGGGGGATTTCGACTCGGTCAGCGCGGCGGAACTGGAAAGCTGCCGTCAAGAGGGGGCGGAAGTCCTGCGCTACCCCAGCCAAAAAGACCAGACCGACCTGGAACTGGCGCTGGACGCGGCGCTTACGCGCGGTTACCGGGAAATTGTGATTGCTTTCGGGTTGGGCGGCAGGCTGGACCACAGCTTGGGCAACCTGGCGCTGCTCTCCCGGCCTGACCTGAAAGAAGTCTCGCTGCGTTTTGACGACGGGGAGACGGAAGTTTTCCTGGCAGGAGCTTCCTTCAGGGCAGCCTGCCAGCCGGGAGATATTGTCTCGCTGCTGCCGTGGAACGGCGCGGCGCGCGACATCACTACCACAGGGCTGGAATATCCGTTGAAGGGAGAGACCCTGCTGCCCTGGCAAACCCGCGGGGTCAGCAACCTGTGCACGGGGGAGGAATTCAGCGTATCCCACGGCCAGGGCGGGCTGCTGGTTATCCATCAGCGTCAGGAAGATGTAATTCAGGAGAATAAAACATGAAGATGAAACCTGTACTTGTGGGTGTTTTTCTGCTTATGGTACTGGCTGCCTGTACGGCGCCGAAACCTACCACGCAGACCCCAGGCGTCGAAGCCGGACAGCTTACCGTGATGACGCACGATTCGTTTGCGGTCAGCGCCGAAGTGATTGCGCAGTTTGAGGCTGAAAACAACGTGAAGGTAAACTTTGTCAAAGGCGGAGATGCCGGCGCGGCCCTGAATCGACTGCTCCTCACCAGCATGTCCGGCACGCCGGAAGCGGATGTATTTTTTGGGCTGGATAACACCTTCCTCTCCCGCGCGCTGGATAACGACCTGTTTGAGCCGTACGCTGCCCCCGCGCTGACGGAAATCCCGGCAAGCTTCAAGCTCGACCCGCAAAATCGCGCCCTGCCGATTGATTACGGCGACGTGTGCATCAACTACGACAAAGCCTGGTTTGAAAGCAAATCTCTTCCGCTGCCGCAGTCTTTGGTGGACCTGACCAAGCCCATCTACCAGGGGCTGCTGGTGGTGGAAAACCCGGCTACCTCCTCGCCCGGGCTGTCCTTTTTCCTGGCAAGCGTGGCGGAATTTGGCGAGAGCGGCTGGCAAAGCTGGTGGCAGGCGCTGAAAGATAACGGCGTGGTGGTCGTTTCGGATTGGGAAACCGCCTATTACACGAACTTTTCGGGCTCGTCCGGGCGGGGCAGCCAACCGATGGTTGTCTCGTACGCCTCCAGCCCGGCGGCGGAACTCATTTACGCCGAAACGCCAATGGAAGAATCTCCGACCGGCTCGATTGTGGCGGACGGCACCTGTTGGCGCCAGATTGAGTTTGCCGGCATTCTCAAGGGCACCCCTAAACGCGCGCTGGCAGAAAAATTCATTGATTTCATGTTGAGCAAACCCTTTCAAGAGGATATGCCTTTGCAGATGTTCGTTTTCCCGGTGCTCCCTGGCGCGGCCCTGCCGGAAGCATTCATGCGCGCGAGCGCGATACCCGCCAAGCCTGCCGTTCTGGACCCTCTGGTCATTGCGGCGCAGCGCGACGGCTGGGTGCGCGCCTGGACCGACCTGATGCTGAAATGAGCTGAATGAAGACTAATCGCGGCACAAACCTGTGGAAAGCCCTGCTCTGGCTGCTGCCGGCAGCGTTTTTATTGGTGTTTTTCTACCAGCCGCTGACGGCTATCCTGCGTTTGGCTTTTTCCATGCTTCCCACAGGGACTGGAGCTGAGCAGGGTTTTCAGCTCAGTCTGGTCGCAAACACTTTTGGCTTCACGCTCTGGCAAGCTGCACTCTCCACTCTGCTCACGCTGGTTGTGGGGCTGCCGGCGGCATACCTGTTTTCCCATTTTGAGTTTGCCGGGCGCAAATTCCTGCGGCTTGTCGCGCTGCTGCCCTTTATCCTCCCAACTGTTGTAACAGCGGTGTGCTTTAACAGTCTGCTGGGTCCGCGCGGTTGGCTGAACCTGGGGCTGATGGCGTTGTTTAATCTATCCGAGCCGCCTGTGCGCATGCTGGACAGCCTGCCGGCCATCCTGCTGGCGCATGTGTTTTACAACAGCTCCGTAATCATCCGCATTGTGGGCGGCGCCTGGAGCCGGTTGGACCGCAAACTGACGCAGGCGGCACAAATGCTGGGCGCCAACGGCTGGCGCGTCTTTTGGGAGGTGACCTTGCCTCTGCTTCTGCCGGCTATCGGCGGGGCCAGTCTGCTGGTGTTCCTGTTTGACTTCACCAGCTTTGGGGTGGTGCTTATGCTTGGGGGTCCGCGCTTTGCCACACTGGAAGTGGAAATCTATACCCAGGCGCTGTACTTGTTCAACCTGCCTTTGGCAGGCTTGCTCTCGGTCATACAGCTCGCGTTCACGCTGCTGGTCGCCTGGCTGTACAACCGCATCAGTCTGCCGCGTTACGGCAAAGCAGCCCTGAGTGCCGAGCGCGCCAACCTGCGCCGACCAAAAACCCGCGCTGAAAAGGCTTTCACGCTGACGGTTGTGCTTGTGTTAGTCACATTGGTGCTGCTGCCGCTGCTCAGTTTGGTTTCCCGCAGCGTTGTGAGCCTGGAAGCAGACCGCGGCGCGCGTGGGGAAGTACAGACCGGGTTTACTCTACGCTATTACCGTGAATTGTTCCGCAACACCAGCGGTTCGATTTTTTACGTTCCGCCGGCTGCCGCGGTTCGCAACTCACTCATGTATGCTGGCGCGGCCATGCTGATTGCCAATCTCTTGGGCTTGCTGGCAGCGTACGCGCTGCACTATTCCGGGCGACTCAGGCGCTGGCTGGAGCCGCTCTTTATCCTGCCCTTGGGAGCCAGCGCGGTGACGCTTGGACTGGGCTTTGTGATTGTATTCCGCCGGGAGCCCTGGAACGCGCTCAGCTTCCCGATGCTGATTCCTTTCGCGCACGCGCTGGTGGCGCTCCCGCTGGTGGTGCGCACGCTGCTGCCCACCTTGCGCGGGATTCCTGACAGCCTGCGCCAGGCAGCGGGCACGCTGGGGGCGGGTTGGGCGCGCGTCTTTCGCGAGGTGGACTTGCCGGTAATGCTGCGCTCGCTGCTGGTGAGCATGGTGTTCGCTTTCACGGTCTCACTCGGGGAGTTTGGCGCGTCAAGTTTTTTAAGCACCGGCCAAAACCCAACCATTCCTGTGGCAATTTACCGCTATATTTCCCAGCCGGGCGCCTTAAATTACGGCCAGGCGCTGGCCATGTCCACCATTCTGCTGCTGGTGTGTGCTGCTGGCAGCCTGATTATCGAAAAGGCGCGCCTGCCCGGGGAGGAGCTGTTCTGATGCTTGAAATCAGGGATATCACCAAAAGCTACGAGGGGAAACTCCTTCTGGAAGGCATTTCTTTTACAGTCCGCGAAGGAGAGACCGTTTGCCTGCTGGGGGAGTCGGGCAGCGGCAAGAGTACGCTCCTGCGCATTATCGCCGGATTAGAAGAGGCTGAGGGCGGTTCGCTGTGGTGGGACGGCGAGGAAATTAGCTCGGTACCGACGCACAAACGCGGCTTTGGATTGATGTTCCAGGATTACGCGCTCTTTCCGCACCGCTCCGTGCAAGGAAACGTGGCTTTCGGGCTGCGCATGCAGGGCTTACCTGTGGCGGAGGTGCAGGCGCGCACACGCTCCGCGCTGGAGATGGTGCGCATGGTGGGTTTTGAGAGCAGAGCGGTCACCGAGCTTTCGGGCGGGGAGCAGCAGCGGGTGGCGCTCGCGCGGGCGCTGGCGCCGGACCCGCGCCTGCTGATGTTGGATGAACCATTGGGTGCTCTGGACCACGCCCTGCGCAAACAGTTGATTGGCGAGCTGCGCCGGATTTTGCACGAAAGCCGCAAACCCGCGATTTACGTGACGCACGATCGCGAAGAGGCTTTCGGGTTGGCAGATACCTTAATGCTCTTACACGGGGGCCGGATTGTGCAAGCGGGCAGCACCGCCGAGCTTTTTGGGCAGCCCGTGAATGCCTGGGCGGCGGGCTTTTTAGGGCTGGGCAGCCTGATATCCGGGGTGGTGCTTGACGCGGCGCCCTTGCGTGTAGGTACCGCGCTGGGGAATTTCATAGTCTCTGCCTGCGCGCGGGAATGGCAGCCCGGCCAGGAAGTTCAGCTTTTGCTGCGCCCGCAAGACGCACAGGTGCTCCATAAGCCGCTGGAGGGCGAGAACCAATTCATGGCGCAGGTGCTGGACTGCCTGTTTATGGGGGAGACTTACCAATCCGAGCTTCGCGTAGGTGAATACACTCTAAATATCTATACCGACACTCCTATTCCTGTAGGCACAGATGTGACAGTGGCGTTCCCACAGGATAAACTAAGCTGCCTGGATGCAAAATGAAAGCCGGGGCGCGTATGGTTCAAGTTAATAAGCTAAACGCGCAAGGGAAGTTGGTGTTTACTTATCCCGCGCGCCTTGTCCGAGAGCAGGACGGCGCACGCCTGGTGGAGGGGATCTTCAACATTGAAAGTGTGGCGGTTGGAAAGCTGCATTTCCGGCGCGGTGATCATGCCCTGGAATGGTACTCGGAGCGGCACTGGTACAACCTGCTGCAGGTGTACGAGCAGGACAGCGGGCAGGTAAAAGCCTGGTATTGCAATATCAGCCTGCCTGCCATTTTCTCCCGCAGCGATATCCGCTGGCGCGACCTGGCATTGGATTTGCTGGTGTATCCCGACGGAAGCATGGAGCTTCTGGACCAGGATGAGTTCGCGGAGTTGGAATTGGACTGGCAGACGCGGACAGAGTGCTGGCGGGCATTGAAGGAAGTTATCCGATTGTTTAAAGAGAACAGCCTTCCTTTTCAGGAAGGCTGAACAAGCATTAGGTTTGCGTTTGCGTTGGGGTTTAGTACCCGAAGTTGTTAATCCAATCTGAAATTGGGCCAAAGCCGGCGAAACCGCCGATGATCCCGACGACCAACAGGATGATGAAAATCACCGCCAGCACGCACAGGATGATGTTAATCCATCCGAGCCACAAGCCCGCGGTAGCCATGCCGCTGCCGCTGAGCGCGCCGTTGCTGCTCTTGATTTCCCGTTTGGCGACGTAACCTGTGATGAGGGCGATGATGCCGCCCAGGAAGGGCAGCAAAAGATAGCTTGAAATTCCGCTGATCAAACTGACGATGGACCAGGGGGACGTGGTGATGGGTTGCGGAAGTTGATTGTTCGTTGTCATGATAATAGTTCCTTTCGAGTAACTTACTCCTGATTATATTCCTGCGCGGGCTTTCGCAGCCTGCGGATAAGCGAAATAAATGCCCAGATGAGCAGCACAAGCACGATCAGCATCAGAACGGGCAGGACAACTGAAAGCACGGATATCAGCGTCGCGACCACATCCTCAGCGGTGCTGACAATCGGGTCGCCCATGCCGGCAGTGGAGGCGGTGATGAGCGGACGCACTGCCACGGACTTGACCGTGTGCACCGTGCCAGCCACCAGAAGCCCGCAAATGAGCGAGAGCACCGGGCTGACTTCCGTCACCGACCCCGCGCTGGCAGCAAACACAATCGCTCCGGCAGTCGGGCGGATAAAAGTCTGGATCGTATCGTTGACGTGGTCAACAGCTGGCACCTTGTCGGCGACCGCCTCGACCAACACCAGCACCGCCAGAACGCCGATCGTCCACCAGCTGGTGAGCGCATCCCACGGTTTGGAGAGCGCGATCAGGTCCGTGAATTTCGCCAGCAGAGAGACTACCAGCAGCGGAATATACGCGTTCAGACCCGCCGACGCGGAGAGCCCGAAAGCTCCTAAAATACCAGATATTACGTTTCCCATTTTTTCCCTCGCTATTGAAATAAGCTTAACATACAATCTTATTATAGCCAGTAATGGATATTGGGAAGTAGATAATCAGAGGTTTAGAGGCGCCCAGGTTCCAGTGAGCAAGAGCCGCAGCACGTCCAACAGCAGGATTTGCGCGAGCGCGGTGCATAACCCCAGCATAAGCGGGACGCGCAGTTCCCACCAGCTTTTGTGCTGGTTCGCGCGCCCGAGCAGCATCACGGCGAGCACCGTGTATGCCAGCGTGAGCACAAAGACCACTGCCAGGGCTGAAAGCACCGCCAGCGGTGCTTTCAGCCAGTCCGGGCCCGCATAGACCGCCCATCCGAGCAGCGCGGCCGTGCCAACAAGCCCCAGCAGGCGCGGGAAGCTGTCCAGGGCGGCGCCGGGCTGAGCGTCTGACCAGACGGACTGGTTAAAGACCGGACCGAGCACTGCCCCGATGCAGATGCCGGTTCCGAAACCAGTGATAAGTCGGATGAGGTTGGTGGTCTGGTACGGGGCTGTCAGGGGGATAAAAGCCTGCGCGAACGAGTTCAACCCGTCGAACGCGAAGGCCAGGAAGAGTAAGCCCAACACAGCCAGCAGCGCGGGCGGGGGAAACTCGGATTGCCTGCCGCGGAAAAAGTGAAACAAAAGGCTGAGCAGCGCGCCCAGGTACATGCCCGTGCAGCGCGCGCATAAGGGGAACTGATGCGTGTGCGCGAAGAAAGAGCGTTCCGGAATCTGGTGGCAGACCGAATAGCCAATCGCGCTGAGCTTGGACCAGAAGCCTTGCGGCGCGAGGAAAAACAAAGCTGCGCCTAGCATTAAGGCGGTGAGGACCAGGATCGCAAACCAGACGCGCTCTTTTCGCGGCGAGCGGGCAGGCTTGCCTTCAGGCGCGGCTGTCTGGGCGGCTGCGGCCGGAATCAGCTCCCGGTCGGGGTCAGGTAGGCGTGGGCTTTCTTCAGCCATGTGATGATTTCAATCTGCTGCGGACAAAGCGTTTCGCAGGTTCCGCATTCCACGCAGCAATCCGCCTTGTTTTCGTCCTTGATGTCAAACTTGTAAGCGTTTTGTCCGCGGCGGAGCTCGTCGTACATCAGCGCTTCGTTGTAAATTTCAAAGACGGACGGGATGGCTACGCCGCTGGGGCAGGGCAGGCAGTACTCGCAGTGCGTGCACGGGATGGGCGCGAGGGCTTCCCTGGCAAGGCGCGCCTGCTCGATTACTGCCAGGTCTTCAGGGGTCAGGCTGTTCGGGCTGGATTGGCCCGCGCTGACCAGGTTTTGCTCGACCTGTTCCATCGTGCTCATTCCGGAGAGTAGCAGCGAGACTTCGGGTTGGTTCCAGACCCACTGCAGCGCCCAGTTCGCAGGTGTCCAGTCTCGCCCGGAACGTGCGAACACTTCCGCGACCGCGGGAGGTGGGGGATTCTTGGCAAGCCGGCCGCCGCGCAGGGGTTCCATCACAACCACCGCCAGACCTTTATCCGCGGCAGCAAGCAAACCTCTTTGTCCGGCTTGATAGTTGATATCCATATAGTTGTACTGAATCTGGCAGAAGGTCCAGTTGTCGTAGCCGTTCAGGATAGATTCAAACACCTCATAGGAATCATGGAACGAAAAGCCCAGGTAGCGGAACTTGCCTTGCGCCATCTTGCGCTCCGCCCACTCGAAAATGTTTAGCTTCAGGTAATTTTCCCAATGACGGGCGTTCAGGGAGTGCAGCAAGTAAAAATCAATGTGGTCTGTCTGCAGTCGTTCCAGCTGGGTATCCAGAAAACGGTCCATGTCGTCCCGGGTGTTAACCAGCCATGAAGGCATCTTGGTGGCCAGGCGCACCTTCTCGCGGTAGCCCTGGGCCAGCACCTTGCCGACAAAAACTTCGCTTTGTTCGCGGTGGTAGGACCAGGCAGTGTCGATATAGTTCACGCCGTCCTCAATGGCGCGGCGGAGCATGGGCGCGGCCTGGTCTTCATCGATGGCTCCGCTCTCTCCATCCAGGGTAGGGAGGCGCATGCAGCCAAAGCCGAGCGCTGAAGCCTGCCAATCCAATTTTCCGAAGGGACGACATTTCATGCGGATATCCTTTTAAAGTAGATTGTCTGAATTTTACCTTCAAAACCTGATTACAGAGATTAGCGAGGTTGTTGAAAATATCCAGAACAATAAAAAATGAACAACTTTATATTCATGAAGAACACAATATGTTCATAAACCCCCTCCCCTTTGATTCCCCTCCC
>DIXT01000023.1:0-4460 GCA_002436085.1 Anaerolineaceae bacterium UBA6073
GCAAGCAGTCCATGACCGTCCTCAAGGACGTCCGCACGCTCGTCGCCGATGCCATCAAGGCTGCTGTCGCTTTCCTCGAAGGCGGCAAACCTGAGGAAACCACCACCTATAACAACGGCGTCATCGACGTCCCCGCCAAGCCCTCCGCGGTTGTCTCCGTGGACAAGACCAACGTCAAAGCCGCCATCATTGACACCGGTTACTACACCGCTGATATGTTCACCGGCCTCGAAGAAGGCGCTGAAGCTCCCGTTGAGGAAGCAAAACTGGCAGTTGGTATTGTGCTGCCAACCAAGGATGAACCCCGCTGGATCCAGGATGAAACCCGCTTCAAGGACGCGCTTGCCGCGGCCGGCTACAGTGTAGAAATCCTGTTCAGCCAGGGCGACTCCGCCAAAGAAAAGCAGAACGTTGAAACCCTGATTTCCAAGGGCGTCAAAGTCCTGATCATCTGCCCGCAGGACAGCACCGCTGCCGCCGCCTCCGCAGAAGCCGCCCGCGCTGCCGGCGTGAAGGTTGTCTCCTATGACCGCCTGATCACCGACACCGAAGCCGTCGACTACTATGTGACCTTCGACTCCGTCTCCGTTGGCGAAGCCCAGGCTCAGTACCTGGTGGACAAGGCTGAAGGCACCGGCAACCCCCTGTTCTTGTATGCCGGCGCTTCCTCCGACAACAATGCCTTCCTCTTCTTTGAAGGCGCCTGGAATGTCCTCCAACCCAAGATCGCTGACGGCACTTTCGTTATCAAGAACTCCCCCGAAGCTGTCGCCCTGCAGGACAAAGCCACCCTCACCCGCGATGAAATGGGCAAGATCATCGGTCAGATTACCACCAACTGGGACTTCAACGTCGCCAAGACCCTGGCCGAATCCAACCTGACCGCTGCTGCCGCCGCGGACAAGGGCAAGGTCTTCATCCTCGCCCCCAATGACGGCACCGCCCGCGCCATCGCTGACGCCTTCGCCGCCGACGCCGATGTGACCGAATACTTCGTCACCGGCCAGGATGCTGAAGTCGCCTCCGTCCAGTACATCATCGATGGCAAGCAGTCCATGACCGTCCTCAAGGACGTCCGCACGCTCGTCGCCGATGCCATCAAGGCTGCTGTCGCTTTCCTCGAAGGCGGCAAACCTGAAGAAACCACCACCTACAACAACAAAGTGATTGATGTCCCCGCCAAACCCTCCGCGGTTGTCTCCGTGGACAAGACCAACGTCAAGGCCGCCATCATTGACTCCGGTTACTACACCGCTGATATGTTCACCGGCCTCGAGTAACACCTGGTAGGCTTACGCCGGGATAGCGGTCCCCAAAAGCCGCTATCCCGGATTTCACATTTAGTACTCAGCAGGAGAAGCTCATGGAAGATTCGATCCTCGAAATGAAGTCCATCACCAAAGAGTTTCCTGGGGTTAAAGCGCTGGATGAAGTAACTTTCAGCGTAGCCAGAGGCGAGATACACTGCCTGGTTGGCGAAAACGGAGCTGGAAAGTCGACCCTGATGAAAGTTCTCAGCGGCGTGCATCCCTTTGGCTCCTATTCAGGTGATATATTCATTGATGGTGTGGTGCAACAATTCAACGGCATTCGCGACAGCGAGAAAGCTGGTATCGCGATTATCTATCAGGAACTTGCCCTGATTCCGGAATTATCTGTTTACGAAAACATCTTTTTAGGCAACGAGATCCACAATGGTCTCGTTATTGACACCAATAAAACCATCCAAGAGGCAGCTGAAATCCTCAAGAAAGTCGGTTTGGACGTCTCCCCTGAAGTAAAGGTGAAGACGCTGGGGGTCGGGAAGCAGCAGCTGATAGAAATTGCCAAAGCGCTCAAGAAAGAGGTCAAAATCCTCATTCTGGATGAACCGACTGCCGCCCTGAATGAAACCGACAGCGACAATCTGATGGAGTTGATCAAGGGGCTTAAGCAGCATGGTGTCACAAGCATTCTTATCTCCCATAAGCTGCGCGAAGTGCTTTCAATTGCGGACACAATCACCGTCCTGCGCGACGGCAAGACAATCTGCACGCTGGATAACCGGGAACATCTGGTGACCGACAGCGTTTTGATCAAGCATATGGTCGGACGGTCAATTGATAACGTATTCCCCCGCCGAGAGAAAATTGAACCCGGGGAGGAAGTGCTGCGCCTGGAGAACTGGTGCGCCTTTTCCCCTGCGCTTGGTCGGGATATCCTCAAAGATATCAACATTAGCGTGCGCGCCGGGGAAATTGTCGGCATTGCCGGTCTGATGGGTTCCGGCCGCACAGAACTTGCCAAGAGTATTTTCGGCAATCCGGATCGTTTTCGGGTTTCAGGCACGCTGTGGGTTAAGGGCGAAGAACAAAAGTTCAGAAGCCCGGGAGATGCTATCCATTCGCAACTGGCGTACGTTACCGAAGATCGCAAGGGCAACGGCTTGATTCTCATTGACGACGTGCGTCACAATATCACGCTGGCTAACCTCAAGGAAATTGCGACCCGGGGTATTATTAATGAAAATGAAGAGATTGTAATTGCTTCGAACTACAAGCAAAGCCTCAACATTAAGACCCCTTCCATCGAACAGAAAGTGCGCAACCTGAGCGGCGGCAACCAGCAAAAAGTCTCTCTGGGGAAGTGGCTGTTCGTGAAGCCGGGCGTGATGATCCTGGATGAACCCACCCGGGGCATTGATGTGGGTGCCAAGTACGAAATTTACACGATTATGAATTCGCTCGTGGAGAAGGGGATGAGCATCATTATGATTTCATCCGAGCTTCCAGAAATTTTGGGGATGAGCGATCGGGTTTATGTGATGTCCGCGGGTAAAATCAAAGGCGAGCTTAGTGCCGATGAATTCTCGCAGGAAAAAATTATGGCTATGGCAGTTGATTATTGAGGAGACACAAGATGTCAGAAAATCCCAAAATTCTAGAGGAACGCGCACCTTCTTTCCTTTCTGAAGTGATTGGGCTGTTGAAATCCAACATCAGCCAATATTTCATGTTCATCGCCTTGATCGTAATCATGATCTTCTTTACGATTACAACCGACGGTATATTCATCTCCTCCCGCAACATCAGCAACCTGATTAATCAGATGGGATACATTGCCGTGCTAGCCGTGGGTATGACGCTGGTCATTGTCATCCGCCATATTGACCTTTCGGTCGGGTACCTGGCGGGCTTCCTCGGCGCTTTTGCTGCCATCGCGATGACCGCCTGGGGTCTGCCGGTTTACGCGGTCATCCCTATGGTGCTCATCCTCGGCATCGCCTCTGGTTTGCTGACCTCAACGCCAATTGCCAAGCTGGGCGTGCCTGCCTTCGTCTCCACCATGGCAGCCGGGTTGATTTTCCGCGGCGCGCTGCTGCTGGTAACAATGGGAACCGGCACAATTATTATCAAAGATAAGGTCTTCAACGCAATTGGCAACGGTTTTATTCCGGATATCCCTGATTTTGGCTTTCTGGATAATAACCACAAGGTAACTTTGCTGCTTGGCGCGCTGGGAATCATCCTGTTCATCCTGAGCGCCATCAAAGGCCGCAAGACCAAGCTTTCCTACAACTTCAAAGTTCCCAGCATGCCGATCTTTATTCTTGAGCTGGTGCTCATCGCGGCGATTATCGGTTACGTATCCTGGGTGCTCTCCGGCTACAACGGCCTTTCCTGGAGCCTGGTGGTTGTGCTGCTTGTCGTGGCGGTTTTCACGTTTATCACCACCAAGACTCCGCTCGGACGGCACATCTACGCGGTGGGCGGCAACCCCGAAGCGGCGGAGCTGAGCGGCATTAGCGTCTCCAAAATCACCTTCATCGTTTTCGGCGCGATGGGCATGTTGGCTTCGCTCTCCGGCATCCTGTATGCCTCCCGCTTGCAGTCCGCGACGACTACCGCCGGTCTCGGCTTTGAGACCGACGCCATCGCGGCGGCCTTCGTCGGCGGCGTCTCCGCCGCGGGCGGCGTGGGCACCATCCCTGGCTCCATCGTCGGCGCGCTGGTCATGATGTCTCTCACCAGCGGTATGAACCTGATGGGGATTGATATCTCTATTCAGTATATTGTGCGCGGTGCTGTGCTGGTTGGTGCTGTGATTGTGGACCGGGCTACCCGCAAGGGCAAATAGCCCCCCAGTTAGTGTTTGGAAGCAGCAGCCATTGGGCTGCTGCTTTTTTTGTAAACGTCTGCGGAGCAAGGTGTAGATTCTGGTGAGTTTGTCATTCTGATACCCAGACGGGTACAGGCCGAAGTGAAGAATCTTACGAGCACTGTTTCTCAGCATGCAGCTTGGGTGCAGCGAGGCAGGAGCGTGACCCAACATCTAGACCTAAGGTTGTCATGCTGAGCCGCAGGCGATGCATCTGTTTGTTCGCGGGGAGACCGCTTTGTTTCATCCTGTGCCCTTTAGGGCATCGCGGTGACGATCCGGTTGTCATGCTGAGCCGCAGGCGAAGCATCTTCTTATCAGCC
>DIXT01000023.1:4535-22154 GCA_002436085.1 Anaerolineaceae bacterium UBA6073
CGCAACTCAGCTTCAACACGCAACAGCGAACCAATGATCTTATCAACCGGGTTTTGTTGGGTTGCGCTATCGCTCCACCCAACCTACCACTAGACCTAAGTTCGTCATGCTGAGCCGCAGGCGAAGCAAGCTTATCGTATGAAAAAAAAGATCCTTCGCGGGATGACATAGGGTTCCGTCATTGCGAACGAAGTGAAGCAATCTCCCTTTCCGCCTGTCAATAAACGGGGAGGCCGCTTCGATTCATCCTGTGCCCTTTTGGGCATCGCGGTGACGATCGATTGTCATCCATCGCCGCCCAAAATGCTGCTTCCGTCTGCATACCGCCGAAACAATGTATAATTAGCTTCCGGCGAGTACTTTGCCCGGGAATATCTTCCTTTACAGGTGCCTTGTGACCCAGCCGCGCTGCTCAATCATTATCCGCTCATACAACGAAGAAAAGCACATCGCCCGCCTGCTGGAAGGCATTGCCCGCCAAACCGTGCAGGACGCGGAAGTCATCCTGGTCGACTCAGGCTCCAGCGACCGGACCGTGGAAATCGCGCAAAGCTACTCCGTCAAGCTCGTCCATATCGCGCCGGAGGAATTCACCTTCGGGCGCTCGCTGAACCGCGGCATTCAAGCTGCCAGCGGGGAAATCCTGGTCTTCGCCAGCGCGCACGTCTACCCCGTCTACCCGGACTGGTTGGAAAAGCTGCTGGCGCCCTTTGCCGACCCCGCCATCGCGCTGGTGTACGGCAAGCAGCGCGGCGGCGAGACCACCAAATACTCCGAGGAACAGATTTTTGCCAGCTGGTACCCGGATACCACCCAAACCTACCAGGACAGCGCCTTTTGCAACAACGCCAACGCCGCGGTGCGCCGCGCGCTCGCCCTCGAGCACCCCTACAACGAAACCCTGCCCGGCCTGGAAGACCTGGACTGGGCGACCCGCATCATGCAAGCCGGCTTCAAGCTCCACTACGCCCCTGAAGCGGTGATTGTGCACGTGCACAACGAAACCCCGCGCGGCGTCTACAACCGCTACCGGCGCGAAGCCATCGCTTTCCGCCACATCTACACGCATGAGCGCTTTGGCTTGTTGGACTTTGTGCGCCTCAGTTCGCGCAACATGGTCCGGGATATGCAAAACGCCTCCCGCCAGAAGGTATTGTGGAAGCACTTTTTCAGCATCATCTGGTTCCGCGTGTGCCAGTTCTGGGGCACCTACCAGGGTTACCGCCACCACGGCCCGCTCACCTGGCAGCTGCGCCAGCGCTTTTACTACCCGAACGGCAAGCTGGAGGAAAAAGCTGGCGAGGGGCGCGAGGTGGAGCCGATACCGTACGAAACGCTGAAGTAAACGCATATTCCCGATCAACGCGGAATCAAGCACAATAGCGGCCGCCCCGCCCCCTCCTGTTGACGGAAAGCACCCCTCACCTTAAAATAAACGCATCACCAATATGAAAGGAAGCTCCTGATGAAAGTCCTCGCCCATAAACAGGAGATTTGCACAGGCTGCCGCGAATGCGAGCTGGCCTGCTCCCAGGCATTTTTCAAGACCGATGACCGCCTCAAATCCGCCATCCGTATCAACAACAACTTCAACACTTTCCACGCAACCATGTGCACCCAATGCGGCGAATGCATCGATATGTGCACCGCGCACGCCATCTACCGCGACAAGAACGGTGTGGTGCGCATTGACAAGAAAAAGTGCGTTGGCTGCCTGGGCTGCGTCGGTTTCTGCTCGGAACTCTCCATGTTCTACAGCGACGACCAGTTGGTGCCGTTCAAGTGCATCGCCTGCAGTATCTGCGTGAAGGCCTGCCCCGAAAACGCGCTGGAAATTCTGGTAAGTAAAGCTTGAGAGGAGCGCAGCATGGGCAAAATTCTAAAGCAAATCCGATACACACCCGCCAAAATTGAGCGCGGCTACTCCAACAAATCCCTTTACATCAACGTGGGCGACCTGCGCATTGAGGAAAAAGAAGTCACCGAGTTCATGAAAGAAAAGTTCGTGGGCGGCAAAGGCTTTGACCTGTGGTACCTCTGGAACGCTGTCACGCCTGAAACCCGCTGGGACTCCCCCGAGAACGAGATTGTCATGAGCGTCGGTCCGCTGGGCGGCATCACGCAGTACTCCGGCACCGGCAAGACCCTGGTGTGCGCCATTTCCCCGCTCACCGGCATCCCGATTGACAGCAACGCTGGCGGCTACTTCGGTCCGCTGCTCAAATTTGCAGGCTGGGACGCGCTGGAGCTGCAGGGCAAGGCGGAAAAGGACCTGATTATATTCATCGACGGCAACGAGGGCCTGATTTCCATTGAGGAAGGCGAGGAATACCCCGAAGACACGCATCTACTGGCGGAGGAGCTGACCGCCCGCTTTGCCGGCAGCGAGGAAGACAAGGTGCATGTTTCGGTCGTTTCCTCCGGCAGCGCCGCCAGGCACGTCCTGATGGGCATGCTCAACTTTTCCTTCTACGACCCGCGCCGCAAAACTGTGCGCGTCAAGCAAGCCGCGCGCGGCGGTCTGGGCACCATCCTGCGCGATAAGCACATCAAAGCCCTGGTGGTCAAGTTCAAGGGCATCAAGCCGAACCTGAACAACCCCGCCGACATCGCCGCCATCAACCGCATCGGCGTCAAATACCACAAAGAAATGCACGACCTGGACGAAAAACAAAACGGCATGCGTAAAATCGGCACCGCCAACACCATCCTGGTGATGAATAAGTACGACCTGCTGCCCACGCGCAATTTCCAAACCGGCGGGGACCCGGACGCGGTGAAAATCTCCCCCGAGGTGTTCATTAACCAATACCTCACCCAGGGTTTGCACGACGGCTGCTGGTACGGCTGCACGATGTCGTGCGCCAAGGCTGCCGACCACTTCAAGCTGCTGACCGGGCCTTACGCCGGGCAATGCGTGACCGTGGACGGCCCGGAGTACGAATGCGCTGCCGGGCTGGGCTCCAACCTGGGCATCTTTGACCCCCAGGCCATCCTGGAACAAAACTTTTACTGCGACACCTACGGCATCGACCTGATATCCTACGCCACCACGGTTGCGTTCATTATGGAATGCTACGAACGCGAGCAAATCCGACCGGAGCATACCGGTGGGCTGGATTTACGTTTCGGAAACGCCACAGCCTCCCTGGAGCTCCTGCACCAGATGTCCCGCGGGGAGGGCTTTGGCGTGCTGGCTGGCCTGGGCATCCGCCGGCTGAAACAGGTATTTGTGGAGCGTTTCGGCGCGGACCCCAAACTGCTTGAGGATATCGGCATGGAGAACAAAGGCCTGGAGTACTCCGAGTACCTGCACAAAGAGAGCCTGGCGCAGCAGGGCGGCTTCGCGCTCACCAACAAGGGTCCCCAGCACGACGAAGCCTGGCTGATTTTCATGGATATGGTCAACAACCAAATCCCGACCTTCGAAGATAAAGCCTACGCCCTGTACTATTACCCGATGTTCCGCACCTGGTTTGGTTTGTGCGGGCTGTGCAAGCTGCCCTGGAACGACATCGTGCCGGCGGATAACTACAAAACCGACACGCCCGCCAAAGTGCCCGAGCACGTGCAAAACTACGTGGATATTTTCAACGCGGTGACCGGCAAGAAAATCGACCAGGATGAACTCATCCGCCAGTCCGAACGTGTCTATAACTTCCAGCGCGTGTTTAACATCCGCATGGGCAGCGGCTTGCGCAAGCACGACAAGGCGCCTTACCGCTCGCTCGGACCGGTGACCGCGGAGGAGTACCTCTCCCGCCAGGAACGCTACGACAAGCAGCTGCGCGAGCTGCAGGGTCTGGACCCCGCGGTAATGAGCCTGGACGAAAAAATCGCCGCCACGCGCGCCTACCGCGAAAAGCAGTTCGAACTGCTCACCGACGCGGTCTACAAGCGCCGCGGCTGGACGGAGGACGGCGTGCCCACGCCCGAACACCTGAAGGAAATCGGGATGGACCTGCCGATGCTGCTGGAGGTGGTGGAAAAGCATCTATGATTAGCGTCAACACGCATGAGCAGCCCTGGCGCGAAGGCCTGAACGTGCAAGCCCTGCTGGACGAGATGGGCTTCATTTTCCGGCACATCATTGTGCGCGTAAACGGCGAGTACGTGCCGGAAGAAGCCTACGCCGCGCGCCTGATCGCGGATGGCGACGACGTGCAGGTGATGCACCTCATTGCGGGAGGATAGCTGATGCAGCCCGGACGCTACCTGCGCAACGCGCTTGCCATCAACCCGGACGAACAGGAGCGCCTGGCGCAATGCCGTGCGCTGGTGGTTGGCTGCGGAGGGCTGGGCGGCTTCGTTCTGGAGTACCTCGGCAGGCTGGGCGTGGGTGATTTGCGCGCGGTGGACCCCGACACATTCAGCGAGGGCAACCTGAACCGCCAACTGCTCAGCTCCAGCCTGAATTTGGGCAGACCCAAGGCGCTGGCGGCTGTGCAGCGCATGCAGGCGGTCAACCCCCTCGCGCACATAGAGGGGGTGCAGGCGTTCCTGACAGAAGAGAATGCCGCGCAACTGCTTGAGGGCTGCCAGGTGGCGCTGGATTGTCTTGATAACATCCCGGCGCGCAGAACGCTGCAGAAGGCATGCGCGCTGGCGTGGGTGCCTTTGGTGCACGGCGCGCTTGGCGGCTGGCTGGGGCAGGCCTGCGTGATTCTGCCCGGCGAAAACCTGCTGGACATGATCTACCCGGACGCGGGCGCGGAGCACGGCGAGGAATACGAACAGGGCGCGCTGGCGTTTACGGCTGGAATGGTAGCAGCGGTGCAGGCTGCCGAGGCGGTCAAGCTTTTGCTGGGCAAGCCCGGCTTGCGCGGGGAACTGCTGGTGCTGGATTTGCTGAACGGGTCGTTCGAGCGGCTAAGGCTGGCGTAAGGGGTAAGCTGTAGCTAGGTTAAACCTTCCCTTGGGGGAAGGTGCCCGCAGGGCGGATGAGGGATTTACATAACCCTCATCAGTCTCGCTGCGCTCGCCAGCTTTGCCTTCGGCACGCAAGCAGCCCCCGGAAAAGCTTTCTGTATGTAGGGCGGCTTGCATTTTTCAAACCACAAGTCGAGTAAGACTCCTTTGACCTTCCCTTGGGGGAAGGTGCCCGTAGGGCGGATGAGGGATTTATATGACCCTCATCAGTCTCGCTGCGCTCGCCAGCTTCCCCCAAGGGAAGCTAAAGAATCATAGCTGCGCTCGCCAGCTTTGCCTTCGGCACGCAAGCAGCCCCCTGGGGAAGCTAAAGAATCATAGCTGCGCTCGCCACCTTAGCCTTCGGCACGCAAGCAGCCCCCAGGGGAAGCTTTTTATGTAGGGCGGCTTGCGGTTTTCAAGCCGCCGTTCACGTCTATTTCGTCGGGTTGAAGAACGCAACCCGACCTACGAACTGTCGCACGGGCGAAGTCACACGGGCGAAGCATCCTTGGATTACCGCTGCAGAAACAGCTCAGCAAGTTTTTGGGATGCTTCGCCCCTACCGGGGATTGTTGCGGAGCAGCTTGCATTTTCGTCAAACCTTTCTTAAAAAGACGCTCATCAGTCTCGCTGCGCTCGCCAGCTTCGCCTTCGGCACGCAAGCAGCCCCAGGGGAAGCTAAAGAATCATAGTTTCGCTCGCCAGCTTTGCCTTCGGCACGCAAGCAGCCCCCAGGGGAAGCTAAAGAATCATAGTTGCGCTCACCAGCTTCCCCCAGGGGAAGCTAAAGAATCATAGCTGCGCTCGTTTCTTTCAACCTTCCCTTGGGGGAAGGTGCCCGTAGGGCGAATGAGGGATTTACATGACCCTCATCAGTCTCGCTGCGCTCGCCAGCTTCCCCCTGGGGAAGCTAAATCCGTGTCAAGCTAAATCCGCCAGTTCAGGCGGCAATATGATACAATCACAAAAATAAACCCATATCCCGGAGGATTCTGACCCATGACGGAAGCAACGTCCTTCAAACTCACCTACAGTACCATGTTCAATCCCCCAGAAGAACTGCATACGCACTTCGCAGAGGCGCTTGAAAAAGTCAAAACCAGGCTCGGGCGCGAATACCCGATGCTCATCAACGGGCAGGAGCGCTTCTCCGCGGACAAGCACTACGCCCACTCCCCCATCAACACCGACATGCACCTGGCCACTTTCCAGAAAGGCACCGCGCAGGACACCGCCGACGCGGTGGCTGCCGCCAAGGCCGCCTTCCCCGCCTGGAGCCGTATGAACTGGGAGGAGCGCGTTTTCCTCCTTCGCAAGCTGGCCGATATCATCGACGAGCGCATCTACGAGATTTCCGCGGCGATGGCGCTGGAGGTGGGCAAGAACCGCATGGAATCCTTGGGTGAAGTGGCTGAAACAGCCGACCTCATCCGCTACGCCTGCGCGCAAATGGAAGCCAACGGCGGCTTCATCCGGCAAATGAACAACGACCCGCTCTCGGGCTTCCTCTCCACCAACCAGTCCGTCCTGCGCCCCTACGGCGTGTGGCTGGTCATCAGCCCCTTCAATTTTCCGACCTCGCTGACGGGCGGTCCTGCCGGCGCGGCGCTCGTTGCTGGCAACACGGTCGTGATGAAACCCGCCAGCGACACGGGCTGGTCGCCATTCTTACTGGCAGACTGCATGCGCCAGGCGGGCATCCCCGACGGCGTGTTCAACTTTGTCACCGGTCCCGGCTCCACGCTGGGCGAAGCGCTGATTAACCATCCGGACGTAGCCGGCATCACCTTCACCGGTTCCTATGATGTGGGCATGAACATTTACTGCAACTTCGGGCACTCCCGCTACATCCGTCCGACCATACTGGAGCTGGGCGGCAAGAACCCCGTGCTGGTTTCCCGCCACGCGGATGTTGAAGATGCCGCATTGGGCTGTGTGCGCTCCGCTTTCGGGCTGCAGGGGCAAAAGTGCTCGGCTTGCTCGCGTATCTATATCGAAGAACCGCTTTACGAGGCTGTGACCCAACGCATGGTGGAGCTCACCCAGAAGCTATCAGTCGGGGACCCAACCGAGCGTCAAACCTACATGGGTCCGGTGATTAACAAGAAAAGCTACTCGGACTACCAGCGCTTCATGGAAGACCTGAGCGCGGCTGGCAAAGTGCTCGTCGGTGGGAAAACCCTGACGGAAGGCGCGCTTTCCAAGGGCTACTTCTGCGCCCCGACCATCGTGGCGGACGTGCCGCTCTCGCACCCGCTCTGGAAGCAGGAAATGTTCGTGCCGATTGTGATGGTCAGCCCGGTCAAGGACTTGCAGGAAGGCATCGCGCTGGCAAACGACGTCCAGTATGGGCTCACAGCCGGCTTCTACGGCAGCCCCTCCGAAGTCGATTGGTTCTTTGACCATATCCAGGCTGGCGTGGTCTATACCAACCGCCCGCAGGGCGGCACCACGGGCGCCTGGCCCGGCTTCCAGCCCTTTGGCGGCTGGAAAGGCTCGGGCTCCAGCGGCAAGAACAGCGGTGGGCTGTATTACGTGCAGCTCTACCTGCACGAACAGATTCGCAACAACGTTCGGCGCCTGTAAATCAAATCGGACCCGCCGGCACGCATGAAAACCCTTCTCCGCAGCTTCGGACGCATCCTGACCCTGGTCGGACTGGCAAACCTTGCCTGGCTGTTGATTAATTGGTGGGTGGGCAAACCGATTGGACAGCTACAGATTCTGGGGCTGCTGGTGCTGGTATTGGGGCTCACCCTGCTGCGCGTGCGCCCGGACGAAAAACCCCGGCAAACAACGCTTTCTCCCTCCCAGCGCGAGGAGGAGAAGCACAAACACAAATCCTGGATTGAAAGCGGGAAAAATTAGCATGTCCAAACTGACCAGCCTGAGCGAAGCCATCCACCAGCATGTGCACGACGGGGACCTTGTGTATGCCGCCGGCTTTACGCACCTCATCCCATTTGCCGCCGGGCACGAAATCATCCGGCAGGGCATCAAAAACCTCACTCTGGCGCGCGCCACCCCAGACCTGATTTACGACCAGATGGTAGCCGCGGGCTGCGCCCGCAAGGTCATCTTCTCCTACTCCGGCAACCCGGGTGTGGGCTCGCTCAAGTGGCTGCGCGACGGCATGCAAAACGGCAGCCTGGAATGGGAAGAATACTCCCATTTCGGCATGATCAGCCGATTGCAGGCGGGCGCCAGCGGGCTGCCCTTCATGCCCATGCGCCAGACAGGCGCCCTTGACCTTGAAAAAGCCAATCCGCTTTACCGCCGCGTCGCCGACCCCTACGGGGGCGAGGATGTGGTGGTGGTGCCGGCGCTTTGCCCGGACGTCGCCATCGTGCACGTCCAGCGCGCGGACAGCGAAGGCAACGCCCACATCTGGGGCATCCTGGGCGAGCAGCGCGAAGCCGCGTTTGCCGCCAAACGCGTGATCCTGACTGCGGAAGAAATCGTGGACGCGGACGTCATCCGCTCCGACCCTAACCGCACGCTCATCCCCTCGCTGGTGGTCAGCGCGGTCTGCCATGTGCCCTGGTGCGCGCACCCCTCCTATACCCAAGGCTACTATGACCGCGACAACGAGCTTTACCTGCGCTGGGAGGAAATCAGCAAGGACGAAGCAAGCATGCAAGCCTACCTGGACGAATGGGTCTACGGCGTGAAGGACCGGGAAGAATACATGGCAAAACTGGGCGAAGACACCCGCGAACGCCTGAAACCGGGCGTGCGCCTGAGCGCGCCGGTCAATTACGGGAGCTACTGAGATGCCGGAACCCAAATACAACGCTACCGAATTGATGATTATCAACGCCGCCCGCCTGCTTAAGGACGGCGACCAGGTCTTTGTCGGCGTTGGCATCCCGAACCTGGCCTGCAACCTTGCCCGCCGCACGCACGCCCCCAACCTGCAGATGATTTACGAAGCCGGAATCATCGGCGCCCGACCCAAACGCCTGCCCCTTTCCATTGGCGACCCGACCCTGGTGAGCGGCGCGCTTTCGGTCTGCTCCATGTTCGAGGTATTCTCGCTCTATCTGCAGCGCGGCAATATTGACGTGGGCTTTTTGGGCGGCGCGCAAATTGACCAGTTCGGCAACATCAACGCCACGGTCATCGGCGACTACGCGCACCCCAAAGTGCGGCTGCCTGGCTCCGGCGGGTCGATGGAAATCGCCGCCTGGGCTAACCGCTGCTACATCATCACCCCGCACCAGCTCCGGCGCTTCCCCGCCCGGGTGGATTTTCATACCTCGGCAGGCTTTCTGGAAGGCGGTGATGCCCGCGCGAAAACGGGCGTGCGCGGCTCCGGCCCGCAGGCAGTCGTCACGAACCTGGGCATCCTCAAGCCGGACGCAAACGGCGAACTGGTGCTGGCTGCCCTGCATCCGGGCTGCAGCTTTGAACAGGCGCAGGCCAACACCGGCTGGGCGCTCAAGCAAGCTGAAGAATTGGAAGTTACCTCCGCGCCTACGGAGGAAGAACTGCGCATCCTGCGGGAGGAATTGGATCCGCAAAGGATTTATATCTGATGGACGAGAAAAAGACACTGGAAATATTAAGCACCGTGCCCCTCACGGAAGCCCAACAAAACCGCATCAAAGCGCTGGGCAAGCACATTCACCTGACCGTCAGCGCCGGGAAATCTTACGCGGACCTGCCTAAAGAAGTCTGGGAAAAGGCCGAGGTGTTCTTCACGGACGGCAAACAGCTGCCCACGCGCGAACAAGTGCCCGCGTTGAAATGGATACAGATATCCCTGGCAGGAGTCAACCAGGCGCTGAAGCAGCCGCTGGCTGCCGACCCGGGCGTCGTGATCACATCAGCCAGCGGGGTCATGATCAGCCAGATGGGTGAGTATGTGCTGATGGCGCTGCTGATGCTGGGGCACAAGCTGCCCGAAATCATCGCGCTGCAAAGGGAGCATAAATGGGGAAACAACGCCTCGAAGTCTTTGCAGCCGGTGGAACTGCGCGGCAGCACAGTCGGCATTGTCGGCTACGGGTCCATCGGACGGGAAGTGGCGCGCCTGCTGTTCCCCTTGGGCGTGAATGTTCTTGCCGCCAAACGCGACCTGATGAAGCTGGAAGACAGCGGCTACACGCCAGCCGGCCTGGGCGACCCCATGGGGCATTACTTCAAGCGCCTCTACCCGATTGAGGGGCTGAAAGGCATGCTGAAAGACTGCGATTTCGTGGTGCTCACCCTGCCGCTGACGGCTGAGACCAAGCACCTGTTCTCAACGGAGATGTTTGACGCGATGAAACCTGGCGCTTACCTTGTGAACGTTTCCCGCGGGGATTTGATAGACGAAAACGCGCTCGCGCAGGCCGTCCGGGCAGGCAAAGTGGGCGGGGCAGTCCTGGATGTGTTCGCGCAGGAACCCCTGCCCCCCGAAAGCCCCCTGTGGAGCCTGCCCGAGGTCATCATCACCCCGCACACTTCCGGCGCATCCACCCACCTGGTGGACGATGTCGTGGATTTGTTTGTCGAGAACCTGCGCCGTTACCAGGAAAAGCAGCCGCTGCACAACATTGTGGATACCGGCAGCGGATATTGATTAACTTCTACGTACAGTCAAGAGCCCGCGCGCATTCGCGCGGGTTGTTTATTTTAAGCAGTCAATCAGGAGCGCAGTTTTGCCGGAATGAACCCGGTTCGTATAATACTTGCGTTAGGGTCAGGATTGCTTCTCGGTGACGGCGGCTTACCCTGCTGGAGCAAATTACTTCATCAGGATGGGCAGCCAATTCCGAACGCAGCCAAGCACTGGCAACGAAAACTCGCTGGAATTCCCGGGCCCGTCCACCGCCACGGCGGTCAGGTTCGGGCCCGTAAAGATGCCAGCCAGCGTGAAACCACCGGAGGCATTCGCAACCGCAGTCCCCTCCGGCACGCGGCCTTCGTCATATTCGTCCGAGAAGACCTGCACCCAGCAGCCGGGGCAGGCCGTACCGCTGACGCTTGTGCAGCTGGCGCTGGTGATAACGGGAGCGGCTATTCCATTATTTGCGCCACCGACCAATTGGATACCCTTTCCCAGGTTATTTCGAATACTATTGCTCCACAGCAAGTTAAAATCTGCCGCGCCGGGGCTGCCGCTGCTGTTCTCAATCCGCACACCCGCGGAGCTTTCAGCCATCCCGTTTCCGGCGATTGTATTCGCTACCAGCGAATTTTGAACGCTGTTATGGATGTGGACGCCGTAATAGCCGTGATTGTATATGAAGTTATTGCCGATAATGTTGCTGCCCAGCGGAGAATCCACCACGACAATCCCACTCCAGCCGTTAAACATGATGAGATTGAATAGATTAGCATCCGACGCGCTGCCGATGGTGTTGTTATGCGCGCCGTTGTACATCCCGATGCCGTGCTGGGTGTTTGGGATCGGGCCGGAATAACTTGCGCCGATGAAATTGCGCTGGATTGTGTTGTCGGCCGCGCTCGTGCCCGTCAGGCGGATGCCGTCCTTGGCGTTGCCCGATATCCAGGTGCCATCCACCAGATTACCGCCGCTTTGCTCCAACAGAATGCCGTAACCCCCATTGCCAAGCGCGCTTGTCCGGGTCATGTCCAGACCGATGGTGTTCTGGACCATTTGGTTACCGTCGGATTCAGACAGATGCAGTCCGTCAAGCGTGTTATTACTGATCAGGTTTGCATTGATGGTATTGCTGTCGCTCTGGATCAGGCTGATGCCATTCCCAAGATTTCTCCCTACGCTGGGGATGTAAAGCGGCTGCTCACCCACCGAATTGTTGTCTATCACATTATGGTTCGCGGACTGCAAATGGATTCCGTCCAGGGCGTGGCCGCAAATTTTATTCCCGTCGATGTCGTTTTCTTCGGCGCCTGAGAGCAAACTTACCCCGTATCCCGCGGATGTAAAAATCTGGTTTTCTTCGATTACATTTTTGTCCCCATCAATGACTACCGCGTCGCCCCGGCTGTTAAACAAGCCCAGATTTTTTACGATGTTGTATTGCGAGATAATCGTCAGCAAATCCGCGCCAATAGGTACAGAGGTGGTGTGCTCTATGATAATCCCGGGCAGGTTGGGGTTGCTGCCGGGCTGCGTAGTACCGTCGATGACTAGCCCGGACGGATCTTCCAGCATTGGCAGGACCAGCGTAAGGTGGATGAACCAGACCCCCAGCGGTGAAGAATATCCCGGGTCGCTGGTTGGAATGGCAAAAGCAACCGTATCCAACCCTGTATGGGTGTTGGCGTCCAGAATCGCCTGGCGCAAAGAACCCGCGCCAGTACTGTTGGAATTAGTGACAGTATACGTTAGCGCGCTGGCTACCTGAACAGGCGCCGCCGCGAGCAAGCCCGCGCAGAGCAGGAGACTTATAAGCAGCAGGGAGGAGAAACGTTTGAACATAAAACACCTCCTGGGTCTGTGTTGTATTTGGACACTAATAAACGGAACCTTTGTTAAAGTATAGCGCAATTTTAGGTAATCACCAAATATTTGCCGCGCCGTAAGGCAGGCGCCTGGTTCGCAAAACTGGTGACTGTAATCTTTCCCTCAGTATTGACCAATAAACCCCGTAAAAAGGGAACGCCGCGCGGATTTCAGCCTTGTTTTTGCTTATTCCACCTGAACCTTGGGCGCTCGCGTAGTGCCAAAGCGCTTTTGACCCTAGAACATAATGGCTATGATAGAATCAATCTATGGACCTGTTTGACCAATCCCTTGCCGACCAGCTTTCCCAGCACGCGCCCCTGGCAGCCCGTATGCGCCCCAAGACGCTGGACGATATCATCGGTCAGGACCATATCATCGGGCCCGGCACGCTCCTGCGCCGCGCCATCGAAGCCGACCGCCTGTTTTCATCCATCATCTTTTACGGCCCGCCCGGCACCGGCAAAACCACCATTGCGCAGGTCATCTCGCACATCACCCAGGCGGAGTTCGTCAGCCTGAGCGCTGTGCTGGCTGGCGTGGCGGATTTGCGCGAGGTCATCAAAGACGCCACGGAGCGCCGCCGGCTGTACCGCAAACGCACTATCCTGTTTGTGGATGAAGTCCACCGCTGGAACAAAGCCCAGCAAGACGCCCTGCTCCCGCACGTGGAATCCGGCCTGCTCACCCTGATTGGCGCGACCACGCAAAACCCCTACTTTGACGTCATCAAAGCGCTGGTCAGCCGCTCGCGCATCTTTGAGCTCAAACCCCTGACCGAAGCGGACGTCCTGACCCTTCTGCGGCGCGCGCTCGCGGACCCGATTATCGGCTACGGCGGGCGCAATATTCGCGCGGACGAGGACGCCCTGCTGCACCTGGCGCGCACCGCCGGCGGGGACGCGCGCAGCGCCCTAAACGCGCTGGAGTTGGCGGTGGAAACTACCCCGCTGCAGGACGCTGAGCTGCACATCACGCTGGACGTCGCGCAGGAATCCATCCAGAAACGCTCGGTGATTTATGACAAAACTGACGACGCCCATTACGACACCATCTCCGCATTTATTAAATCCGTGCGCGGCTCTGACCCGGACGCGGCGCTGTATTGGCTGGCGAAAATGCTGCACGCCGGCGAAGATCCGCGCTTTATCCTGCGGCGGCTTATCATCCTGGCCAGCGAAGATATCGGCCTGGCAGACCCACGCGGAATCCTGGTGGCCAGCGCCGCCGCCCAGAATTATGAGTACATCGGGCTGCCCGAGGGCGTGTATCCGATTGTGGAAGCCACGCTCTACCTGGCCACCGCACCCAAGTCCAACTCCGCCGGCGCGTATTTCAAAGCGCTGGAAGAGATTGAGAAGAACGGCGCCGGCCCGGTGCCCATGCATTTGATGGACCCCAGCCGGGACGCGAAAGGCTTCGGGCACGGCGCGGGCTACGACTATCCGCACAACCGCCCCGGACACTGGACCGCGCAGCAGTACCTGCCGGACAGTATGAAAGGCGTCCGATTCTATGAGCCTTCCGAGGAAGGCTATGAAGCGCAGGTGTTGGAGCGGGTACAGAAATGGCGCGAGGCGCAGGCTAAGGCGCTGGGGGGAGAGGAAGACAGCGGGAAAGCTTAGCTAGGACTAATGAGCAAAGCCCTTGTTGGCAAAATGAGTCTGTAAATTAAACTGTTAACGCACCTGAAGCTTCAGTGAAAGGACAATCACAATGCTTGAGAAGAATAACAACCAAGTAAAAAGCATTCATTTGGATGTTTTCTACTCCGATGAACTAATTACACGTGACGAGTTACTAAGCATTAATGAAAATATTAATCCATATGATATTTCATTAGATTATGACATTGTGGGCGGTCTTGGGGGACCATTTCCAACTCCGATCGATTTAGAAAATATATTAACCGTTGCATTTAAACCAATCATTGAAGGCATTTTTTCAGCATTGATTTACGACATAATCAAAAAACTTATCATTGATATTGTTTTCCGACTCAAACGAAATGAAAATAGAATCCCTGTTTTATTCAGGAAAGATGACGTCAATCTAATTTTTTTCTTTGACCCGAAATCCACCTCCAAGGATGAAATTGATTATTACTTAAGATTTCTCTTCAATGACTTGTTGATTAATAATTCTGATAATGATGATAATGGATATATTGATGATAATATTGTTGACAACGAGGGAGAAGGCAAAGGGTAACTAGGCAGAGAAATGGATCTACAAGATTATATTGATAGAATTCTAGTCGGCGATTGCGAGTTCGTTTTAGGTCATCTACCTAACGATTGTGTTGATCTAATCGTTACATCCCCTCCGTATGCCGATCAACGGCAGACAACATATGGTGGAGTAAGTCCAGATGAATATGTGGATTGGTTTATTCCCAAAGTTGATGAATTTTTGCGTGTCTTAAAACCGACAGGGTCATTTATCTTAAATATTAAAGAGCGCGTGGTTAACGGGGAAAGGCACACATACGTTTATGAACTTGTTATAGAAATGCGCAAACGTGGATGGCTGTGGACCGAAGAATACATGTGGCATAAAAAAAATTCATATCCAGGTAGGTGGCCCAATAGGTTTCGGGATAGTTGGGAGCATTTATATCATTTTACAAAACAGAAAAAGTTCCAAATGTTTCAAGAAAATGTGATGGTTCCAGTTGGTGATTGGGCGAATACTAGACTTAAGAAACTTAGCGATACAGATAAACAAAGAGACAATTCAAAAGTTGGCTCGGGTTTTGGTAAGAACATATCTAACTGGATTGGCCGGGAAATGGCATTTCCAAGTAATGTCCTTCACATGGCAACGGAGTGCTTTAACCGGAACCATAGCGCTACATTTCCACAGTCCCTTCCTGAATGGTTTATAAAGTTGTTAACAAAAGAAGGTGATCTTGTTGTCGACCCATTTAATGGTTCTGGAACAACCTGTGTTGCTGCCTGTCATCTAAATCGTCATTGGCTGGGAATTGATACCAATGAAGACTACTGCAGGCTTGCCGAAGAAAGAATAGCAAAAGAAAGATCTTTGAAGGGATCATGTCAAAATGGACCACTTTTTTCTCAATGAGCTAAATGACTATGTTAATCAATCCATCGAATCTTTTCATAAGTCTAGAATCTCAATACTATCAGGACTAAAACTGAATAGTTTAATCTCCAAGAATCCATATTTATTTAGGGCGAAAAATATTACCCTAGCATCTGAACTTATTGAAAGCACACTAACTGCTTTCCTTTCCAGCTCTGAAGAAAAGATGTTTGGGGACTTTTTAGAAAATTTGGCTTTGTTTGTAGCAAAGAAATGTGTAAGAGCTCATAAATCAACAGCTCAAGGAATCGATTTGGAGTTTGATAAAGATGGAATCTATTACATCATTAGCGTTAAGTCAGGCCCCAGGTGGGGTAACTCATCTCAGCTTAAGAAATTATCTGAGGACTTAATTGTGGCTGAAATTAGATTAAAACAATCCTCTCATGTGAAAAGCGTCCAAAAAATCCTTGGCATCTGTTATGGAAAGACCAAAGACCGACAAATGAAAGCTGGATATAAGAAAATTATGGGGCAAAGTTTTTGGACTTTTATTTCAAATGACCCAAATTTATATATTGATATTATTGAGCCAGTTGGATACCGCGCAAAATATCACGATGATCAATTTATTAAACCGGTGGCTTTGCATTTGCTATCTCCGCAGCAAGCTGACGGAGAATTACGCAAATGCAAGAGCGTCAGCCGCCTCAAAGCATCGAACCGGCGTAGCAAGCTACGCGGTATTCAGCTTCGCTAATAAAGAGAAGGGGAAAATTATCAACCTACTCACGAAAGAATTCATAGATAAATTTTGTGACCAATATGGCAACATAGATTGGCAGAGGTTGATTAAAGCCAATTCTGGAAATCTCAACATGTAATACCCTAATAGCATCAAACCTCGTGTGCATTATTCTTATTGAACCACTAGCACATTAGGTTTCGGTTATGTGGATTGATATAATGCTTAATCCTCCCGGTAACCTTCCAGCGCGCCTTCAATCCGCGCCATGACCTCATCGGTCAGCAGCGGCACCACATCCACGGCTTTCATATTCTCTCGCACCTGTTCCACGCGGCTGGCGCCCGTAATCACTGTGGAGACATGCGGGTTCTTCAAAACCCACGCCAAAGACATTTGCGCCAGGCTGACGCCCAGCTCCTCAGCCACTTTCCCGAGCTTTCGGGTAACTTCCAGCTTGGCGGGGTCCAAAAGCCGGTCCTTCAGCCAACTGTAACCTTCCAATTGGGCGCGGCTGCCCTCGGGCGCGGAGCCCTGGTTGTATTTGCCGGTCAACAAGCCGGAAGCCAGCGGGCTCCAGATGGTGGTGCCGTAACCCAGTTCCTTGTAGAGGATGGCGTACTCCTTTTCGAAGCGCTCGCGGTGCAGTAGATTGTATTGCGGCTGCTCCATGGAAGGCGGGCGCAGGTGGTTCTCGCGCGCGATCTGGTTCGCCAGCAAAATTTCCGCCGCGGACCACTCGGAGGTGCCCCAATAAAAGGCTTTGCCCTGCTGGATGACCTGGTTGAAAGCCCAGACTGTTTCCTCAACCGGGGTTTCGGGGTCCGGACGGTGCGCAAAAACGAAATCCACATAGTCCAGCCCGAGGCGTTTGAGCGCGTTGTTCACGCCTTCGATGACGTGTTTGTAGTTCAGACCGGTGTCATTCGGACCTTTGCCGCCCCAGAAGATTTTGGTGGAGATGAGGTACTGCTCACGCGGGAGGTCCAAGTCCCGCAGCGCCTGCCCCATGATGATTTCAGACTCGCCCCCCGCGTAAGCTTCGGCGTTGTCGAAGAAGTTCACGCCGGCTTCCCAGGCAGCCTGCAGAATTTCGCGGGCAGCCCGTTTATCCACCTGCTTTCCATAGGTGACCCAGGAACCGATGGATAATTCCGATACTTTGATACCTGCTTTTCCAAGATGACGATATTGCATAGTTATCACTCCATTTTTATTTGATTATAGGCGTTTTACGGCGGGATTTCCCCTCAAGCGTTGGACAAAGGAACCCCGCATAAGGAGAAAGGCGGCTTGAATCATTGACGCGCGTTTTGCCCTATGATATTATTTACTGCCTGAACTGCCCCCATCGTCTGGCGGCGCAAGGTACGCGCCCTTAGCCCGCAAGGCGTATGCCAAAACCAGACTGGCGGTTGCGGCGAATTAACAAAGCCATACTTTTTTCATGCCCCCATCGTCTGGCGGCACAAGGACCGCGCCCTTAGCCCGCAGGGCG
>DIXT01000023.1:22206-71776 GCA_002436085.1 Anaerolineaceae bacterium UBA6073
TACTTATTTCATGCCCCCATCGTCTAGTGGCCCAGGACGCGGCCCTCTCAAGGCCAAAACCAGGATTCGAATTCCTGTGGGGGCACTTTCTTTTTAATCCCCAAACATCTCTTATTGCATAGTTCCGCTCAAAGCGATCAAAAAGCGGTTACGTCCCCATCGTCTAGTGGCCCAGGACGCGGCCCTTAGCCCGCAGGGCGTATGCCAAAACCAGGATTCGAATTCCTGTGGGGGCACTTTCTCCATAAATTCTCCTCTGATTTTGGCATTTCGCTTCATAAATAAGCAATAATATCGTATTATTCACTTAGTACATCGCTATTTTTACTGCTCACAGATTCGTATCTTTTTTCTCTCCGCGCAGGGGAATATGTTCATACACCAACGATATGATAAAAAACCTTTGACCTCTGCGGATTATAACTAAGCAAAAAGGAGTATTTCTATGTCTCACCCGCACCTCACCCAACACAAAACGCAACGTCACTTGATTCTGGGGGTCACGCTCATTTTCCTGTTCTCCCTTATCCTTTCTCCTCAAGCCAGCCTCGCAGCTTCACCTAAGGACCCCATCCTGGTCGGTCTCATCCCGGATGTGGGCGGCATCGATGACAACGGCTTTAACGAAATGGCAGCCGATGGGCTCGCGCGCGCCGTCACGGACCTTTCCATCGTCTCCGCTATCTACCCGCCAGCCAGCATCGATGAATACCCCGCGAAGATTGCTGAATGTGTGAGTGCCGGCAGCGCCTTATGTATTACTGTCGGCTACTTTATGGGAGACGCTACTATGGCTGCGGCAAATGCCAACCCCGGCGTGAGTTTTGCTATCGTGGATGCGACCTGGGATACCTACCCTGATAACTTACGAGGCATTATCTTTGCTTCGGATGAAGTCGGGTATTTGGCGGGCACACTGGCCGGGTTGATGAGTACCAGCAAGGTGATTGGCGCCATTGGCGGCCTACCCATTCCGCCTGTAGATAGTTTCATTTTTCCGTATCAATACGGCGCTCAGTGGGCGGACCCTGAAGTTCAGATGCTGCTGGATTACTCCTACGATTTTGGTAACCCAGCCCTCGGCGCGCAGCTCGCGCAGGACCAAATGGCACGTGGCGCAGATGTAATTTTTGCCGTGGCAGGTCCCACTGGAATCGGAGTAAATCTGGAGACAGCTCAAGCCGGCGCCTGGACAATCGGCGTGGACGTGGACGTCTACTACAGCACTTTCGGCGGCGGAACGGTGGACGGATCCGAATATCTGCTCACCAGCGCGCTAAAACGGATTGATAACGCGGTTTACCACACCATCGAGGACGTCGTGAACGGGACATTCAGTTCCGGCACGATGGTCAATAATCTTGAAAATGAGGGCGTCGGACTGGCACCCTATCACGATGCCGCGGCTTCTGTCCCGCAGGACGTGCAGGACGCGGTAGCAGCCCTCAGACAGAGCATTATCAACGGAGAAACCGACGTCTGGGAGCCTTTTTACAAGTACAGCATCAGTTTACCGGTTGTGATGAAGTAGACACTGGCTGGAAAATCTAAAGCCGGATGCAGGCGCTGAACCCGCGTTCTTTTTGTTGGCAGGTCTGTTTGTTTATAGTAGGAGGAGAGCCAGGGAACGTACTTTTTTTCGGTGGGATAGTAGGGAAACAAGGGCTAATCGGGAGATCGCTTCGCAAGACCTGTACCCTTCAGGGTATCGCGATGACGGAAAAGGGCTCACAATGACGGGAGATTCATCAGCGGCTGCTTGCGTGCGAAGTAAGGAGCGCCAGCGACTGAAGCAATCTCCCGCTATCCCTGCCAAGGTAGCGCTTCGCGAGCTCACGACAATGGGACAATTATCCCGACAGGGAGATCGCTTCGCAAGCTCGCGATGACGAACTGATAGGGAGATCGCTTCGCAGGCTCACGATGACGCGTGTTTCGTCATTGCGACTGCTTGCGTACGAAGTAAGGACCGCCAGCGACTGAAGCAATCTCCCGCTATCCTTGCCAGGGTAGCGCTTCGCGAGCTCACGACAATGGGACAATTATCCCGACAGGGAGATCGCCACGCTGCGCTTGCGATGACGAACTGATAGGGAGATCGCCGCGCTGTGACCTGTACTCTTTAGGGTATCGCGATGACGAAAATGACTCCCGAAGACGCACGATTCGTCATTGCGACTGCTTGCGTACGAAGTAAGGAGCGCCAGCGACTGAAGCAATCTCCCGCCACGCCCGCCAGGAGACATTGTTCCCTCTGGGTATCGCTTCGCATGCTCACGTTGGCAAAGATGCTGCTTCTGTGAGAAAAAGCCTGTAATCTTCCAGGGGCTGGTCTTATCCTCGTAATTAATCACCTTACCCGAAATCACACAGGTTTTCCGGTAAAATTCTCTTCTGCACAGCTGCTGCTTCGTATGAACACCAAGCCCATCGATACCCTCCCTTACCCCCGCCGCAGAGTTGCCCGCTTTGTTCTGCGCGGCGCTGCAAGGCTGCTCATCGCGCTGCTTACCCGCCTGAAAGTCCTCGGCATGGAAAACTTCCCGCGCAGCGGCCCGCTCATCCTGGCTGGTAACCACGTGGGCGTGATGGAAGCAGTCCTGATGGCCGCGCTTTCGCCGCGCCAGGTGGAATTCCTCGGCACCGGCGACATTCCGTTTGATCCAAATTATGCCCGCATCGTGGAAGCCTACGGCCTGATCCCCATCAATCGCGGCAACCTGGACCGCGACGCGATTCAAAAGTCGGTCGACGTGCTGCGGCAGGGCGGCGTGCTTGGGATTTTCCCCGAGGGCGGTATTTGGGACCCCGCCCGCATGGAAGCGCAGCTTGGGGTGGCGCTCATCAGCCAGCGCGCGAACGCTCCGGTACTGCCAATCGGGTTTGGCGGCATGCGCGGAGCGCTTGTGAACGCGCTGAAGCTCAAGCGCCCCCGCTTGGAAATGCGCGTAGGCGAGCTCATCCCCCCTGCCACGACCCCCGACAGCGCGGACCGGCGGCAGGCTTTGCAGGAATACGCCAGCACCGTGCTCCAGCGCATTACCGCACTTATCCCGACAGCGGAATTGGCGGACCTGCCGGAAGCAGTGGAATACGCGCTTCGGCTGGACCCCGTCAGCCCGCCCCCCGGCGACTTCCCCCGTCTCGAGCCTGAACGCGGGCAAGCCTTCGCGCATTTGCTCTTCTCGCCCGTGCTGCTGGACGCGCTGCACCGCAACCTGAAGCTGCCGGTCGGCGTCTGGATTGACCCGCCTGACACCGTATCGAACGCCGATTTTATCACCGCTCTTGAGGCTGTGCTCAAATATCTGGAACACAATCCGGGCTTCTTCACTTACCGCTTTGGAGTTTCGGAAGGCTTAGCCTTGGGCCGAGCGTTGCCGGACTTGCGCGGCATCCTCAGCAGCGCCGGCGAAGCCGGGCTAACCTTACGCTTGGACGCAACTTCCCGCACGCGCTATGCAGGCGGACGCGTCGAGGAAAAGTCCCTCAGTTTCGTGATAGCCCCCTGATCCGATTAATCTCAGTCTTGCGCGGGGTGAATATCCTTGACGTTTAGCTGCAGGGTTTTCCTGCCCATGTAGCTGTTCAGCTCAAACGCGTAGGCGATATCGATGCGCTCAGGCAGCTGATTGAGCCAGTAGCCCTGTTTGAAGGCAATCGCGTCAAAGGAGTTCTTTCCGGCTTGCAGTGTCAGCTTGAGATGCTGCCCGTCCCCAACCACTCTGGAGCTCGCCACGCGCACACCCCGGCTGCAAAAGAGCGCTTCGGGGTTCTCGCGCCCGGTTGGTTCCAGCTTCTCCATCGCCTCGAACACCTGCGGTACAAACTCCGGGCGCATATGCTCCAGCTGGATTTCCCGGTCAATCCCCAGCACAGGCACCATTTCCACACCCTGCAACGCCTCGCGCGCGATTGCGTTCAGGCGCGCCAGCAGCTCCGGCGCATTTTCCAGGCTGACCGTCAGCCCGGCCGCCATGGAATGCCCGCCGTAGCGCACGAGCAAATCCGAACACTGGTCCAGCGCGTTGGTGATGTTAAACTCCGGGATGGAGCGGCAGGAAGCCACAATGTTAGTCTCGCCCCGCGCGCCGATGATAGCCGGGCGGTAGAGCTGCTCTGCCACGCGCGAAGCTGCCAGACCTACCACACCTTCATTAAAATCCGGGGACGCAGCAAAAATCACCGGGCTGTCCGGGTCAGCCTGCATAGCAAGCTGAATTGCTTGTTCCTGAACGCGTAAAGTCAGGTCCTTGCGCTGCGCGTTCTGCGCGTCCAATTGCTGAGCAAGCATGCCCGCGCTGAAGACGTCCGTGGAGGTCAGCAGTTCAAAGGCAGCCATGGCAGAATCCAGTCTGCCAGCCGCGTTCAGGCGCGGACCCAACCCGAAGCCGATGTTGCCGGAATTGACACTCTCTAGTTTGATGCCGGAGACCTGCGCGAGGGAATACAAACCCTGGCGCCTGGTGTCCCGCATCTGCTCCAGCCCGGCGCGCACCAGCGCGCGGTTCTCTCCGTTTATGGGCGCCAGATCCGCTACCGTCCCCAGCGCCACCAGGTCCAGCCAATTCTGCGCGTCCAGCCCGGCTTGCGGGTACATCCGCAGGTAAGCGTCGGCAAGCTTGTACGCCAGACCAACCCCCGCGAGCTGCTTGTAAGGGTATGGGTCGCCCGCCTGGCGCGTATTAATGACCGCGTCGGCCGGGGGCAGTTGCGCGCCGGGCTGGTGATGGTCGCTCAGGATGACGCGCATGCCCAGGCTCTTTGCCAGCGCAATTTCGGCGACAGAACGGATGCCGCAGTCCACTGTAATCATCAGGGTGATGCCCTCGCTGTGCAGCTGCGCAACCGCGTCCATGTTCAAGCCGTAACCTTCGTCAAAGCGGCTGGGGATGTAGACGCGCGGCGTGCTGCCCAGGCTTGAGAGAAATTCGTAAAGTAGGGCGCTGGAAGTCACCCCGTCCACGTCGTAGTCACCGTAGATGGCTATCAGGGCGTTCTCGGCCAATGCCTGGTGCAGAATCTCCACCGCGGTATGCATGTCCTTAATCAGAAAGGGGTCGGTATCTTCCGCCGGAGCGCAGTCCACAAACGCGCGCGCCGCCTGGTAATCGGTGATGCCGCGATTATAGAGCAGCTGCCGCAGCAGGCTGGGGAATTCTTCCAGCGCGCTGCTGACGCCTGGTGGTATCAGCGGTGAGACGAGCCAGCGTTTTGGGGTCGGTGTAAGAGTGGAGTTTTCCATTGCATGTCCTGAAAGTTTGGTGGATTTATTGTAACCGCTTCGCTGCCGCAGACCTACAGCAGCCTTGTAAATCCAACGGAAACTCAGGTTTCTCCCGTCTCAGGCTGCAAATAGATGTACAATTAAACCCATGGAAAACAAAAAAAGTATCTTCCCCTTCTTTAGATCTGCAGATAAAAGCGACTTCATCATCTCAGACGACGTGGAACGGGCCAAACGCAACGGCCGCCAGATCGTCGCGCTGGAATCCGCCCTTATAACCCACGGCGTGCCCTGGCCCGAAAACCTGAACATTGCCCGCGCCCTGGAACAAACCGTGCGGGATAACCGCGCTAACCCCGCCACGATTGCGGTCCAGCAAGGTCAGCTGCGCGTGGGTTTGGACGCGGCTCAGCTTGAAACGCTGGCAGGCGCGCGCGACGCGGGCAAGTGCAGCCTGTGGGACCTGAGCGGCGCGCTCGTGCGCGGCGGTTCGGCCGGCACCACCGTCGCCTCCACCCTTTACGCAGCCGAACGCGCTGGCATTAAAGTGCTGGCTACTGGCGGGATTGGCGGGGTGCACCGCGGCGGCGGATACGACGTTTCCACGGACTTGCTGCAGCTTTCCCGCTCGCAGCTTGTGGTGGTGTGTTCCGGCGCCAAGGCGATTCTTAACCTGCCCGCCACGCTGGAGATGCTGGAAAGCTATGGCGTGCCGGTGATTGGCTATCAGACGGATGACTTTCCTGCGTTTTATTCCCGCGAAAGCGGTCTCAAGACCCCCTTGCGCGCGGAAACACCCCAGGAAGTGGCAAATATTGCCAACGCGCATTGGAAGCTGGGCTTCCGCACCAGCGTGCTGGTGGTCGTTCCCCCTCCTGCCGAAAGCGCCCTGCCGCGCGAGCAGATTGAAGCGGTCATCGCAGAAGCGCTCCAGCAGGCTGAAGCCGAAGGCGTACGCGGCAGCGCGGTCACGCCGTATTTGCTCACGAAGGTCAGCGAACTTTCCGGCGGGGAAAGCCTGCGCGCGAATCTGGCGCTGCTGACCAATAATGCCAGGATTGCCGCGCAGATAGCGGTTGTGCTGCCGCAAGAGCACACGGATTGGCGCTACATCTAAGCGCTTCCAAAAATTTGACTTGTGCAATCTCAATAAGCTCCATCGCTAATAGCGTGGGGCTTTTTTTGATTTGGGGGCTTAAGGCCGGGCGGTCGCGGAAGGGCGCGGCGTGGCAGACGGCCGCGGAGTGTTGGTCGGAACAGGTGTGCGGGTCGGGACGGGCGTACGCGTGGGGGTTGGGGTATTGGTGGGTGTGCGGGTAAAGGTGGGGCTGGGCGTCAGGGTGGGCGTGGGCGGGTTACCGCTTACGCTGAAGTAGCCGGACATAAGCCACTGGTTCCCCAGGAAAAACTGAACTTGATAATCTCCGGGCAGCCATTCCTCGGCGGGCAGGCTCAGTTTGGTCAGGGCATAACCGCCGGAACCGCCTTCCCAGCGCCCGGTTTCCAGCTTGAGAAGCGTCGTTCCGCGGTACCACATCTCAGTCCACTGCACGCCGTCCTTCATAAAATTGTAGCTGTAGGTGCCGTAGATAACGGTCAGCGGATTTTCAAAGGTTGCGGCTGGCTCGACAGGCTGGTAGTTCTCATCCACTTCCTCAGCAAACACCAACGGACTAAACACAGAATTAGCGTCGGGCGTGACGATTGATTCGAACTGGTCCGCAACATCCTGTGGAATGGCGGGGGTGTTGGTAATGGAGGGCGTATTGGTGATGGTCGGGGTGGGCGTGATGCTGGGTGTCAGCGTGATGGTAGGGGTGAGCGTAATCGTAGGCGTGAGCGATGGAGTCAGCGTGGGCGGGAAGTAGCGGTACGCCAGGTCCTCCCCCCAACGGAAGTTGGCAAACGCAAAGAAAGCCAGCGCCAGCGCGGCGATGACCAGACTGGTCGCCTGTTCAAAGAGTTTGCGGCGTTTGAAGAAAAAGGGGATGCGTTTGGCGCGCCGGATATGCCTGGCGGCGCTGACTGCCAACCAGACCGCGCCAATTGCAGCCAGGATCCCCAATGTGAGCACTGTCGAGCGGATATCCATGGACATATTGTTTCAGCCCCACTGGATTATAGCAGGATCAAGGAGAATGCGCGGACGGGTGTATGGAGGGTGTTTGCATTTAGCATTAACAGATGAATGCTTTGAGCTGTTTGTGAAAGTGTAATTATCGAGATTAGCGGATGGAAAAATCGGGGTTTATTTATAATTTACAAAATTAAGAGGTCAGGTGAAGTTTTTTACCCGGCATATGGTTAATCAGGTAGAAAATGATGTGCGGCATTAGTCTTTGCGAGCGCGACCATTCGTCACTGCGAGACCCTGCTGACAACCAACCACGAAAGCAGATACCTCATGAAGGGGTCGTGGCAGTCTGCCTGAAATATTCTGGAAAGAACTCAAAGGCATAGGCCTTAGTAATTTAGCCTGATAACTGGGGAAACGTACTCACCAAAGCTTAATAAGAGAAAAAGGCAGATTGCCGCGCCCCCTTCTTGGAATTCCCACATCTAAGACGTTCCTGCAGCGGGGGCTCGCAATGACGAGTCCCCTGTCATCGCTAGCGCGGCCATCTGTCACTGCGAGACCCCGCTGACAACCAACCACGAAAGCAGATACCTCATGAAGGGGTCGTGGCAGTCTGCCTTTTAATGGTTGAAGACATACTTGATATTTGAGTTTCTAAGAAAAAGTTACCCCGATAATTTCAATGATCCCGTGCAAAAAAAGGCAGATTGCCACAGTCGCTGGCGCTCCTTGCTCCGCACGCAAGCAGTCGCAATGACGAATCCCTCGTCATCGCGAGCTTGCGAAGCGATCTCCCACTATGTTCGTCATCGCGGGCTTGTTTTTCGTTATCGAAGGCAACGACGGCATAAACTGCAGTTGGCAAGGATCGAATTACTCAACAACCAGGAATCTTCACTTCGGCCTGTACCCGTCAGAGTATAAGAATGCCCCATGACCACAGGTTGCCTCAAGCCCCAAGCAGCCCGGCGTAAGGCTCAGCAAAGAGCGCGGGCGTGCCGCCAGTGTGCCAGAAGAGCACCGTCTCGTCCCTGCGGAAAAAACCCGTCCGGATCAAGTCAACCAAGCCGGCCGCTGCCCTGCCCGTGTAAACCGGGTCCAACAGGATGCCGTCAGCGCGCGCAAAACTGCGGATTGCCTCTATCTCGGTCGGCTGGAGTACCCCATAGCCTGCCGCGCAGTAGCTGTCATTCACCAAAATCTCTTCCGGCGCTACAGAAAGCTTTTCAGCGTTTAGCGCGGCGGCTTCTTCCACCAGCGCGGCGACGCGTTGCTGCAGGGTTTGCGCGGGTTCGTCTACGCTGATGCCCAAAATCCTGCCGGGAAAGCCCGTCTGCTTGCCGCCCAAGACCAGTCCGGCCTGCGTTCCGCCAGAAGAGCTGGCAAACACAATCCAATCCGGTTTGCATTTTTGTTCGGCCAGCTCGCGCATCGCCTGGGCGTATCCCTGCGCGCCCAGCGCGTTCGAGCCGCCGTAAGGGATGAGGTAAGGCGCCTTTCCTTCCGCCTGCGCATGCTGAAATTCCTCTTGCAGCGCCGCGTCGCGCCGGGTTTTGGGCACGAAGACGAGCTGCGCGCCGCTGAGCGCGTCCAACAGCAAGTTACCCTGACGCGTGCCCGGGTCGTCCCCCGTTAATACCAGCAGGCAGCCAAGCCCAAGCCGGGCCGCGGCAGCCGCTACCTGGCGGCAGTGGTTGGACTGCGGCGCACCGGTGCTAATCAGCATACGCGCGCCCTTATCAAGCGCATCGGCGGCCAGAAATTCGAGTTTGCGCGTCTTATTGCCGCCCATACCCAGCCCCGTCAGGTCGTCGCGCTTGATGAACAGCTGCGGTCCCCCCAGCAAGCGGGTGAGACCCGGTAAGTTTTCGATGGGGGTGGGCAGGTGAGCCAGGCTAATCCGTTTAATCATAGTGAGACCTTTTTCCGGTTCTGGGCTTTCCCGCGCGCGCGCAGCAGGTCCAGGAGCCGGTGTAAAGCCCGGGTGTAGAGCCGGTAGAGCCAGGGGCGACTGGTGTAGTCCCAGGCGCCCAGGTGGCGCAGCGTGAGTCCGTTAAAGCCTTCCTTAAAGCGGTAGACGCCCCACAGCGAATCGCTTTCGTCAAATACGTCCGGCGCGCCCCACATATCGTAGGCACGGCAGCCCAGCGCCTTGGACATGCGGATGGCTTCCCACTGCAGCAGGTAGTTGGGCATCAGTTCGCGCGCCAGTTCCAAGGACATGCCAAACATGTAGCGGCTGACCCCGGCAAAGTGGAACAGTATCAGGCCGGCCACTGCCTGCCCATCCACCTCGGCGATGAGCGGCACCGCCATGCCAGCGCGTATAAAGTCTCCCCACAGCTTCAGGTAATAAGCCTCGTGGCGGATGACAAAATCGTCCCGTACGGCGGTGGCGGCATACATCGCGTACAGCGAAGGCAGGTCGCATTCCTGCCCCGCGTGCACGCGCACGCCTTTGCGTTCCGCCAGTCGGATGTTGTAGCGGGTCTTCTGCTTCATTGCGGCCAGGATTTCATCCTCACCGCGCGTAAGGTCTATCATGACGGTATTGCGAAATTGAATCTGGTCATCGGAAAATACCCAGCCGCGCCGCTCCAGGTTCTGCTGAAAAGCCTGCCCGGCTGGGTTTTCTAAAGCGTCGGCAGTGCCGGGCACCCCTCTGCCAAGCTCCAGGTCCGGGTCAATCTTGATGAACGCGGCCCGCCGCTGTGCAGCCAGGGTTTGCAGGTCGTTCAAAACGCGCGCCGCAAGCCCCTGGTTCTGCCAATCGAGCACCGGACCCTTGGGGCAGTACAGCACTTCCAGACGCAGCCCGGGCAGCCCCAGGCTGACCTGACGGCTGAGAACCAGCGCGGCGGCTTGAACTACCCCGTCTTCTTCCCAAACGTAATGCAGCGGCCTCCAGCCGTTCTGAATTTTGTTCTGCCCCCACTCATAGGTCTGCAGCAGATGCGGCGCAGGGAGCTTCAGCAGAATATTGTTCCAATCCCGCGCGGAGTTCAGCTCAAGAAGCCGCATCCAGACCTGCCTGTTTTTGCGCGCGGTAAATTTGATACGCTTTGTAGATTAGCAGGCGGTAGACTTTGATGAAAGCCGGCGCGGAACACGCCACTACCCCGCCGAAACCGCGCTTAAAGCGGTATACTCCCCACAAGCCGTCCGAGCGGCTGGTAAAATCCCTCTCCAGCACTTCTTCGTCCTCATCCGGGATGCCCCACAGGTCGTAGCTTGCCGCGCCGCGCGCCTTGGCCCAACGCATGGCTTCCCACTGCAGCAGATAGGTGGGCATCAGGTTGCGGCTCTCATCATCTGAAGCGCCGTAAAAATACCAGGACCTCTCCCGGTGTAGAAACACCATCAGGTATGCCAGCGGCTGATTATCCAGGTGGGCTTCCAGAAGCGCGCACTTGCCGCGCGGTTCAAACACCTGAAATACATGCTGATAATACAAAAAATCATGCAGAGCGAAGCCGTCGCGCTTGGCAGTGGTCTGCATCATGCGGTAAAAGCCGCGCAAATCACTGCTTTGGCGAACCTGCACGCCTTTCTTTTCCGCCAGGCGGATGTTGTAGCGGGTCTTTTGCTTCATTGCCGCCAGCAGTTCTTCCTCAGTACGTTCAAGGTTAACCAGGATGGTACGGCGCGGCTGAATGGTATGCTCCTCCCGCTTAAAATCCGCGAAGACTCCCTGTAAGAGTTCTGCAGGCAGCGGCTCCGTCAAATCCGGCTCCACCTGAAGGAACACTGCCTTGCGTGCTCTGCAGAGGCGCTCAATGTGCGGTATAAGCTCTTCCCAATTTTCGCCGACCGGCCCTTTAGGCAGATAAGCAATGCTCAGACCCAATGGAAGGGAGCGGAACAGAATTTGCGCGCAGGCATTCGCCGAGCGGACCCGCGCCGAAGACCAGCCGAAAGGCGCCTTAAATTCAGCCCATCCCGCCGTTTGCAGCAGATGTGCCTGTGGAAAGCTCTCCAACAGCTCATCCCATTCAGCATCTTCCAAATACGCGCGGCGCATCAGGTTCTACCGCCCCTTAAACCCAAGCACCGAACCAAATGTGCGCAGGATAATGGTGATATCCATCAGGAGATTGGCGTGCTCAATGTAATACAGGTCGTATTCCAGTTTTACAGCAGTCTCCTGAATCGTCTCGGCGTACCGCTGGTGGATTTGTGCCCATCCGGTAATGCCAGGCTTCACCAGCATCCTGGCGCGGTAAAAGGGCACATTCTGCTGAAATACTGCCACCAGCTCGCCGCGTTCAGATCTGGGACCGACCCAACTCATCTCGCCTTTCATCACATTAATCACCTGCGGAAGCTCATCCAGATGAACCTTGCGCAGAAATTTTCCCAGGCGCGTGATGCGCGGGTCGTTGTAGGCGGTAACCATCGCTTCTTTTTCCATGTCCGCCTTGTTCTTCATTGTGCGGAATTTGTAAATACGGTACGGCGCGCCGCCGCGCCCAAGCCGTTCCTGGCTGTAGATGATCGGTCTGCCCGAATCAATCAGGATCAAAACTGCGATAATCGGGAACAGCCCGATGAAAAAAATTAATGCAATCAGCGTAAGGATCAGGTCCAGCAAACGCTTCAGCAAGCGGTAAATTCCGCCCAAGGGTGCCTGGTCCACAAAGGAGCGTACCACCCACTCCGAATCCAGCAGTTCAATCGGTACACGGCCCAACAATTCTTCGTAAACTTGCGCCATAGTGGAAATCTGCAGGCCTTTTTCCTGCGCTGTCAGCAGGTTCTGGAACATGCCGTGGTTCATCTGCCCCGAAATTGCCAAAATCAAATCCGTGACACCCAATTCCTTGGCCAATGTCAGCAATTGGGAATGGTCGCCCAAAATTTTATAACCGCGGATTTCCGCGCCCAGTTTCTCAGGGTCATCATCAATCAGACCCAGCAGGCTGTAAGGCGGCTGTGCCTGGTCGGCAAGAATATTTACAAGCGTACTGCCTGCCTTCCCGGCGCCAATCACCAGGAGCCGGCGGGATTTGGTTGCTGCGGAAAATATCCTGACATAAATCAAACGCCATATCAGGGTGAGAATCGAGACGAAAATGATGAAGTACGCCACGCCGCGCCGGGGCAGCGTCTGCGGAGGCATCGCAAAGTACACAATCAGGTAAAAGATGGAAGCCACGATAATTGCCAGCCCGATGGCTTTCAGGGTGAGCTTGAGGCTGCCAGCCTTGTTCAGGTCGTAGTTATCCACCATTAAGGCAATCCAGATGACGGGCAGAAAATAGAACCAGGCGTCCGGGCGCGTGCGCAGGAACTCCATTGAAAAGTTCATCCAGGCGTCGCCGGTGGACCACAAATACAGCGCGATGAACAGCGCCAGCACAGCCGCGGCAATATCGCCCAGGATCAGAATAAACCTGTGCTCCGAAGGCTGCAAACGCAAGCGGGGTGTGATGTTTTTTTCTTGCATCTTTACAAGCTCCTGCAGTTAACGGGCATTTTTGGACACCAGTCCCACCAACAGACCGGCTCCCCAAAAAGTATGCATGCTGGCAGCTGCCAGCGGGAAACCGACAGACAGCGCGGGGTCTTTTTTATGTGCTGCAAGTTGAATGCCCGCGGCGATCAGGACTGCCAGGTAGAGCAAGGCAGCGCCCAGAAAGACGAATAGAGCGGGCTGCCAGTAGAAACCAAGCACCAATAGCAGCGCCATCCCAAGTACAAACAGCGGCGGGAGCGCCTGCCTGAGGCGCAGGGAACCTGGATAACGCTTCAACATCTGCGCCTTCCAATAGCCATAACGCCAATACTGGTTGGCAAGCTCCTTCAGGTTGCGGCGGGCAAAGTACACACAGCGTATCTGCGGGTCCAGCCAGATTTTGCCGCCCGCCTGGCGCACGCGCGTGTTGAACTCGTAGTCTTCGTTCGTGAGCAGGGTTTCGTCATACAAACCCACCCGCTGCACTAATTCGCGTTTGAAGGCGCCAAATGGCACAGTATCCACGTACCCAGCCTGCTTGCCGTAGCGGTACTGTGCGTCTCCTACTGCCAGCGGGTGCGCGGCAGCCGCGGCAATAGCGCGCGCAATCCAGGTATTCTCCTGCGGCTGAATATCCCATACGCCGCCGACCACATCCGCGATACCCTGCGTTAGAGCGGCGTAACAGCGCTCGATATATTCCTCGTGCGGCACGGAGTGCGCGTCCAAGCGCAGCAGCAGCTCGCCCTCCGCGGCGCGGATGCCGGCATTGACCGCTGCCGGGATGTTGCGCTTGGGGTTGTCCGTCACGCGCAGGCGTAAATCCGGGTGGGAAGTTTGAAAGTCCGCGATGACCGCGCGTGTGCCATCCGTGGACATCCCGTCCGCGATGATGACCTCCATCCCCTCGTGCGGAAAGCTTTGTTTCATGAGCGCTTCCAACAGCAAGCGGATAGTGCGCTCTTCGTTGCGGCAGGGGATAATGACTGAGACTTTTGGCGGCATCGCTGGCGATTCGTTCGTGGCGTAGAAAGCAGAGCCCGCTTAGAGATCCTGAGGAGCGGCGGCAATGGCTTCAATTTCCACCAGTCCGCCTTTGGGCAAGGCTGCCACCTGGATGGCGGAACGGGCTGGATAATCCCGGGTGAAGAATTCAGCATAGACAGCATTAACAAGCGCGAAATCAGCTATATCCTTTAAGAAGACGGTGGTCTTGACCACCGAGCTCAAGTCAGTCCCGGCAGCTTCCAGCACCGCGCTGAGGTTGCGCAGCGCCTGGCGCGCCTGGGCTTCCACGCCTTCCAAAAGGTTTTCGCTGGCGGGGTCAATGCCAAGCTGCCCGGAAACAAACACGAAACCCCGGCAGGCGATAGCGGCAGAATATGGACCAATCGGCTTAGGAGCGCGCTCAGCGGTCACGACCTGTTTGGACGCCTGGGTTAAATTCATCTTTTTACCTCTTTCATGCTTGTGTTAGTGGTGACCTATTATAACATCCGCTTTCGGAGCTGCCGTTCTGTGCCGCTCCGGGGCTGTCGGCTCAGGGCTGCCATTCTCCAATGTCTTTCCAGCAGTGGTCCAGGTGTTCCGCCATCACATCTTTCAACTTGCGGCGGATGGTCGTGCGGACCGCCATCATCAGGTCCAAGCCGCCAATCGCGTGCAGTTTACGCCCGATTTCCCTGGCCTGGTGGTGATGGCACTGCTGGTCAAAAGGTCCACCGGGGACAACAGAAAGGAAGTCATCCTGCTTGCCGATGATGATGAGTTTTTTAATCAGGCCCTGCACTTCCTGTTTTTGGTCCGCCGGCAAATTACGGATGGCTTCTTCACCAAATAGGATATCAATCAGACTCATAGCACGCTCCAATTCTGCTTATATTGTAGATTATATCCGAGATACTCTGACGTCCCATAGCGACACCGGCGCAGCATCCATCTGCGTTGCTGTCTAGAGCCGACATTGTGTATTCCTTGCCTTATGGTACAATTTACACGCGCTTTCAGAAAGTTCTGCTTTCAAAGCGTAATTTGGTTTTACTATTGTTTACGGTTTTCAAAAAAGGAATTAAGATGCCAATATCGTATTTGACACGCGAGGGATTTGAAAAATTGCAGACGGAACTGGACGAGCTCCGCAATGTCCGCCGGAAAGAAATCGCCCTTCGGCTGCAGGAGGCTATGGAAGACGGCGAGCTGATTGAAAACGCCGAATACGAAGACGCAAAAAATGAACAGGCCTTTGTTGAGGGGCGGATCAAGGACCTGGATCTGCTGCTGGCGACCGCGCGTATCATTGACGAAGGCGAAAATGAACAGGGACTCATCCAGGTTGGCACCACAGTCACCATCCAGGAAGATGGAAACGAACCAGAAACCTACATGATTGTTGGTCCGGCGGAAGCCAACCCCCTATTGGGCAGGATTTCAAACGAATCCCCGATCGGTCGGGCTCTGATCAACCACAAGGTTGGCGAATCAGTCCAGGTCGAGGCCCCTGGTGGGGTGTATACGGTAGTCATCATCAAGACCAGCTGAATGAGAGAAACTTATATACCCCACCAGCAAACTGGTGGGGTATATTTTAATACGAAGGATTAATCCTATGTTGCAAGATAACTTCTCAGAACTTGAAAATATCCGCCTTGAAAAAATGCTGCGCTTACGCGCGGAAGGCGTCGAACCCTACCCAACCACTACCAGGCGGAACGCCTCCACCGCCGCGGCCGTGCGAGCTTTTGAGTCGGCGGAGACCGCTGGCAGCACCGAGGAAATCAAGGTGGTCCTGGCCGGCCGGCTGCGCGCCATCCGCAACATGGGTAAGCTCAGCTTCGCCCACATTGAAGACCGCGAAGGTAAAGTGCAGCTGCTCTTCCGCGTGGATGAGATTGGCGAAGAGCTCCTGCAAGGCTTCGCACGCGACTTTGACCTGGGTGATTTCATCGAAGCCGAGGGCATGATGTTCCGCACCCGGCGCGGCGAAGTAACCTTGCTGGTCAAATCCTTCCGGATGCTTGCCAAAGCCCTGCTGCAGCTCCCCGCTGACAAAGACGAAGTGGTGGACGGCAAAACTGTGCGCCATGCCACCCTGACCGACCCTGAAACCCGCTTCCGGCAGCGCTACGTGGACCTGGCGGTCAACCCCGAAGTGCGCGAGGTTTTCCGCGTCCGCACAGCCGCGGTCAGTGCCTTGCGCAAATTCCTGGATGAGCTCGGCTTTCTGGAAGTCGAAACCCCCATTTTGCAGCCGATTTACGGCGGCGCGGCAGCCCGCCCCTTCGTCACGCACCATAACGAACTGGACCAGGAACTCTTCCTGCGCATCAGCTTTGAACTGTACCTCAAACGCTTGCTCGTGGGCGGCCTGGAGCGCGTCTACGAAATCGGGCGCGACTTCCGCAATGAGGGCTTCTCGTATAAGCACAACACCGAATTCACCCAGCTCGAGTTCTATATGGCTTACGCGGACTACCGCGACATCATGGAAATCACCGAACAGATGATATCCAGCGTTGCACAGCAAGTATTGGGAACCCAAATCATTCATTTTGACGGGCACGAAATCAACCTGACCCCGCCCTGGAAGCGCCTGGAAATTCGTCAAGGCTTGTTGGACGAAACCGGCATAGATATCTCGGAATATAAGACTGCCGCGGAACTGAGCGCCGTCCTGCGTGAAAAAGGCATTCAGCACAACCCGAACGCCCCGCGCGGGAAAATAATTGGCGATATGATGGAGCAGTTCCTCGAGCCTATCCTCATCCAGCCCACCTTCCTCTACGACTACCCGCGCGATATTTCGCCTCTGGCCAAGAACAAGCCCGGCGACCCGCAAACAGTGGAGCGCTTTGAAGGTTTTGTGGCCGGCATGGAGCTCTGCAATGCATTTACCGAGCTCAACGACCCGCTGGAACAGGAAAAACGTTTCCTGGAGCTTGGGCGTGCCTACGCTGAAGGCGACGAAGAGCGCCACCCCATGGATGAAGACTATCTGCGGGCGCTGGCTTATGGTATGCCCCCCACGGGCGGCTTTGGGATGGGCATCGACCGCTTTGTCATGCTGCTGACCGGGCAGCACAACATCCGCGAAGTGATACTCTTTCCGCCCACGCGCGACATTCCGCAGGCTTAATCGCCTGAAAATCATGTAGAATCATATTTAGGCAGGCTGGCGCCGCAAACTGGCGCAAGTCTTGCATCCTGGTAACTATGAGCGAACAAGACCTCATTGAACTTGCTGTCAGCGGAGATTTGGATGCTTTCAACCGCCTGGTACTACAGTACCAGGACGCCGCGTTCAATACCGCCTATCGCATCATGTCAGACCCCGCAGCAGCTGCGGACGCCACCCAGGAAGCTGTCATCTCTATGTACCGCAAACTGAATACCTATCGCGGCGGCTCTTTCAAGAGTTGGTTTCTGCGCATTGTGACCAACGCCTGCTATGATGAGCTGCGTCGGATCAAACGCCGGCCAAGCGTCCCGCTGGAACCTGAAAACGACGAAGGCGAACTGGTGGATTCCCCCTCCTGGATGGAAGATGATGCCCCGGACCCGGATGAAGCCGCCAGCGCCCGGGAGCTGGAAAGCGCGATTGAGCACTGCCTGGCGGACCTTGAGGAAAAATTCCGGGTCGTGATGGTGCTGGTGGATATCTCCGGCGAGGATTACGAAAGCGTCTCCGCCATCATTAACCGCCCGATGGGCACCGTGAAGAGCCGCCTGGCGCGCGCCCGGCAGAAGATGCAAGACTGCCTGCGCGGTTTCGGGGAACTTTTACCTGAAAAATTCCGTCTCAAAGATGAGGAAACGGAATGAACAGCAGGCAAGATACACTCCCGAAGAGGGATAATGAAGCGCTGTGCGCCTATTTGGATGGCGTAATGACAGGCGAAGAACGACAGAAGTTCGAAAAGCGCCTGGCAAAATCGCTGCGTCTACAAAAAGCGCTTAAGGAGTACACCCAGCTTAGATTGTCTGTGCGCAGTTTGCCCTGCCAGCCCGCTCCGCGCAACTTCAGCCTCACCCGGGAAGAAGTCCGGGCGCTCAAACGCCAACCGGTGCTCTACCCGGCTTTTGGCTTTGCCTCTCTCGCCGCGGTGCTAATTCTGGCGCTGGTCTTTACCAGTGAGTTCATTTTCAAGACTTATTCCGCGCCCATGGCGAGTGAATCTCCCACCGAACTGGCGCTTTCCGCAGCCCCCAGTCAGGAAAATGCCCGCGATGTACCTGAGCAGCCGCAAATCTTCACCTGGGGCGGCGCATACGGTATGGGCGGCGGTGGCGCGGGAGGTATCGGGGGCGATGCTCCTGCTGCAGCATATGGTATGGGCGGCGGCTTATCCGTTGGCACTACTATTGTCGGCAATACTGGCGAAGTGCCGGCCGCCAAACCGGGCGAAATCACCGCACCGCTGCCATCCGAAGAAGCTGGCGCTGGCCTGCCGGAGACACCTGAGGAAGAAGCCCCGCAGGCACAGGTTTTCAGCACGCCGATGAGCTCCGAACCGGTCGAACCGCTCATTTTCGGCATCCGTGAGTCGGAAGCCGGGCAGATTATCGCCAGTTACCCGCCAGCGGAAGCTAAAACGGCGCCCGAGACCGCCGCGGACACCCAGACGGAAGCAAACCCGGCCCTCGTTTCTGATGTTCTGAAAATCGGACTGCTGGCTAGCGCGTTTGTGCTGGCGCTGCTGGCGCTGGTATTTTATCTGAAGCGCTGACCTGACCCCTTAAAACCAAAGCGCCTCTGAGAACTCAGAGGCGCTTTTTGTAATTCAATTTTTATAGACCGGCTGCCTGGCGCAGTTCCTCAGTCTTGTTTGTCTTTTCCCAGCTCAAATCCAGGTCGTCCCGGCCAAAGTGCCCGTATGCTGCCAGCGGGCTGTAGATAGGCTTCAGCAGGTCCAGCTGATGAATGATAGCCCGCGGGCGCAGGTCGAACACCTTACTGATGGCGGCGGCAATTTTATCATCGTCAATCACGCCGGTTCCAAAGGTTTCCACGTTCACGCTCAGCGGTTCGGCTTTGCCAATCGCGTAAGCAATCTGAACTTCGCAGCGGGAGGCCAGCTTGGCCGCCACCACGTTCTTGGCAACCCAGCGCGCGGCATACGCGCCGGAGCGGTCAACTTTTGTCGGGTCTTTTCCGCTGAAGCAGCCGCCGCCGTGCCTGCCCATGCTGCCGTAGGTGTCCACGATAATCTTGCGCCCGGTCAGCCCGGAATCGCCCAGCGGTCCGCCCACCACAAAGCGCCCGGTGGGGTTGGTGTAAATCTTGATGTTTTCGTCCACCAACTCGGCGGGGAGCACGGGTTTAATCACGTGTTCGATTAAATCCTCGCGGATTTGTTCGTTGGTGACGGTTTTGCCCGCCAGTTTGTCGGCGTGTTGGGTGCTGATGAGCACGGTATCGATGCGAGCGGGTTTGCCGTAGTGGTATTCTACAGTCACCTGGCTCTTGCCGTCCGGATACATCCATTTTAGCGTGCCGTTCTTGCGTACTTCCGCCATGCGGCGGCAGAGCTTATGCGAGAGGTAAATTGGAAGAGGCAGCAGCTGCTCAGTTTCGTCGCAGGCATATCCGAACATCATGCCCTGGTCTCCTGCGCCGCCGGCGTTGATGTACTCTTCGCTGTATTCCACCGGCACAGTCTTGCCGTTCTGGTCCACGCCGCGCGCGATATCCGGAGACTGAGCGGACACCGCCACCATCACGGCGCAGGTGGAGCCGTCGAAGCCCTTCTTGCCGCGGTCGTAGCCAATGCCATTGACCACGTCGCGCACCAGCTTTTCAATATCCACATAGGTGTTAGTGGTCATCTCGCCGGTCACCAGCACGAAGCCGGTTTTGGTAACAGTTTCAATCGCCACACGGGAGGAGGGGTCCGCCCGCAGGGCTTCGTCAAGGACTGCGTCGCTGATCTGATCGCAGATTTTATCCGGGTGGCCTTCGGTCACGGATTCAGAAGTGAACAGGTATTTGGGTGACTTCATAAAAGTCGTCGTCATAGTAAGAAACCTCCAGTTTCTTTAAAAAAGAACCCCTCGCGGAGAGGGGGGCATTGTTCATGCTGGCTCGCCTCTCATCTTCCAGAAATACTGCTCTGCCGGAGTTGGCACCGTCCAGGCTTTCGCCTGGTGGTTGCCGAGGTATCATCGGGCCGTTCCCTCCACCTCTCTGGATAAGTGCGCCGCTTAGGGCTGTTAAATTGTTGAATTTCTTATATCATGCTTTAGATTTTTATGCAATAGCAAATACAGAGGGTGTTGAAAAACATTGGTTAATCGATTACATCAAAATTTTTCAAATTTAAGAATTTAAATCTGCCCCCACCCTCACCAGCATCGTGCGGAAAGTTTTACACTGAAACGAGACGCTGGGGAGGGGAATCAAAGGGGAGGGGTTTATGAACATATTGTGTTCTTCTTGAATATAAAGTTGTTCGTTTTTTTATTGTTCTGGACATTTTCAACACCCTCAAAATGAACATTTTGCTTACAATCAGCAAAATTCCCATCCTTTCATTTTTCGCGACCGGATCTCACCCTCCCGAATTTAGAAAATGAAATTGTAAAGTTATTAAAATTTACACTATAATATTAGTATGGCAGCGCCGTTTGCAAGAAAAAAACAACGCATAGGTTTTTTCTACGGGCTGGTTGCGGGGGCAGTCCTCTCAATGACTGCCTGGGGGGTAGACGCGGTACAGCTGGCGAGCGCGCATGTGGCTTTTCCATTCACAAAATTCCTTCCCGCCCTTTTTATCTGCGCTTTAGCGGGCAGTATAGTGGGCTGGCTCTCTATTCGCATCGGTCATTGGCTGGCGTCCATCATCCTGTGGATACTGCTGGCCGTTCTGGCGGTCTGGCTGGTGCTGTGGCTGCCTGTCAACGGCAGTGCGCAGATCCTGCGCTGGCTGAACCCCAACCTGGCGCATTGGATCGAATACCCGCCCATCGATGGCTTGGGCCAATTCCGCGTGATCGGTCTGATCGTCATCGGCATTCCCTGTCTGCTGTGCGGCATCATGGAAAACAACCTGGTGGACCAAACGCTATCTGCCCAGGGGGTCGGCGGTTGGATTGCCATGCTGCTGGTTGCGGCGCTCCTGTTGGGCGCGGCGGGTTTCGCAGCGGATGAGCTCCTGAACCGCCATTTCCGCGAGTCCGCGCAAGCCTTGAACCAGACGCTGGCGTTTGCCGCTGAAAACCAGGGAAAAGTCGTGGAAAAAACGCTTGCCAGGCGCATGCGTCTGAGTGTCGTTAAACAACTTGGAAATCTGGTCACAAATCCGCACGAAATGATCTTGATCGCCTATGACTCCACGCTTGGCCAGATGGACTACCTGGTAGATTTCCGCGGAACCTGGGCGCGCTGCAAAGTCATCTATGCCCAACCTACCCAGTGCAACTTAATGGAGGAGTTGACCCAGAAATACTACATTTCTGATGGAAAAGATAGGTTTGTCTGGATAAATTTGACCTCTCCGTTGTTCCCATAATGCGGTTATAATAATTAGGCTTACAAACCTACCAAAAAACTTTGGCTATGAGTAATATTTCTAATTTTTCCACAAGCTTTAATAAATTGATGTAAGAAGGGCTCATCGATGGCTGAAAAAATTCTTGATGTGCAAGGACTGGAGACCCAATTCAAGACACCGGAGGGCATTGTCCACGCTGTCAACGGGGTTTCTATCCACCTTGACGAAGGGGAAACCCTGGGATTAGTTGGTGAGAGCGGCTGCGGAAAAAGCGTTACCATGCTTTCCATCCTCAGGCTCATCCAGTCACCTCCCGGTCAGATTGTTGCCGGTAAAGCCATCTTTAAGGGCAGCGACTTGTTGGCGATGAGCCAGGAAGAAATCCGTCAGGTGCGCGGCGGGCAAATCAGCATGATTTTTCAGGACCCGATGACCTCCCTGAACCCTGTAATGAATATCGGCAAGCAGATGGCGGAGCCGATGCTGCTGCACCTGGGCATCACGCCCAAAGAAGCGCGCGAACGGTCCATCAAGCTGCTTGAATCGGTCGGCATCCCCCGCGCCGGTGAACGGCTGAAGGACTACCCGCACCAGTATTCAGGCGGCATGCGCCAGCGCGTGATGATTGCCATGGCACTCTCATGCAACCCGCAAATCCTAATCGCGGACGAGCCCACCACAGCCCTGGACGTGACCATCCAGGCGCAAATTGTGGACCTGGTCATCCGCCTGCGCCAGGAACTGGGCATGGCAATTATCTGGATTACGCACGACCTGGGCGTAGCAGCTAGCATTGCCAACCGCATCGCGGTTATGTACGGCGGTTTCATCATCGAAGAAGCCGCTGTTAAAGAGCTGTACGCTAATCCTTCTCACCCCTATACGCTTGGTTTGATCAACAGCCTCCCGCAAATTCAACGTAAAGGCCGCCAACGCTTGTATTCCATTGAGGGCATGCCCCCCATCCTCCTGCAAACCCCAAAAGCCTGTCCGTTCGCGCCCCGCTGCCGTTGGGTGCGGGAAAAGTGCTGGCAGCAAAACCCCATGTTGGAAAGTATCGGAGAAAACCATAAAGTGGCTTGCTGGGTGGACACGACAACGGGAAGTGAGCGTTAATGAAAACTGACAACGATATCCTGGTCAAAATTGAAAATCTGGTAATGCATTTCCCGATTTATCGGGGTGTCATCCGCCGGCAGGTTGGCGCTGTGCGCGCCGTGGACGGTGTCTCGCTCGAGATCCGGCAAGGCGAAACCCTGGGTCTGGTGGGTGAATCCGGCTGCGGTAAAACCACCGTCGGGCGCACCATCCTGCAGCTCTACAAACCCACTTCAGGGCACGTGTACTACAAAGGCACCGACCTAGCCAAATTGAAGCCGGAGCCGATGCGCCTGATGCGCAAGGACCTGCAGATGATTTTCCAGGACCCCTATGCCAGCCTTAACCCGCGCATGACCGTGCGCGACATCATTGGCGACCCTATGTTTGCCTTCGGCGAAGCCAGCGGCAAACAAATTGATGAGCGCGTGCAGGAACTGCTCAAGCTCGTCCGTCTGGACCCGGACTTCGCCAACCGCTATCCGCACGAATTTTCCGGGGGTCAGCGTCAGCGTATTGGCGTGGCACGCGCGCTTACCACGAACCCCTCTTTCATTGTCTGCGACGAGCCGATTTCCGCTCTGGATGTTTCCATCCAGGCGCAGGTGGTCAACCTGCTGGAAGACCTGCAGCGCGACCTTGGCCTCACCTACCTCTTCATCGCGCACGACCTTTCCATGGTGCGCCACATCAGCGACCGCGTCGCGGTGATGTACCTTGGAGTGGTTGTGGAACTTGCCGACCGCAACGAAATATACGACAATCCCCTGCATCCTTACACCAAGGCTCTGCTGTCCGCTATCCCTGTACCGGATCCCACTTTTTATGAGACCCGCCAGCGGATCATACTTGAGGGAGATGTTCCTTCCCCTGCCAACCCGCCCTCCGGCTGCCGCTTCCGCACCCGCTGCCCAATCGCCGATGAGAGTTGCGCGCTTGAGCGTCCGGAATTCCGCGAAGTCTCGCCCGGGCATTTTGTGGCTTGTATTAAAGTTGGAATGCAAACGAACACCAAGGAGGTGATAAATCAGGAAAGCGTATAAACCCATTGTTGTTGTATCAGTCTGCCAAAAACAATTCAGACCATTCTCTCAAGGAGGAGAATAAAATGCGTAAACTGTATTTGCTTATTGCACTGATTTTGGTTGCGAGCCTGGGCTTGGCTGCTTGCGGTACCACCGCCACCGAAGCCCCCGCCACCGAAGCCCCTGCCGCTACTGAAGCCCCTGCCGCGACCGAAGAACCCGCCGCGACCGAAGCCCCGGTGGAAGAAGTCGTCCTGAACCCGTATCTGGGCTCCAACAAACTGGACGGCAACGGCGTTCCCCCCACCTTCTTTGATGACATTCACATCCGCAAAGCCTTCGCATATGCGTTCGACTGGGAAGTGATCATCAACGAAGTCTACCAGGGTGAAGCTGTTCAATCCAAGGTTCTATCTCTGCCTGGTATGCCCGGCTACGACCCCGAAGCCCCCTTCTATTCCCTGGACCTGGAAAAATCCGCCGAGGAATTCAAACTGGCTGACGTCGATAAAGACGGCATTCCCGCTGGCGAAGACCCCGATGACATCTGGGAACTTGGCTTCCGCATCCAGATGCTGTACAACACCGGCAACACCACCCGCCAGATCATGGCCGAAATCATGCAGGCTAGTCTCTCCGAAGTGAATGAAAAATTCACGGTCGAAGTTCTTGGTCTGCCCTGGCCCGCCTACCTGGCCGCCCAGCGCGCCCACAAAATCCCGATCATGACCGCCGGCTGGCTGGAAGATATTCATGACGCCCACAACTGGTACCAGCCCTATACCACCGGTACCTACGGCGCCCGCCAGAATATGCCCGCTGACCTCAAAGCCCAGTTCAAGACCCTGCTTGATCAAGGTGTCTCCCTTATTGATCCGGCTGAACGCCATGCCGTTTACCAGCAGTTCAACCAGCTGTACTACGATCAGGTTCCTGGCATTCCGGTGGTCCTCGTTACCTCCCATGCTTACGAACAGAAGTGGATCTCGGGCCGCATTATGAACCCGATCTTCTCCGGCATCTACTTCAAGACCATCTCTAAGGCCGAAGGCGCCAATATGCCTGACACCCTGACCTATGCAACCATCGGCGATGCCGACACCCTCGACCCCGCCCTCAGCTACGACACCTCCAGCGGCGAAGTCATCCAGAACGTCTACGAGACCCTCGTGTTCTATGATGGCGAGAGGACTGACCAATTCGTCGGCCAACTGGCCACCGATTGGACTGTTTCCGATGACGGCACTGTGTGGACCTTCAATATCCGCCAGGGCGTCAAATTCCACGCTGGTGGCGATCTGACCCCGTCCGATGTGGCGTATTCACTCGAGCGCGGCCTCCTGCAGGGCGGCTATTCCTCCCCGCAGTGGCTGCTGGCCGAACCTTTCTTCGGTGTTGGCGTGGATGACATCACCGGTTTGGTGGACGATTTCGCTTCCGCTGACGACCGCGAGGCCCTGATGGCCAACCCGGCCGAGAAACTTGTCGCGGCTTGCGAAACCGTAAAATCCAAGATCGTTGCCGACGACGCTGCCGGCACCGTGACCCTCACCCTGGCGCAGCCATGGGGTCCTTTCCTGCCCACCATCGCGAATGGCTGGGGTTCAGTCATGGACAAAGAATGGGTCATCGAGAACGGCGGCTGGGACGGCTCTTGCGATACCTGGCAGAATACCTACGGTATGACTTCCGCTGAAGATCCCTTCACCCCGATTGCCAATGGCACCGGCGCCTACCAACTGGATCACTGGACCCAGGGTTCTGAGATCGTTCTCAAAGCCTTCGACGGCTATTGGGGCGAGCCCGCCAAGGTTCCGAATGTAACCATTGCGATCATCCCTGAATTCGGCACCCGCTTTGCGATGCTCCAGGCTGGCGACATTGATTTCATGGACGTCCCGGTGGAACAGCGCCCGCAAGTTGACCCGATGGTGAGCGAAGCCGCGGTTTACGACGCTGAAACCAACACGTACAAAGCCCCCGTCCCGGTGTGCACTATCGACACCGACAAACTCGGCCTCGACCGCTTTGAGCTCTGCGAAGAAGCAAACGACCGCCCGCTGCGCCTGTACATCGGCCGCCCCGGTCTGCAACAGGACGTTATCCTGTTCAACTTCCTGATTGAGTAGGATTTAGAACAGGCTAACAGCTGATACAAATTGCGGGAGCCTGAAAGGGCTCCCGCAATCCCCACGAATTTTTACCCTTCGCCGTGTACAGAAAACTTCTGGCCGCGGCAAAAGGCAAAACCAAGTGAGAGGAATCTTATGACCAACTACATCATCAGGCGCTTACTGCTGGTCCCTGTCCTGTTAATCGGCGTCACGCTGATTATCTTCGGCATGCTTCAGCTCTTGGGGCCCGTAGAACGCTCCGCCCTTTATGTCAGAGACTTCCCGAAGAATGAAAAGCAAATCGAAGGACTCATCAAAAAGTACGGTTTGGACAAGTCCTTCTTTGAGCAGTACTGGCGCTGGCTGAACGGCGTGGTAGATCCCGGCAGCGGAGAGCGTCAGGGCGGTATTTTGTATGGAGATTTTGGTTATTCCCGCACGGCTTCTCAGCCCGTTGTGGATATCGTTAAGGAACGCTTCCCCAACACGGTTGACCTGGCGCTGTGGACTATCTACCCGATGCTCTCGGTTGGTATCTGGCTGGGGGTAAAAGCTGCCGTCAACCAGAATAAGTTTGTGGACCAGGCAGCCCGGGTGTATTCCATCATTGGCACCTCCTTCCCCACTTTTGTTTTTGGTCTGCTCATCCTGATGCTGTTGTATGCCAAGGCAGGCTGGTTCATGCCTGGGAAAATGTCGGATTGGGTCAGCAAGCTGGTTTTCTCCGGTGAGCTGAAGCAGTATACCCATCTGCTCAGCATCGACGCACTGCTTAACCTGCGCTTTGATGTATTCTGGGACGCTATGCGCCACATGATTATGCCCATTATCACCCTCAGCTACATCAACTGGGCTACTTTTTTGCGCGTCACCCGCTCCTCGATGCTGGAAACCCTGCGTCAGGATTATGTCGTGACCGCGCGCGCCAAGGGTTTGAAGGAAAACGACGTGATTAATCGGCATGCCCGCCCGAACGCGATGCTTCCGATTGTTACAATGGCGGGCAGCAGTATCGTTGGTCTGCTTGGCGGCGTGGTGCTCACCGAGACAGTCTTCAATTATCCGGGGATTGGTAAAGCCGCAGCCGACGCAGCCGCCAACCTGGATGTTGTGACCATCCTGGGTCTGGCCATCTTTACCGGCACGATTCTCATCCTCTCCAACCTGATTGTGGACATCATTTACGCGTTCATCGATCCGCGCGTACGATTAGCTTAAGGAGCAGCGCATGACCGAAAACAACATTAATCCAACGGGTGATAACAAGCTCCTGGCCGAAACCCACTCCACCCGCAAGATCAGCTGGCTGGAGCGCACGGTTGGACCGGACAATTACCGCATCCTCAAGGGGCTGGTAAAAACTCCTGCGTCTATCATCGGCATGATTTTGATCGCAATTTTCATCCTGATCGCCATTTTTGCGCCGGTCATTGCGCCGCCTGTGGGGAATGACCCTTTCAAAATGCCCCGCGACGGCTTTGTGGGCGAACCAAAAGGACCCGGTTCCCCCTGGAAGAAAAACGTTCCGGATGTACCTTTTTGGTACCAAACCCTCACAGGAAATGAGGAATGGGTGCATCTGCTGGGCACTGCCCAGGGTCAGTACGATATCTTTTACGGCATCGTCTGGGGTACGCGCACAGCTTTCCAGACTGGCTTTATTGTGGTGGTCGCCACTGTGCTGATTGGGGTTATCCTGGGTTCCATCGCGGCGTATTACGGCGGCGGCGTGGACAACCTGATCATGCGCATCACGGATATCTTTATGACCCTGCCGTACATCATGATGGCGCTGATTTTCTCCTCGGTCCTCACGCCAATCCTTGGCAGAAGCCTGCTGCCGCCCATGATCGCCATGATCGCCTTCGGCTGGATGGGTTACGCCCGCATCATCCGCTCGGACATCCTCTCCATCAAGGAGCGCGACTACGTCCTGGCTGCCAAAGCTTCCGGCTTGAAGAGCGGGCGCATCCTCTTCAAGCACATCCTCCCCAACGCCATCTTCCCGACCCTGGTGCTGGCTTCCCTGGGAATCGGCGATGTGGTGCTCGGCTTTGCCGCTCTGTCCTTCCTGGGCATCGGTACCGAGGTCGGTTATGCCGACTGGGGACAGATCCTCAGCTTCGCGCGCAACTGGATCACCAGCCTGGATAAATACTGGTACATCGTCGTTTATCCCGGCATCACGCTGACCCTGTTCGTGATGGGCTGGAACCTGGTGGGCGATGCCATGCGCGATGTGCTGGACCCGCGTATGCGCGGCAAGAGCTAAACTTCTTTGGAAACCCCGCATCCCCTGAGCCAATTTCAGGGGATGCTTCTTTAAACCTCGGCGGGATAGAAACACCAACCATGCTGCGCAAAGAAAACTCTCTCAACGGCTCTTCGAACATCCTGGGGATTAACCTGGACGGCGACCGCCTGCTGGTGGTCTACGGCAGCCCGACCGGAACGGTTTACGAGCGCCTTTCCGCCTCCATCCCTGCCCAGGCTAACTTTGCCGCTGTGCTGGAACTCATCATGGTGCAGGCTGACCGGCTGCTGACCCTCACCCGGGCGCAGCACCTGGCGCTGCCTGAGCGCGTCTCCCTGGCAATCTCCGGCAACCTGGACCCCGAAACGGGCTTTCTCATCTCAGCTGTAGACTTCCCCTCCTGGAAACAGGAGCCAGTCCGTTCCCAGCTTTCACAGCGTTTTAACCTGCCGGTGGTAATTGAGCAGAAAGCCAACGCGGGCGCGCTGGCGGAATATTACTTTGGCAGCGGGCAAAACGTCCGCAATCTGGTCTTCATCGGCATGTCGCCCACCTTGCGCGCCGGCATCCTCACCAACGGCCGGCTGTACCACAACAGCGGGGGGACGGCCGGGCAGCTTGGCAAGCTGCGGCTCGCGGGCGAAGGACCGGCAGGTTTGTCCAAGCCCGGCACCCTCTCAGGATTTGCCAGCGCGGCAGGGATGCTGGAACTGGCGCGACTGCGTTACCCGCAGCACTGGGAAGACGATGCCGACCTGTTTCAGATTATTCGCGACGCCCAAAACGGCGACCCTTTTGCCCAGGAAGTCTTCGCAGAAGCCGGTACCCAGCTTGGGCGCGGCTTGACGGCACTGGTGCACCTGCTGCAGCCCGATGTAATGGTTATTGGCTTCCCGGGTTGCCTGCTGGACGAACAACTGCTCAAACCTGCCCGCGCCGCGCTTGCCGCCGCGACGGAACTGGCTGAGTCCGCCCTGCCCAGACTTCTTCCTTCCGCGCTCTGCGCGCGCCTGCCAGAGTTGGAAGCCATCGCGCCTGCCATTCATCAATACCGCACACAGAATAAAGAATAAAAAAGGTCTGCCAATACGGCAGACCTGGAGTTTTGAAGCCACCTTTCAAGTCAAGCGCTCATGCGGTGTGGGGGATATCTTCCACGGCATGCTTCTTTTTCTTTTTCTTTTTCTTTTCCGCCCCGGCGCTCCCTTCCTCCAGTTTACGCTGCTTCTTGGCGGCCTTTTTTTCAAGCTTGGCGGCTGCCTTTGCCTGCTTTTTGGCTTCCTTCTCCTTGCGGCGGATAAGCCGTTCGGCGTCGTATTTTTCCAGCTTGACGCTTACGCGCACAGTTTCAACCAGATAATAGACAAACAAAATGAGCGCGATAATTCCGATTACCAGGGTACCGTAGGTCTGGCTGCCCACCAACGGCAGCTCAACGTTCTTTACCCCGATAAAGTAATTAACCAGGCTGAATATAATCGCAATCAAGCGCATTTCCGTCGGACCTAGTTTAATGGTGGTCATCTCAAACACACCGGTCACCTTGGTCTTGAGGTAAACAGTAATCATCATCAGCAGGTAACCGATGGCGGCAAAGAGCGTGACATCCAGCCGGGAGATGCCTGAAAAACCAAAACCGAGGAACATACACAGAGCGGTAAAGCCGTCCACCGAGTGGTCGATGAAATAGCCATAGTTGGGGCGCTCCATGTGGCGGTAGCGCGCCAGGGTGCCGTCCAGGCTGTCGCCGAACCAGTTGACGACAAAGCCAAAGCAGGCAATCAGGACCCAATAATTGCGCAGAGGTCCGCCCGTGCGGCCGACATAGATGAAACTGACCAGGGTCAGCAGGGAACCGAGGATGCCGATAATCGTAAGCGTATCGGAATTTACCCAGGCGGGCATGTGTGCCGCGAGCCACTGCAGCGCGGGTCGCTCCAGCGGTCCAAGCAGGATGTCATTTTTTCTCACTTCAGTTTTTTGCTTCATGAGCACCTCTCAAGATAAATGCTTGATTTGCTCCAGCGCTTCCGGCCAAATCGGGTAGAACATCGCCCATTGCTCCGGGTAAGCCTGGATGAATTTTTCGGCTGCACGCATCACTTTTTCAGCATTCAGCACGATAGTGTCGGTAAGGTTTTCATATTCCTCGAACGCGATAGGCGGAGTGCAGTCGTAATAGAACATGCCGTCCTGGCGTGTAACCCCGCAGGCAACGCGCACGACTGCGCCAGTTTCCTGCGCCAGGCGCACATAATAGGTGGAAAGGTTGGCTGGCCTGCCAAAAAACGCCGGCTTGTACTTCTGATCGTCCTTGCTTTCAATCGGCCGGTCGACACCAGTGACCAGTGAGTAGCCTTCATGCAGCATCAGCTTTTTTGCTTCCCTGAAAGCGCTGAGGTTAATCGGCATAACCCGCATCCCAGACTGTTCACGCAGCGCGTTTTGTGCCTGATAAGTTTTGTTGGGCTTCGGGTAGGAGAGCGCTACCACCTTCAACCCCAGTTTCACCATCATCGTCCCAAACAGGTCAAAATTACCCAGATGAGGGCCCAGGACTATCTGCGGTTTGCCGCGTTGGGCGCTGTCTTCCAGCAGCGAGCGCATTTCCGGGGAAAGGACAATCCGCTGCCGGGCTTCTTCCATATGCTGAAAATAATAAAAGTACTCAAACAAAGCGGTGATAATGTTGTGGGTGACCTGCCGGCTGCGGGCTGCTAATTCCGCGCGGTTTAGCGTTTCACCGGAAGCAACCCATTGATTGGCCTTGATGGCTTGTATCATTTTCCCGCGCTGGAAGGCGGAAATGATCCCTGCGGCGAAGCCAGCCAGCTTTCTGCCCGTGCGCAGCGAGCAGTGACGCCCCAGCCACATGCCCACACCAATCGGCCCTGAATCCTGAAAGAAACCTTTAACTGACATCGTTAACTACAATTTTACCGGATAACCTCGAAACCATTCTTTGCGTTTTGCGTTTCTTTCCTCATCTTGCTTCGCGCGCTGATCTGCCGAAAAGCCGCCGCGACCGCGTAAGCCAGGCTTGCCACCAGGATAATCACCGCGCCGGAGGGCAGGTTGAGCGCGTAGGAAATGAGCAGCCCGGAAATGGTAAAGAGCAGGCTTAAACCAATGCTGAAGAGCATGATGCCGCGCATCTCGCGCACATACAAATTCGCGATAGCCGGAGGGATGGTGAGCAGAGCAATCACCAGGATCAAGCCGACCACGCGCATGGAGATAACCACGGTCAGCCCGATCAGCACAATCATTGCCATGGAAAGCAAGCCAACCGGCACGTTCCGCACTGTGGAGAAGCTTTCATCAAAGGAAATCGCCAGGAGGAGCCTGTAAAACACCAGCACAAAGGCCAGCACCACCACAGCAATGACCAGCATCAGCCACAGGTCGGCAGTCGAGACCGCCAGAATGCTGCCAAATAAGTAGCTCATCAGATCCGCTTTGTAGCCGGGGCTGAGGCTGACAAAGATGATACCCAGCGCCATTCCAAGCGCCCACATCACCCCGATGATGGTATCGGAGCGCGATTTTTCCTTGCGGTGCACGTAGCCCATTGCCAGCGAGGAAAGCAAGCTGAAACCAACCGCGCCCCACACCGGGTTCAACCCCAACAAGTAGGCGATGCCTACGCCGCCGTAAGCCGCGTGCGCGATGCCGCCGCTGATGAACACAATGCGGTTTAGCACCACCAGGGTGCCGATTACGCCGCATGCCGCACTGACAATCACGCCGGCGAGCAGTGCGTTGCGCATAAACTCATAAGAAAGCACTTCTTGCAAAAAGTTAATCATTCCAGGCGCTCTCCATCTATATCATGCGCAGGCAAAACGCGGTGCGGCACCCCGTGCGCGATCAAGTCAATTGGGCATTCATATCCGGCTTGGAGCATGTCCGCGGAGATAGATTTATCGCGGTGATACACCAGGCGGCGGTTGATGCACCCGATGGTTTTTACGTAAGCGGAAACCGCGGTCATATCATGGGAAATCAGCAGGATTGAGATTTCCGCGTTCAACTTTGCCAGCAGGTCATAAATTTGAACGCTGGCATGCGGGTCCACGCTGGCAGTGGGCTCATCCAGGAGCAGGATGCGCGGCTGCGCAGCCAACGCCCGCGCGATGTAGACGCGCTGGCGCTGCCCACCGGAGATTTCATTGATAGAGCGTTTGCTCAATTCAAGCATGCCCGTCTGGCGCAGGGCTTCCTCCACGCGCTGGCGGTCCTCGCTGTTCAGGCGCAAGCTGGAAAAACCGGGCTTGATGCGTCCCATACTGACCACATCCCAGACGTTGATCGGAAAGGCTTTGTCGCTGATTTGCAGCTGCGGAACATAGCCAATATGCTTTCTGCCTTCCTGGGCGCTGGCTCCCATGACGCTCACGCTGCCGCTGCGCGGCGGCACCAGACCCAAAATCACCTTGATGAGTGTGGTCTTTCCGCCGCCGTTTGGGCCGATGAGCCCGACATAATCCCGCGGGTAGAGGTCAAAGCTGACATCCTCCAGGACGGTGTCCAAATCGTATCCCGCCCAAACATTGCGCAGGGAAATTACAGGAGCTTCGCTGTTTTCTTCCAAATCATCCTCGCTACCTAAGCGCTTCCGCCAATTGAGAAGCCAGAAGCCGCATATTCGCCGACCAATCGCCTGGCATCGGGTCCAGTTCCACTACTTTGGCGCCGCCCAACTGCCCGGCGATGGACTGCGCCAGCTTCTGGCTGATGCCTTTCTGGACAAATACGGTGGTAACCCCGTTTTCACGCGCCAGGCTCAAGACGGCCCCGAGTTCTTCAGGCCCCGGTTCCTGCCCGTGGGCTTCCACCGAGAGCATATTCAGCCCGTATTCGCTGGCAAAGTAGCCCCAAGCCGGGTGGATGACTAAAAAAGTGCTGCGGGGGGTGCTTTTCAACGCGGCGCGCACATCCGCGTCGACCGCGTCAATCTCCTTCAGCCAGGTTTCCAGGTTCGCGCGGTAGTCATCCGCGTGGTCTGGGTCGGCTGCGGCAAGCGCATCCGCGATGTTCCGCGAGACAATCTTTACCCGCGCAGGGGAAAACCAGATATGCGGGTCATTTTCGACTTCCCCGCCGTTTTCAGCATGCTCTGCTGCCATCGCCAAACGCTGCACGCCGGCGGCCGAATCCACAATTTCCAGGGCGGGGTTGGCAGCCATAAAGCGCGGCAGCCAGGCTTCCTCAAATTCAACGCCGATGGAAAAATACAAACGCGATTCGGTCATCACGCGCATCTGTTCGGCAGTAGGCTCGTAGGTGTGGGGGTCGTCCCCGGTGCCCACAATCGCCTGCACGGAGACCAAATCTCCGGCAATTTTCTGCACAAAATAGGCCTGCGGCAGCACTGAGACGGTCACCGCTATTGGTTCCGGCTGTTTTGGCGCAACCGGCGCGCAGGCAGCCAACAGCAGCGCCGCGCATAAAACGATAATCCCTGACACTTTCAATTTATCTTTCAATTTATGTCTCCATTTTCCAACAAGGCCTGGCACTCCGGGCAAAGACCATAAAACTGAAGCAGATGGTCCCTGACCTGATAGTGGGTTTCACTGTGTATGCGCTGAATCAACTCCTGCATATCTTCCGAGCCCAAAAACTCCACTGCTTTGTGGCAGTTCTGGCACACGATAAAATGGTGGTGTCCAAAACTTACCGGCAGGTACCCGACCAGACCGTCCGGTTGGAATACCTGACTGATCAGTCCAAGTGAGAAGAAAAGTTCAAGCGTCCGATACACACTGACCAATCCCAGGTGCACGCCCTGCTCCCGCAAAAGCCGGTGAATAGCGAGCGGATTGAGCGGTTTGTCCGCCATTTCCATCAGCTTCATAATCCGTTTGCGCGGTTCAGAGAGCCGATACCCTGCTTTTGAGAGAAAAGTTTGCCAATCCATACTTGTTATTGATAATATTTTTCAATAAGCCAATTGTAGACTGCTGCCAGAGAATTGTCAAACGCCAGGATTCGTAAAGGGTTACACAAATATGGGTTACACAAATATGGACATGCTTTAATATTCTGATATAATCATGCCGCTCGGGAAAATCCGGGCATTTATTTAGAATTGGAGAAGAAATGACAGAAAATATCTTAAACGCGGTGCAGGACGATACCGTTGTGCAGCTTGCCTACAATCTTGTTGTTGACGGCGAGGAAATTGAATCCGAAGTGCTGGAGTACCTGCACGGGCACCAGAACATCATCCCCGGCTTGGAAAATGCCCTGACCGGCCTGGAAGTCGGCGATTCGAAAGAGGTTTTGGTCCTCGCGGAAGAAGCCTACGGCGAGTTCGACCCCGACGCTGTTGTGTTGGTTTCCAGCAACTCTTTCCCTCAGGATTTTGAAATCCTGCTGGGCGAACCCATGCACCTGCGCGATGCAAACGGTCACGTTTTCACCGGCGTTGCCACCGCCCTGACCGAAGAAAACGTGGAGCTGGATCTGAACCACCCCATGGCTGGCAAAGACCTGCAGTTCACCGTGACCATCCTTGGCATCCGCTCCGCCACCGAAGAGGAAATCCAGAACGGCGGCCTCGCGCACTCCTGTGACAGCTGCGGCGACGGCTGTTCTGACGGCTGTTCCGACGGCTGCTGCGGCTAAACCCGGGATAAGCACAAAATTAAAACGCTGCGTTCTTTTGAGCGCAGCGTTTTTTTGTCCAGCCAGAAAGGGTTATCAGCCGGCAGCCGCCAGCTCGCAGATTTTCATGATGACCTGCACGGCTTTTTCCAATGAGGACACCGGCACAAATTCGTAGCGTCCGTGCATATTATGCCCGCCGGCAAACAGGTTCGGCGTCGGCAGCCCCATATACGAAAGCCGGCTGCCGTCTGTGCCGCCCCGCACCGGAACGACGCGCGGCTCAATCCCCAGCGCTTCGTAAGCAGCGCGCGCTACTGCCAGTATCTGCGGGTACGGATCAATCATTTTTTTCATGTTGTAGTACTGGTCTTTGACCGTCAGTTCCACCACGGTCTCGCCGTATTTGCGGTTCAGGTAGTCCGCGGCGCTTTGCATCAGAGCTTTACGGTTCTGGAAACGCTGCTCGTCGTGGTCGCGGATAATGTATTCCATCTCCGCGGATTCCACACCGCCGCTTGCATGGAACAGGTGGAAGAAGCCTTCGGTCTTTTCGGTGTATTCCGGGCGGTCAAAAACAGGCAGCAGCGCGTTGTATTCCATTGCAATCAGCAGCGCGTTGAGCATGATGCCCTTGGCTGTGCCGGGGTGCACATTGCGTCCGCGCACCTGCAGCTTGGCGCTGGCAGCATTGAAGGTCTCGACCTCAAGCTCGCCAATTTCTCCGCCGTCCACGGTATAGGCGAAGTCTGCGCCAAATGCCGGCACGTCAAAGTGCTCCACGCCTGCCCCGACCTCCTCGTCGGGCGTGAACGCGACCCGGATTTTCCCGTGCGGGATTTCCGGATGGGCAGCCAGATGCGCCACGGCGGTCATAATTTCGGCTATTCCGGCTTTATCGTCCGCTCCCAACAGGGTGGTGCCGTCGCTGGTCACCAGGTTTTCCCCGCGGTATTTCAGCAGGTCCGGGAAGCGCTGCGGGGAAAGCACAATCTGTTCCGCCGCGTTCAGGATGATATCCCCGCCGTCGTAGTTTTCAACCAGTTGCGGCCGGACATCTTTCCCGCTGAAGTCCGGACTGGTATCCACGTGCGCGAGGAAGCCAATCACCGGCGCGGGCGCGCTGGTCGTGGCGTCGAGTGTGGCGGTCACATACCCGTATTGGTCCATCTTCACATCGCTCAAGCCAATCTGGCGCAGTTCCTCCGCCAGCAGCCGCAGCAAATCCAACTGTTTGGCTGAACTTGGGTAAGTCTGTGAATCCCGGTCCGATTCGGTATCCATTTTGACATAACGCAAAAAACGATCCAATACTTCTGACATACAGCTTCCTCCGCGTATTTCTGCTGATTTCTGGTTGGATTTTATCACGCTGGCACCATCCCCGCGCCAATTTCCCATGTATAATCGAATGCTATGGCAAAAAATCAAAATACCAAAAAACCAATAAATTACCGCTTATTCATTGCGCTGGCTGCCCTGGCCCTCTTCGTGCTGGTAATGCTTCTGCGCATTCCAAGCTACCGCGCCATCCCGAAGGACCTGGGCACGAACGCGGTGGTAACTGTTCTTGCCAAATATCCGCACGACCCGGCTTCCTTCACGCAAGGACTGCTTTACGCCGACGGAGTCCTTTACGAAAGCGCCGGGCTGTACGGGCAATCCACCCTGCGCAAGCTGGAGCTTGAGAGCGGCGCGGTGTTGCTGGAGGAACGTCTCGACGCGCAGTACTTCGCGGAAGGGCTGACGCTGCTGGACGGCAAACTTTATCAGCTCACCTGGAAGGAAAACAAGGGCTTCGTATACGACCCGCAGGATTTCCGCCAGCTCGGCACCTTCACGTATTCCACGGAGGGTTGGGGATTGACCACGGACGGCAGCAGCCTGATACTCTCCGACGGCAGCGCGAACCTGTATTTCATCGACTCGAAGACCATGCAGACCAGCCGCACTTTACTGGTCTCCCTGGACGGCGCGCCGCTGGAGCGCCTGAACGAGTTGGAATTTATCCGCGGGGAAATTTACGCCAATATCTGGTACAAAGACCTGATTGCCCGCATCAACCCCGAGAGCGGCGAGGTCATCGGCGTGATTGACTGCGGCATCCTGCGGGAGGGCCAGGACGCCCCGCTGCCCAAAGACGTGCTGAACGGCATCGCGTACGACGCGCAGGGCGACCGGTTGTTCATTACCGGTAAAAACTGGCCCTGGATTTACGAAGTGGCACTCGAGTCAGTAAAAACGCCTTGAAATTCAGGCGCTGCTGACCCGCGCGCGCAGAACATCCATCCGGGCGCTCATCAATCCCGGCAGCGTATCCAGGACGTAATACGGGCCAAAACCTTCCATGCAGACCGCGGCGGTCACATTTCCGCACAGCGCGGCTTCCACAGCGTCAAACTTCTTGCGGTAATTCAGCAGAAAAGCGCCGTCAAAAACGTCCAGCATACCAGTCGGGTCGGCGGTCCTGGCCGGGTAAGCCGGAATGACCCAGCGTTTATGCCTCATGCGATCAAACAAGCGCACCGAGCCGTCCGGCAGGTGCACCAGTACAAATTCCGGTCCATAATGCGCCAGGGCTTCCGCGATTTCCCACAGGTCCACGCTGCGCCCGCGGAAGAGGCGCAAGGCTTCCGCTTCGGTGAGCATAAAGGCGGTCAGGTCCGAGATTAAGCCGCGAATTTCTTCCCAAAAGCTGGGGTCCATGTAACAGGCGCTGGCGCGCATGGTGAGCGTTTCAATCATGCCAGCCCTCAGCAGCGAGGGCAGTATCTTGTGCGAAAGGTAATCAATCGGGCAGAGGTGCGCGGCGGGAACATCCAGATAGGGGCGCGGCAGGTCGTTCACCCGCGCGGTGAAGTTCTCATATTCCAATTTGCTGCAATAGCGGGAGGATGCGCTGCCGTAACCAATCAGTTCGCGCGGGAATGGAATGCCGCGTTCCGCAAAGTAAGTGATGGGATTGTCGTAGTGCGGGCTGAGCGGGTCTGTGTAAGCAATGAAGCGCCGGTCGTCAATGGGTTCCCTCACGCGCACAATACCGGTCAAGTCGCAGCCTTTCTGGCTTAGTATGTCCAGATGCTCCAGCGGAAATTCGTTAGGAACGCGCGCGTAAAGCCCCGCTCTGCCGCCCCAAAAGGCATAAGCAGCCGCGGCATAGGGTAAGTTCCCGCCGACTACGTTCAGGCGGTGTTTGCCTTCAAATGGCAGGATAAAATCGCGCTGGAGCCGACCCCCAATGACAGCTCCCAGAGGCGAGCCCGGGAGATCAGTCATCACAGTTTATTTCACCGCAACCATCTCAAGCAGGCGCTTGTGGTAATCCTCAATGTTTTCTACGGGCGCAGGGTAGCGCATATCCAGGTTCTTCAGGGTCTTGATCACAATCTTTGAGATCAGCCAGTTGCGGTACCACTTTTTATTGGAGGGGATGACGTACCAGGGCGCCCAGGCGGTGCTGGTCTGGTTCAGCATATCCTCGTAGGCTTTCATGTAGTCATCCCAACGGGCGCGCTCATCCAGATCGCCAGGGTTGAATTTCCACTGCTTGGTGGGGTCTTCCACGCGCGCCAGAAAGCGCTCGGCCTGTTCCTCCAAATCAATGTGCAGGTAAAACTTAAGGATGGTGGTGCCCTCGTCCGCCAGTAAACGTTCAAACTCACGGATGTGCTGATAGCGTTTGGACCACACCTCTTCCGGCGCCAGGTTGTGCACGCGCACTACCAGCACGTCTTCGTACTGGGAGCGGTTGAAAATGACCATCTCGCCTTTTCCAGGGGTCTGCTGATGCACCCGCCAGAGGTAATCGTGCGAAAGCTCCACCGGCGTAGGGGTCTTGAATGAAGCGACCTTAACGCCCTGGGGGTTCACACCCTCAAAAACCGCCCGGATAGCGCCGTCCTTACCGCCGGTATCCATCGCCTGCAAGATGATCAGCAGGCGGTGCTTGCCTTCCGCGTACAGTTGTTCCTGCAGCAATTCCAGTTCCGCGTTGAGTTTCTGCAGGGCTTCTTTGCCGTCTTTTTTGTTGCCATCAAAAAGTTTTGAATCGTTGGGATCGTAATCCTTGAGCTTGATTTTGCCCTTTAGCGGGACACGGTACATCTCATCGTCCATGATTCACTCCTTATGGGTCGGTTGACTGGCTTTATTATAACGGGTATACAGGCTTTGTCCTGCTGAATGCCGGGAAATCAGGTCGGCGCGCCTGATAAAAAACAAGCAGGCTGCCGCCAGGCAGCCTGCTTATCCTCGGGTCAGGATGTCTTACTTAGCCTGATCTACGACCTGGACCGATTTGGGTTTGATCTCAATCCGTTTGGGTTGAGCCTCGGGCTTTTTGGGCAGATGCACAGTCAGAATGCCGTTCTCAGTTTCCGCGCTGATCCCGCTGTGCTCAATCTGACCGGGCAGGGAAACACTGCGGAAGAAGGTTCCCGTCCGGCGTTCCTGGATGTGGTATTTGCCTTCCTTTTCCTCAACGTTTTCTTCCTTGATTTCACCTTTAATGCTCAGGGTGCTGTTATCATAGGTGATTTCGAGCCGTTCAGGGTCAAAACCAGCCGTATCAGCCCGCACAAGGAATTCATTGTCCTTCTCAATCACATCCAATGGGAAACCAAGCGGCTGAGAGCCCCAGACATCGGTGTTCATATCAAAGAAGCGCTCAATGAACTGGTCCAGGTTATACATGTCCCTTGGAGAGAAACGACGTTTTACAATGCTTGCCATAGGTACCTCCTTTTTATATTTTTTCTTAACCTTAAATTAAGCAGCGATTGTTAGATTTTTGTTAGCAAGTCATAATAATTTGGTTAACTTTCGCCTCCGCAGCACGGGGGTCTGCGCGGGGGTCTGCGCGGATTTGACGAAAAGCCAGTATGTATGCTATACTCTCGCAAGTTAATCCAGCCGCCTGGCGGCTTTTTGTTGAAGATACAACTTATTTTGAAACAAAATTGCCCGGCTGATCTGAATTAGCGGGGTTTTTTATTTTTAAAATAACCACAAATGAACATTTACGGCTCAAGCCGTTAGCACTAATAATTAAGGAAAGAATATGAAAGAGAAAAAATTACGCATTATTCCCCTGGGAGGCCTGGGGGAAGTCGGGAAGAATATGACCGTCTACGAATACGGCGGTGAAATCCTCGTGGTGGACGCCGGCATGATGTTCCCCGACAACGACATGATCGGGATTGATTACATCATCCCGGACTTTGAGTACATTAAGCAGCGCGCGGACAAAGTGCGCGGAATTGTGATCACCCATGGTCACGAAGACCACACCGGCGCAATCGGGCATCTGCTCGAGAGCGTGGACGCGCCTGTTTACGGCACGGCGCTCACGCTTGGTATGATTGGCGCCAAACTTAGCCGCCGCGGCTTTGACAATAAGAAGGTCAAACTCCAGACTCTGAAAGCCGGCGAAACCGTGCAGATCGGCCCGTTCAAGGTGCACACCTTCCACGTTTGCCATTCCGTTCCGGACGGCATCGGGCTGGGAATTGAAAGCCCGGCCGGGTTGGTGGTCCATACCGGCGATTATAAGTTCGACCACACCCCGGTCGACAACTGGCCGACCGACTACGCCAAACTGGCGGAGTTCGCGCAGAAAGGCGTCTTGGCGCTGCTGGCGGATTCCACCAACGCGGAGCGCCCGGGTTGGACGCCTTCGGAGAAGGTTATCGATTCAGCCTTCGACCGTGTTTTCCGCGAGGCCAAGGGGCGCATCATCGTCGCCACCTTCGCGTCGCTCATCTCCCGCATGCAGCAGGTCATCAATGCTGCCATGCGCTACCACCGCAAAGTCGCGTTTGTGGGGCTCAGCATGACCGAAAACGTAAAAATCGCGAAGCAGCTGGGTTACATTGATTTTGAGGAGGACGTGGTAGTGCCCGTGGAAACCGCCCTGCAGATGCCGGACAGCCAGGTAGTACTGCTCGTCACCGGTTCGCAAGGCGAACCCACCTCCATCCTCGGCAGGCTTGCCAACGGCAGTAACAAGCGCTTTGATATCAAAGAGGGCGATACCGTAGTGCTCTCCTCGCATCCCATTCCGGGCAACGAGGAACTGGTCTACCGCGCGATTAACCGCCTGCTGGAGCAGGGCGCGCAGGTCATCTACGAAGCCATCGCGCCGGTGCACGTCTCCGGGCACGCCAGCCAGGAAGAAATCAAGCTGATGCTGCACCTGACCCGTCCGCGCTACCTGATTCCTATCCACGGCGAGCTGCGCATGCTGAACCAGCACGCGCGCCTGGGTATGGATGTTGGGATGGACGCCCGCCAAATTGCGATCGTGGAAAACGGCCGCGTGATCGAGTTCGAGCACGGCGAAATGAAGCTGGGCGAACGCATCCCCGGCGGCTATGTGTTCGTGGACGGCACCGGCGTGGGCGATGTGGACCGCTCTGTGATGCGCGAACGCGAAATGCTGAGTCAGGACGGTATCGTGCTCCTGAACCTGATCAAGGACAAAGCCAACGCTAATCTGAGAGAGGTTGAAATTATCAGCCGGGGCTTTATGTCCCAGGCTGAGTCGCAGGACCTCTTCGAGGATTTGCGCAAGCGCATCGAAAAACTGGCGCGCTCCGCCAACGGGAACCTGGAGCGGGACGTGCTGAACCTGGCTAAGTCGCACATTTTCGACGAGACCAAACGCCGCCCGGTGGTGTTTGTGAACATCTCTAAAGCCTGAGTGCTCTGAGGCGCGGTCAAATAATGACCGCGCTTTTTTTATCTATCGTTTTTGGGGAGGCAATGGCTGTTCCCAAAAATTGCCCGTCTGGAGTTGGTTAGAACGGGCCGAATATATCGTATTCTCCCTCTCTTTGATTATCTCCTCAGGCAGCTCGCGTAAAGCGGCGGTAAAATTGTTAGCATCAACACCAAACACAGGGAGCCCTATGTTCCGCACAACTGCCTACCGCCACCCAAGCGAATTTCCTATCCTGCTGCTCACCTTTCTGATTAGCATCGCGGTCGTTATCCTATCCGCCTTCCTGACGCAGTGCCTGAGTCTGTTGATTGTTGTGTTTATCCTGGGCATGTCAATAGTTTCCAGCAGATCAATGCAGGCGCAGCTAATGCGCAAAGCTTTCCTCGTCTCCCCGGAACGCAGCCCGGAGCTGGCGAAAGTGGTGCAGGTGTGCGAAAAACGCCTGCAACCGGGTTCGCTGGATGTGTATGTGGTGCGAGAAAATGTTGTGAACGCGTACACCTTCGGTCTTTCAAAAACCAAGACCATCGTCTTGTACGAGCCTATGCTGCGCATCATGAGCCGCGGAGAGCTGGCCTTCGTGCTGGGGCACGAAATGGGGCATGTTTCCCTGGGGCACACCTGGTTGAACACTTTCATCGGCGGTCTGGCAGGTTCGCCTTCCCCCTTCGGCATCAGTTACATCATGTACCTGGTCTTCCAGCGTTGGTCCCGCGCCTGTGAATATTCCTGCGACCGGGCCGGGCTGCTGGCTTGCGGAAACCTGAAACTGGCAGTTTCCGCTTTGGTGCGCCTGGCTGCGCCAAAAATTCAGACCCAGGCGGAGTTTGAGCAAGCACTGACCATGATTGACGCGCAGGATGACGCCTTCGTAAACCAGCTCGCGGAAATGTTTCAGTCCCACCCGATGATTATCAAGCGCATCAACGCCCTCAAGGAATACGCCGCCAGCCCCGACTACGCCAGCCTACAGGCGAACGTGGATCGCAACCTGCAGGCGTAAACCTCTTGCTGACGTAAAGAAAAAAGCTGCCTATTCGGCAGCTTTTGTGTAGTTGTTTTTAACCGCTTCCGTGGAAGGCGACAGCGCCGCCGGTTTTACGTCGTCGGACTTGCTCTCCGGGGCGCCTTCCGGTTTGGCATGCGTGTGATTCTGTCCGGACGGTGAGCGGTGGTCTGTGGCATAAAAGCCCTTGCCCTTAAATACAATCCCAACCGGCTGGTATATTTTGCGCAGCGCGGGTTCGTTGCACTCCGGGCAAATCGTCAGCGGGTCGTCTGTAAATTTTTGCTGCTGGTCAAAGCGTATTCCGCAGTTGTCACAATGATATGTGTAGATTGGCATTTCTTTTTTACTCCATGTCTTACTAACAAATAAGTATAGTACCATAAACACGCAGATTCAAGCAAATTGGCGATTTTTGACAAAACTCATACATTTGCGCGCGGAATAAGCCTGGCTATCCCGTTGGTATAATGAGGGTATGAAAATGAAACGGTTTGTACTGCTGCTCATCACAGCCGCGCTCCTGGGCGGCTGCGTTTTCAGCATCTCTCCCGCCCCTACCAGTGTGCCGCGCCCTACTGAAACTGCTGTCCCACTGCCAAGCAACACGCCCGCGCCCGCCACAGCCACGCCCACGCTAACGCCCAGCCCCACCCCTACCGGTACGCCAGTGTACTACCAGGTGGACGCGGACGACGACATGTTCGGCATCTCGCTGCGCTACGGCATCAGCCTGGACGCCTTAATGACCGCCAACCCGACCGTCATTCCCTACGCGATGGGCGTGGGCACGCTGCTGCTGATACCCATTACGCAGACGGCCCCGGCGCCCACCAGCGCGCCCGCGCAAGCCGGCCAGGAAACACCCCAACCGGGCGCGAGCCTCCAAACCGACTGCTACCGCGACAAAACCGGCGGCGTGCTGTGCTTCGCGCTGGCCGTGAACGACACGGAAAAGGATAAAGAAAACGTCAGCGCGAAGGTGACCCTCACCAGCGCAGATGGTGAGTACACGCGCACGCAGACGGCCATCCTGCCGCTAAACCTGTTGAAGGCGGGCCAAAGCCTGCCGCTGCTTACCTATTTCCAGGCCCCCACCCCGGATAATTTCAGCGCGAGCGCTGTGATTGATTTTTCCCTGCCTGTGCCGGAAAACGACGCGCGCTACCTCTCCGCGCAACCGACAGAGCTGGAAGTTTCCTGCTCCAGGGAAAAGCTTTCCTGCGCGGTGAGCGGTCGGGTGCTGCTCTCCCCCGAATCCGCCCAAGCTGGCGCGCTGTGGGTCTTGGCGGTGGCGTACGCCCAGGACGGCCGCGTGGCTGGCATCCGCCGCTGGGACGCCCAAACCCCCGCTGGCAGCGCTGCCGTTCCGCTGGATTTCTCAGCGCTGGTGTACAGCGCGGGCCCGGAAATTGAACGCGTGGAAGTTTTTGCGGAAGCCAGACCAATCCAATAAGGAGCCCGATGCTGCGCGACTTGCTGCCAAACCTGGGAAACCAAACCTATATCATGGGAATTCTCAACCTCACCGCCGACAGCTTCTCCGGCGACGGGCTGCTTCAGCAGGGTAAACCCCTGCAAGCGGCAATTACGCAAGCCCGCGGTTTTGCTGCCGACGGCGCGCACATCCTGGATGTCGGCGCTGAGTCCACCCGCCCTGGCGCGGCACCCGTCGCCGCGGAGTTGGAGCTTGAGCGCCTGCTGCCGGTGCTGCGCGCCCTGCGCGAGGAACTGCCGGATATCATCCTCTCCGTGGATACCTACAAAGCTGTTGTGGCGGAAGAAGCCCTGCGCGCCGGCGCGCACATCATCAATGACGTGTGGGGTCTGCGCGCTGACCCCAACATGGGCGCAGTGGTCGCTGCAAGCGGAGCCGGCCTGGTCCTGATGCATAACCGCTCCACCCCGCAAAACACCGAGCTTGATATCAGCCTGGGCGGCAGATATGTGGATATTTCCTATGGGGATGTTAGCGCCGAGGTGGCGGAGGGCTTGCTGCAGTCCGTGCGCATCGCGAGGGAAGCCGGGATAGTCGACGAACAATTGCTGCTGGACCCCGGCATTGGCTTTGGCAAGACGACTGCCCAAAACCTGCGCCTGCTTAAGGAGCTTGACCAACTGAAAGCGCTGGGCTTTCCGCTCCTGCTGGGGATTTCACGCAAGTCGTTTATCGGTTACACGTTGAATTTGCCCCCCGAGGACCGCCTGGAAGGCAGCCTGGCTGCCAACGCGTACGGGGTTTTACACGGCGCGGATATCCTGCGTGTGCACGACGTGCGGCAAACTGCGCGCCTGGCGAAAATGCTGGACGCTATTCGCTTTGCCTGACCTGCAACGGTTTAGGGCTGCGCTTCTGTTTCGTCTGCGTGGATGATGCGCTCTCCCAGAGCCTGCAGTGCGTCAATTTCAGATTCGTCAGTATGGTTTTGCTTCCAGTAAAGTTTCAGAAGCTCTTCAGGCGTCATGCTCTGGGTCTCCCCGTTTTCCCCCAGGCGCGCCCGTAAGCTGAATTTTGGTATCTTGTTGATTTTCAGTTCCAGCGCCAAACGCGCACGCTCGCGAATTTGCGCGTCATCGATGGTCGCGTCCGCGTTATCCGGGTAGCTGATATTCAGACGGATAATCGCGCCTTCCAACTCCTCCGGCTGCGGCAGCGCGGCCAGGATTTTCTCCATGGCGTTGTCCCCGGCGCGCAGGGTGACCGATAAATCCCGGTAAGGGCGCGTGGCAAGTTTGTGCCAGGTGTAATGCGTCTCCCCGCGGGAAACTTCGGCAATCACGTAACCTTTATCGTCCCCCGCCTCTCCAAAATCCACGCGTTCAATAGACCCGGCGTAGATTACAGGCGGATGTCCGCCCGGGTTCAGGTCCTGAAAGCGGTGGATATGCCCCAGGGCTACGTAATCAATGCGCTCATCCCGCACCAAGCCCTGGGAAAGCTGCACGTCCCGCCCCAACTTGATGGTGCGCTCATCGCCAATCAGAGCGCCGCGGATGGAGGCGTGCGCCGCAAGGATGAAAGGCAACGCTGGGTCGCGCTGTTCCAGGGCCTGCTGAATCATGACGGTCACCGCGTTTTCGATGATCACGTCCAATTCAGCGTTGGGCTCAGCCGCTTCCGGGGCGGCGTTCTTCACTAAGGACGGTGTGACCCAGGGAATGCCGAGCACCTGTACGGGCAAGCCTTCCAGATCCTTTGGTTCCAGAAAACGGGGACGGTCCACCACAACCACGTGCGGAACATCCAGCGTGGAAAACTCCTGGATGGCATGCGCCCGTTTTTGAGAGGGGGATACATCATGGTTGCCGGTAATGAGGATAGTAGGGATGCCCGCCCTGGAGAGGCGCATAATCCGTTTGCCCCATTCGCGCTGGTAGGTGGGCGCCGGGCTGCGATCTTTGTACGCGTCGCCCGCGAAAATGACCAGGTCGACTTTTTCCTCTATGGCAGCCGCGACGATCGCGTCCAAAGATTTCAGGAAGTCCTTCACGCGCACAAACAAACCGTCATCTGGATCGTAAGGTCCGTGAGTGGCAATATCAATGTGCGCGTCGGCGAAGTGTAGTATTTTGACCATGGAATAATTATATCAAGCTGTGAAGCGGGTCAGGGGGTAAGCCCCATATTGACCAGTTCGTTTTCCGCCACCCACCATTCCGGGTGCCATTCCAGCGCCTTGCGGAAGTCGCTCTCGGCTGCCGGCCAGTTGCCCAGCATCTTGTTAGCACGCCCGCGCCAGACCCAGGTTTCGGGAATAGCGTCTTCCGGGGTGATATCCAGCACGTAATTCGCCAGGTTCAAGACGTCATTATAGCGGGCGGTGTAAAAATACGCGAAAAAAGGCCCCGTCTGGTACCAAAATACGCGCCAAGGTCTTTCATGCGTCGGGATTTCTTCATACACCGCGAAAGCTTCGTCATAGGCTTCTGCCGCGCCGGCATAATCTTTCATTTCAATCAGGATATTGCCCCGGCTGTACCAGGCAAAGAAAAGTTCCCGACCTTCCAGCGTGTCAATCCAGTCGGCAGTCTTTTCAAGCGCGTAACGCAGGTTGTACTCGGCATCCCACTGCGGCCCCAGGATGTTGATAATCTCCTGCTCCCGCTCATAGGGGTAAATCACGAGATATATGCCGTCGAATTGGTTCCAGTACATACTCACGAGGTCATACGGCAGGGCAATATCCCCCAGAAAAGAATCAGGGATATTCACTTTTTGGGTCACATCATCATAGGTCGTGATGATTCCGTAGTGCCCCATCCAGCCTTCCTTGGCGTTCATATACCCACGCTCTACCAGGACCGGGAAGCCCGCGGCGACCAGCTTTTTTACCAGTTCAATGTCGCCGCCGTAGCGCACGATGCCCGTCAGGCTCGTTTGCGCGTTGACGTATTCCAGCATCTCGTACGGCATCACATTGCGGTCTTCTTTGAGCGGCTTAATCACCTGTTCCACAACGTGCTGGTCGCCTTCCCAACCCCAGTAGGAAAGCAGCATCGCCAGGTTGGTCGGGCCGCAGTTGTTGAAGACCTGGCGCTCATATTTGATACCGGTCAAGGCCTTGGAGCGCGGAATGGGCGTGGAGGTCGGGGTAGGCGGCAGCGTCGCGGTTGGCGTGAAAATTGCCTGCTGGGTCGGGTGCGGGGTCGGGGTGCTGGTAAACGCGGGCGTAGTCGTCGGGGTGGGCGCCATCGCTGTCAGCGTGGCCGCCACTTCAGGCTGGAGCGTACCCTTGCCACCCGGGTTAAACACTTTCTCTCCTGGCGGCTTAAAAAAGTATTGGATTCGGGCGTGCGCCTTCGCGACATAATAGTACGCGCGGTTTTGTATAGCAGGGATTTGGTACAAAGCGACAAGGAGCAGCGCCAAGGCTGCCGCTGTCGCAAGGGTAATCCATAGCCAGCGCGCGCCAGATCGGCCGTTGAGTTGGCGCTGGAATTTTTTCTTGTTTCGGTTTGCCATAACAAAGGGGCATTATATCGCAATAAAGATAAAGCGTCTTTTCGGCGTGAAACGTAATCATGTTCGCAAACGGCATGCTGCCATTCGTTTTATGGCACACAAGCGCTGCAAACGCCAATCGTGTGAATAAAAAAGCGGCTGCCAAATGGCAGCCGCTTGTGCGTTACGACTATGCTTTATGCTTCGTGGAATTCGCCCTCCACAAAATCTTCTCCGCCCTGCGCCGGGCCGGAATTTGGCTGGCCGCCTCCTGCGGCAGGACCGGATTGCGGTTGCTGATAAGCCGCGGTTCCGATGTCCTGCATCAGGGTTTGAACAGACTGGGCAGCCGCGTTAATCGTGGAGGTGTTATCTCCTGTGAGGCTGTCCCGCAGCTCTTTAATCTTGCTCTCAAGATCGCTGCGCTTAGCGGCATCCACCTTATCACCGAGGTCGCGCAAGAGTTTTTCAGCCTGGTAGGCCGTACTGTCGCCCATGTTTCTGGCTTCAATCAGAGCCTTGCGCTTTTCATCCTCCTCCTTATGTTGGGAGGCTTCGCGCACCATCCGTTCCACTTCGTTCTTGTTCAGGTTGGTCGAAGCAGTAATGGTTACCTTTTGCTCCTTGCTGGTAGCTTTGTCCTTGGCGGTCACGCTGAGAATACCATTCGCGTCGATGTCAAAGGTTACCTCAACCTGCGGAATGCCGCGCGGCGCCGGAGGGATACCGTCCAGGCGGAAGCGCCCAAGCGTCATGTTATCCGCGGCTAACGGGCGTTCGCCCTGCAGAACGTGAATATCCACCGAGGTCTGGCTGTCCTCAGCCGTGGAGAAGACTTCGGTTTTCTTGACCGGGATGGTGGTGTTGCGCTCAATAAGTTTGGTCATCACACCGCCCAGGGTTTCCACGCCCAGGGAGAGCGGGGTAACGTCCAGTAAAAGCACGTCCTTCACCTCGCCGCCAAGCACGCCGCCCTGAATAGCCGCACCGATGGAGACGACCTCGTCGGGGTTGACGCCCTTATTGGGTTCCTTGCCGTTGGTCAACTGGCGCACCAACTCCTGCACCATCGGCATGCGCGTGGCGCCGCCCACCAGCACGACCTCATCAATCTTATTGACGCTCAGGTTCGCATCCTTGATGACCGCGTTGAAGGGCAGTTTACAGCGCTGCAGCAGATGATCGGTCATTTGCTCAAACTTTGCGCGGGAAAGCTTAAGCAGCAGGTGTTTCGGGCCGGAGGAGTCCGCCGTGATGTACGGCAGGTTGATTTCGGTTTCCATCACGCTGCTAAGTTCGATCTTGGCTTTTTCCGCCGCCTCGCGCAAGCGCTGAAGCGCCTGGCGGTCGCTGCGCAGGTCAATACCTTGTTCGCGTTTGAACTCATCAGCCGCCCAGTTTACAATCACTTCATCCCAATCGTCGCCGCCCAGATGGGTGTCGCCGTTAGTAGCTTTCACTTCCACCACGCCGCCGCCAACTTCCAGCAGGCTGACATCGAAGGTGCCGCCGCCCAGGTCAAAGACCAGGATAGTCTCGTTTTCTTTCTTGTCCAACCCGTATGCCAACGCGGATGCCGTAGGTTCGTTGATAATGCGCAGCACCTCTAGCCCCGCGATTTTTCCCGCGTCTTTGGTGGCCTGGCGCTGGCTGTCATTGAAATACGCCGGCACGGTGATTACAGCCTGGGTCACTTTTTCGCCCAGGTAAGCTTCCGCATCGCTTTTCAGCTTGCCCAGGATCATCGCTGAAATCTCTTGCGGGGTATAGGTTTGCCCGTTTACCGGGATCTCAATTCGCACGTCACCGCCGGGACCGGAGACAACTTTGTAAGACACCATTTTACGTTCGGAGGCAACCTGATCATAATGGCGGCCCATGAAACGCTTGATGGAGTACACGGTATTTTCAGGGTTTACCACCGCCTGACGTTTGGCGGGAATGCCAACCAAACGTTCGCCGTTTTTATTAAATGCAACTACCGAGGGTAATAGCCGTGAGCCTTCCGAAGTGGAAATTACAGTTGGAGAACCGCCTTCCATCACGGAAACGACGCTGTTGGTAGTGCCAAGGTCAATTCCAATAATTTTTCCCATAAACAATCTCCTTGTTTTTAAATTTCACTTACTCTGACTATACCTACCCAACGATAGAAGCGTATTAACATTTTCAATGAATTGTGTAAACGGCTGGATGAGTTTGTGCGTAATGATTAACTGTTCATCATCACGATACCCTGAAGGGTACAGATCTTGCGAAGCGATATCCAAAGGGGACTTTGTCTCCCTGCTAGCCAACAGGTGGACGCCCCGTCCGTCACCCTTTGCCACCTGGACCGTTTGATCCAACATCCCCTTGATTGGCAAAGGGACGTGGCAGTCTGCCTTTAAATAGCTGGAGCCTACTTTCATACTATTAAAAAAAAGGCAATCCTGATAATGAGCTTAATGTATTTGTGTTAGCAAGATAAAGGCAGATTGCCACACGGTTTTGCCTGGCACTCCAGATGGGATAGCATGAAATCTGATGGCAAAACGGTTCGCAGCAACTGCG
>DIXT01000022.1 GCA_002436085.1 Anaerolineaceae bacterium UBA6073
TTAAATTCTTAACTTTGAAAAATTTGGATGTAATCGATTAACCTATGTTTTTCAACACCCTCAATGCAGCGTAGGTGAATAACAGTTTCAGGTAAGGTATAATTTTCATATCTTTTAGTTTCGAAAAAGGAGCATTATGAAAAGGATACGTTTTTCCATTGCGATTTTGTTGGTATTTGCCTTCATCCTGGGTGCCTGCCAGGGCGATAAACAACCAGCTGAGACCCAGGCGCCGGTAACCGAAGAAACCACACTGGTCGTGTGGGATCAGTTCTACCGCGACGTTGAGAGCCAGGTGATGGATACGCTTAACGCGGAATTCGAAGCCGCTCATCCTGGCGTGAAAATTGAACGCGTTGTAAAAACCTTGGATGACCTGAAGGTAACCCTCAAGCTCGCGCTGACCGAAGCAAACGGTCCGGACGTCGCCCAGGTCAATCAGGGCCGCAGCGATATGGGTGAGATGGTCAAAGCCGGTCTGCTTTTGCCGCTGGATTCCTACCTGGCCAAATACAACTGGGGCTCCGTCTTCTCCACCTCGGTTGCCAGCCGTAACAGTTTCACCCCTGACGGCAATACCTTCGGGCAGGGCAACCTTTACGGCGTGAGCCCGACTGCTGAAGTGGTCGGTGTGTATTACAACAAAACCATGTTTAAGAAATATGGCTGGGAAGTTCCTCAGACTTTCGAAGAATTTGAAGCGCTTCTTGCTAAAATCAAAGAACGCGGTGAGAACCCGATTTCCTTTGGCAGCCTGGATGGATGGAACGCGATTCACGAATTCAGCGCGATCCAGCACCTCCTTGTCAGCCTGGATTACATCAACAATCTGACCTACGGCGTCAACAACGTCAGCTTTAAAACTGAAGAGAACATTAAAGCCGCGGAAATTCTCCAGCAGTGGGCAAAAGCCGGTTACTTCTCTGAAGGCTACCCGGGCATAGGCTATGACGACAGCAACGCGCTCTTCAAGAGCGGCAGCGGCGCCATGACCATCACAGGTTCCTGGCTGGCTGGAGAACTAATCAATGACACCGACCAGGAGTTTGGCTTCTTCCTGATGCCTCCTTTCGAAGGTAAAACCGCGCTGGCCATTGGCGGCGTGGGCATTCCGTTCGCGATCCGGAACACCACTACCAAAGCCGACCTGGCCGCGGAGTACCTCAACTGGATGATCAGCCCACGCGCCGCGGAACTCTGGGCGAAAGCCGGAATGCTCCCCGCGATGGCCCTGCCTGAAGGCGCGGATATCAAGACCGACAACCTTTTTGGAGATACGCTGAAAGCCTGGGACGCCATTAACAAGGCCAACGCCGTCGGTCATTACATTGACTGGGCGACCCCCACTTTCTACGACACGCTCGTGGCGGAACTGCAGAAGCTGCTCGGCAGCATCAGCACCCCCGAAGACTTCGTTTCAGCAGTTCAAAAAGACTACGAAGCTTACCTGAGCAAATAACCCTGTCTTGACCAGCCGGCGCTTGTAATAAGCGCCGGCTGCCTTTTATTCAAAATGCGCTCAAACCAGGCTTACCCAGGCGAAAACAAATGGATAGGGTGGCTTTACCTGCTGCCTGGGCTATTAATCTACCTCGGCTTCACCTTTTACCCAATTCTTGAGACTGTCCGCACCAGTTTTTACGAATGGAACGGCTTCAGCGCGGTGCGGGACTGGGTCGGGCTGCAGAACTACCAGGTTTTGTTTTCAGACCCACAATTTGCCAGCGCGTTTCTGCACAACCTGGTGTTCATCTTGTTTTACTGTATTCTGCCTGTATTTATCGGCCTGCTGCTGGCATCTGTGCTCAGCCGCAAAGCCCTGCCCGGGATGACCTTTTTCCGCACCGTGCTCTTCCTGCCCCAGGTCATCAGCATGGTGGTCGTCGGCGTTATCTGGCGCTGGATTTTCAACCCGCAGTTCGGACCGCTTAATGTCCTGCTGAACGCTCTTGGTGTGAGCGGATTAACGCGCGCCTGGCTGGGTGACTTTGCGCTGGCTTTACCGGCGGTGGGCTCCATCGGCACCTGGGTGCAGTACGGTTTTTGCATGATCCTGTTTCTGGCCGGGATGCAGCATATTTCCGAAGAGTACTACGAGGCTTCCAGCCTGGATGGCGCGAACGCCTTCCAGCAGTTTGTGCACATCACCATCCCCGGCCTACGGGCAGAAATCGGCGTCGCCCTGGTGACCACCATTATTGCAGCGCTGCGCGTGTTTGACCTTGTTTATGTCACCACACGCGGAGGCCCGGGCAATGCCACGCTGGTGGTTGGCTTCCTGATTTACCGCTCCGCCTTCCAGCAGAACCGGATCGGATATGCCTCGGCAATCGCGACTGTGCTGATGCTGCTCATTCTGGCGATCTCCCTGCTCATCCGCCGTTTCCAGACGGGTAATGAAGAGAAAAGCGCATGAACAGCCGAAAGACCAAGCTCGTTCCGCGCTATGCCCTGCTAGTTTTTTTCTCGTTGATTGTGCTGCTGCCGATTTCCGGGCTGTTCCTCGGCGCGTTCAAGACCGACACGCAGCTAATCCAGGGCCCCTTCAGCCTGCCGCAATCCTGGAACCTGGAAAATTTCAGGCAGGCGTGGTTCACAGGGCGCTTCAATATCTTCTTCAAGAACAGCGTCATCGTCTCCATCGCGGTGGTGATTACCAGCGTATTCCTTTCGGTACTTACCGGATATGCCTTCGGGCTGCTGCCCATGCCGGGGAAAAAGTGGCTCTTTCCGCTGGTTTTACTTGGTTACATGGTGCCCTTTGAGGCGGTTATTATCCCGCTTTACCATTTTCTGGATTTGTTAGGCCTGCGAGACTCTTATTGGGCGCTGATATTGCCCCAAATCGGGCTCAGCGTCTCCTTCGGCACGCTCTGGATGACATCCTTCTTCGAAAACGCCCCGCGGGATTTGGTGGATGCCGCTGCCATGGACGGCTGCAGCCGCTGGCAAAGCCTCTGGCGGGTGCTGTGGCCCTTGGCTAAGCCCTCGATTACCACGCTGGTTGTGTTAATATTTATGTGGACCTGGAATGAATTCCTGCTGGCGCTTGTGCTCATCCAGGATGAGACCCTGCGCACACTGCCGGTAGGGCTGGCTTTCTTCCAGGGTAAATACTCAGCCAACATCCCTCTGCTGGCAGCCGGCGCGCTAATTGTCGCAGTGCCGACTGTAATCGTATATATCCTCTTCCAGCGCTTTTTTATCCGCGGCATGCTTGGTGGGGCGGTGAAAGGGTAATGCGGGCTAGTAAAGTCCCACCGGAATAATCCTAATCTGAACAATTCATGAAGCGCAACTTGCCATTTTTTGCAATTATCGGGTTAATTGACTCCGTCCTGTTTCCCGTTTAAATGTGCGAAACTTATGATGCCTTATCGTAGGTTGGGTGGAGCGACAACGTGTATTTAGTAATGATTGATTGTCAGGAGCTCCACCCAACCTACGCGCTTTACCGGAACAATTCATGAAGCTCAACCTGCGATTTTTGGGAATTATCGGGTTAATTGACTCCGCCCTGTTTCCCGTTTAGATGTGCGAAACTTATGGTACCTTATCCTATCATCATCGGTGAGATTGATGAAGTAATTGAAAAAACTAGTGGCTGGGCTATAATAAGCTCAGCCTGATCAGATGGAATGACCGCAAACCAACAATACAACATCCGGGAACACTCCTCAGTTCTTATTTTTCGTAATTACTTATGGTCAAATTGAATGAACACGGGAAGGGTAAAGAAAATGAACACATCCGTCTGGCCCGCCGATTATTTTAAAGAACCGCATGTTTTAGATAGAAAACACGCGAACCATCTTATTGTTTTTCTCGCATCGCCTTTTAGTCCAAAAGACAGATACGATGAACTTTATAATTATTGCCAGGATGTTTGTGCTACGGTAGGAAGATTATTGGCGGCAGAAGTCGAATGCGTCCGTGCAGATTCATTATCAACACCAGACGTGATTCATCAAGATATTTGGAAACATATTCAGATGAGCGATGCAATCATTGTTGATGTTTCTGAAAAGAATGGAAATGTCTTATTTGAGCTAGGGGTAGCCTCAGCAACAAGAGATAAGGACAGTATTACTATCATACAGGATAACGAATCCGAAGGAGGATTCCTTTTCGATATTTCACCAGCTCGTCATCTTATATATAAACGAGATTTGTATGGAAGTCTTGATTTTCAAAAAAAACTTATTCATTCGTTAATATATTCACTCGCTCCTGCCCCATATGTTCCACACCTTTATCTGCCCGCAACCCCCCCGCTAGATCTAGATCTTACCCAACCGAATAATGATGAACTTCTTCTTAGCCCAGGCAACTCTTATCGGCAATTAACAAAGGATGGCTTATTATTTGGTTCGTTCTATTCATTCAGATACTCATGGCTTTCTATCGGTAAAGAGGATTTTGATAAGGTAAAAGTGCAAACAGAAATGAAATTTGCCAATCATGAACCTACTTTATCGCTTAATGACGCATGGATCGGGATTAATCTTCGAAGCCAGCATTTTTTGTCAGATTTTGGACATTTAATCTATGTGACAAACAAAGGGAATGTGCTTTATACACAACCAAAAAATGAGTTTGAAAAAGAGTCAAATGACCCACAACTAGGGCAAATTAAAGACTTTACCGAAGACAAATGGGTTAATTTTAGTTTAAAATTTGATGGATTTTCTCTCTCTGGTTATGTTAATGATGTAAAAATTGACCTACCAGTCAGTAAAATGCCTTATAAATATAATGCTGGACTTGTTCGCTTTCAGACATATCAAGCACGTGCTTGCATTCGGAAAATTAGTTTCGAAATACCAAATTAAAAATTTGCAAAAGAACCCAACTTGATCCGATATAGCTCTACCACGCATATAAAAGTAATAACTGCGCTTGGTCGCCTGATGCCAAAGGTGTAACCCTATCTGCCGAGGAACTGGTAGCTCTGCGAGAATTGCTCAATAAATTAGAAGTATAAGTTGCGTATACTTTCTTCTTTTTTTTGATATGAAGTGGTTCTGATCATAAATTCCCGAACTATCATTTCATATTGTGGATAATGTGGTCGGTTTTTTGTGTGAAAACCAGGGTGTCTTGGATGAAAAGTCTCTATCCAGATAGCTGGGTGATTATTGATGGCAATTATCTTGACCTCAGATAACGATTCGGGAATATAGTCAGGAGATACCAATTGTGGGAAGACACCATCAATTGAAAATTTTCCCCATCTTCCTTGAGTAATAATGATGTCGGGATCCAATATTTCCAATTCTCCTGGTATGAACCTTCGGCAGTTATCAAATAAGATTTGACTTGCTTGTTCTCTACCGAGTTTATTTTCACAGCATTTTGCGCTGTTGATATGTGCAAAGTAATGTTTTGCTTCCTCCAATCTCAGATCATCTTTAAAATTTCTTAAGAGAGTGTACGCTAATTCATGAGTTCGGAACCAATGCTTGTTTTTATGCAATCCAAGGACATTTTCACCTTCTTCTACCCAGTGCCGAACACTTTCAAGAGTTTTGAGGGTAGGGTCAGATTCGGCACTACCTGAATCTAATGAAATAAAAACTATGCGTGGAAGCTTATGGCTTACATATCCACTACTCACAAAGGATTCTTTGGCCGTTGTAAATGTTAGTGGAAAATTCGTTGAACAAGAAGTACGATGTGGACAATTAAAATCTACAGCAGATATTCCATTTGAACGATAATAACCAGTCAATTTTTCATACATGGTTACCTCTTAATAATAACCATAAAGGGATTTTGTTCTTTATATGGTTAGTGTAACATTCTTTCTGTAAATTGCTGAACCTTAACAAAAGCGTTTAGAAGTGCAGGAACAGTAATTTCGTTAATATATTGATGTTCCTGGTTAGATATTCAATGCAACTGTTGTAAACGGATTTGAAATCCTCTATATTATGCTTGACATTGTTTGCATACTACAGGGATCTCGCAAAACCAAACAAGTCAGTAAAGTAGTTATTCAGGCCATAACATTAATAATATTTTGAGTCTTCGCAAGCCAGAGCAACACTACTTAGATGATTTTTTTAAGGAAAAATTGCCCTCTCACTTACGGTCAACCCTAGGATATTAGAAAGGAACAATATGTCTCTCGTAACACTAAACCTCCCCGCTCCGGATTTTAGTCTCGCTGATGTCAATGGCAATCCTGTGTCATTATCCGATTTCAAAGGCAAAAGCCACGTAATTCTTGTCCTGAACCGCGGCTTCACCTGACCATTCTGCCAGCGGCATATGGCGCAGTTGCGCCGTGACTACGAAAAGTTTGATGCTGCCGGTGCGCAGATTGTGGTGATTGGTCCCGAATCCCCTCAAGCATTCAGCGCTTATTTCACAAAAGAAAAACTGCCATTCATTGGCTTACCAGACCCTACCCATTCTGTACTGAAACTCATGGGTCAGGAAGTTAATCTTTTTAAGCTGGGGCGGATGCCCGGGCAGATTATCGTGGATAAAGCCGGTCTCGTACGCTACATCCATTACGGACATGACATGACTGATATCCCGGCAAATGAAGATATCCTCTCACTATTGGAGAACCTGAATAAAGAGTCCATCTAAGTTCGTTGCATCAGCCCGGGCAAACCGTGCTCTCTTTCTGAAGTTCCCGACACAGCGCCTCAAACATTTTTAAAGCGCTGTGTCGTTTATTGTTTACAACCAGAATTTGGTATCCAAAACCTGTCTATAGGCGCGTGTAAAACCTCACCAATGATTGATGCTACAATAAACGAAAACACATCGGAGGCAGCATGAGTTCTCTACAATGGCAGTCAGAACCGGAAATGCAGTTGGACCCCACCAAGAATTACCAGGCAACCCTGCATACCAGCAAAGGCGATATCATCATCGACCTATACGCCAAAAACGTTCCCCACACCGTCAACAACTTTGTTTTTCTTGCCCGGCAGGGATTCTATGACGGTACGATTTTCCACCGCGTTATCCCCGATTTCATGGCGCAGGGCGGCGACCCGACCGGCACTGGCCGCGGCGGACCTGGCTACAAGTTCCGCGACGAATTCGACCCGAAACTGCGTCACAATGTGCCTGGTGTGCTATCGATGGCTAACGCGGGACCTAACACAAACGGATCGCAGTTCTTCATCACCCACGTTCCCACGCCCTGGCTCGACGGCAAACATGCTGTCTTTGGTCAGGTTGTTAGGGGTCTGGACGTACTTCTTGCTATTCCCCCGCGCGACCCGAATTTGATTAATTCACCGGCGGTCACGCTAACTTCAGTTGACATCAGCGAATCCTAAAAGAAATTCGCACGGAGAGAATGGTATGACGCAGGTTTTCCTTGACGGGCAGTCGCTGACGATTGAACAGGTTGATTTGGTTTCCCACCATCCCGAAGTCCGGGTGCAGCTTGCGGATACCTGCATCCCAGGCATCCTGAAATCTGCCAACGCAGTAGCCGAACTGGCAGCCAGAGGCGAGGTCGCCTACGGCATTACCACCGGTTTTGGCGCCTTCAAGGACCGCGTCATCCCATCTGACCAGGTGGAAACCCTTCAGGAAAACATCCTCCTTAGCCATGCGGTGGGTGTCGGGGATTACCTGGACGATGCGACCGTGCGCGCCATGCTGCTCATCCGCGCTAACACGCTCGCCCGCGGTTATTCCGGCATCCGTCTGGAAACCCTGAACCTGCTGCTGGCTTTGTTGAACGCCAACATTCTCCCGCTAATCCCTGAAAAAGGCTCCTTAGGCGCCAGCGGCGACCTGGCCCCATTAGCGCATATGGCCTTACCCCTGATTGGCAAGGGTACAGTGCGCTGGCAAGGTCGGGAACTACCCGCTTCCGAAGCACTGACCGCGGCGGGGCTTACGCCTGTGCACCTGGCTGCCAAAGAAGGGCTGGCTCTCACCAACGGCACGACCTTGATGACGGCGTTGGGCGCGCTGCTCTGCGGACAGGCGGACATACTTCTGCGCACAGCCAACCTGGCCGCCGCCCTGACCCTGGAAGCCCAGAACGGCACTGTGTGGGCCTTTCACGAGGCTGTCCACCGCCTGCGCCCGCAGCCCGGCCAGCAAGAGACCGCGGCTTATTTCCGATTACTCCTGCAGGGCAGCCAGTTTACCCGCCCGCACGACCCAAAAAACATTCAGGACGCGTACACTTTACGCTGCATCCCGCAGGTGCACGGCGCGGTCAAGCACGTGCTGGACCAGTCGCGCGAAACAATCAGCATCGAACTGAACGCGGTTACGGATAACCCGCTGGTCCTAGAGGCAGAGGACGGCAGTCCCATGGTCATTTCCGGTGGGAATTTTCACGGCGAACCGCTGGCTTTTTGCCTGGACTTCCTGAATATCGCGCTAACGGACCTGGGGAACATGTCTGAGCGGCGTATTGCGAAACTGGTGGACAGCCGCTGCGACTCCCTCACCTATCCGCCCTTTCTGACCGAACACGGCGGCGTAAATTCCGGTTTCATGCTTCTGCAGTACACCGCCGCGGCGCTGAGCTCGGAGAACAAGACTCTTTCCCACCCCGCCAGTACCGACAGCATCCCGTCCTCCGGTAACGTGGAAGACCACGTCTCCATGGGTCCCAACGCGGCCTTACACGGCCGGGAAATCATGAAAAACCTAAATACTATAATCGCGATTGAACTCTTTAGCGCTGCCCAGGCGCTGGATTTCCGCTTGCAAAAGCAGCCAGACGCGCGAATGGGAGAAATAACCCGGCAAGCCTACGCCCTCATCCGCACAGAGGTCCCCTTCATCCCGCAAGATACCTTGCTGCATCCTCATTTAGAAAAGCTAATGGTAATGGTGCGGGCGGGGCAATTTGCCGCACTCACCCCGGATTTAAACTGAGCCTTCCTGACCACCCAAGCCCACACCGGCAATCCTGGTGCCGCAATTGGGGCACAAACCTTCCGGGCTCACGCTATTGCTAAGCACGTTCATTCCAGTGCGCCGAATCAGCACGTTTCCACATTCCGGGCATACGGTATCTGCTGAATCGGCCACGTTGCCCGCGTAGGTGTATTTCAAACCTTCCGCTCTCCCGATTGCCAACGCTTTTTCAATGCTCGCCAGAGCGGTAACATCTGCGTTCTGATACTTGTACTGCGGGAAAAAGCGGCTGACGTGCCACGGGGTTTCTGCGCCAAGCTCACTTGCAATGAATTTTGTCAGACCGCGCAGTTGTTCTTCATCGTCGTTCAGACCCGGTATTAACAGCGTGGTGATTTCCAGCCAAACCCCAGCCTGCTTAAGCCGCACACAGGCATCCAGCACCGGCTGCAGGTGTGCGCCGATATGCTTGCGGTACACCTCATCCGAGAATGCCTTGATGTCCACGTTCGCGGCATCCAGCCAATTCGCCAGCAAGTCTACCGCTGCCGGGCTCATGTAGCCGTTGCTGACATACACGTTTTTCAATCCTGCTTCGTGCGCCAGGAGCCCGACATCCTGGCTGTACTCAAAGAAGACGGTCGGTTCGGTGTAGGTATAGGAAATGCTTAGGCTGCCGCTGCGCAGCGCGGAAGCGACCACATCCTGAGGGGGTGTATACGGGCAGCGCGCAGCAGCCGCGGCGCTGTCTCCCTGCGAAATTTCCCAGTTCTGGCACCACTGGCAATCAAAATTGCACCCGGGTGCGGCAATCGAAAAACTTCGGCTGCCCGGGTAAAAATGAAACAGCGGCTTCTTTTCAATCGGGTCCACATGCGCGGCGATTAACCTGCCGTAGGTCAGCGAATAAAGCGCCCCCGCCCTGTTCTCCCGCACTTTGCAGATACCGCGCCTGCCCTCAGCAATCACGCACCCGTGCGCGCAAAGCTGGCAGCGCACCTTGTTGTCCGGCAGTTTTTCGTATAGCAGCGCTTCAAAATCCTTTGACATAGCCGCCTCCATCCCTGTAAACTTAAGTCTGGTATCTTTATTGTACACTGGAGGTGAGCGTGAAAGTAGGCTTTTTCCAATTTTGTCCGCGTCACGGGGATGCGGCGGCTAATCTCAGCATTATTAACGCTGCGCTGAAGAAAGCTGAATTTGACCTACTGGTCCTACCTGAGCTTGCCTCCACAGGTTACCTTTTTGACGATCCACGGGAATTGCTTGCTTCGAGCGAGGATGCGTCCGGTACAGGCCTGTTTCTCAGCGGACTCATCGCGCTTGCCAAGGAGCACCGCGCCTGCATCGTCAGCGGCTTTAGCGAACGCGCACCGGAAGGCTTGTACAACTCCGCCGCGGCTGTAGACAATAACGGAGTGCTTAGCGTTTACCGTAAAGTGCATCTGTTCAACTCAGAAAAAGACCTCTTTCTACCCGGCAACAGCGGGTTTCCAGTTTTTACTTACCAACAGGTCTGTCTTGGAATGATGATTTGCTTTGATTGGATTTTCCCGGAGGCTGCTCGCACGCTGGCGTTAAAAGGCGCGCAAATCCTCTGCCATCCCGCCAATCTGGTGCTGCCATGGTGCCAGTCGGCTATGGTCACCCGCAGCCTGGAAAATGCCGTGTTCAGTATCACTGCCAACCGGATTGGCGCAGAAACCGGGCAGGGGCAGTCCTTACGCTTCACAGGGAAGTCGCAGGTCCTCACACCTACAGGCGAAGTTCTGACGCAAGCCGTGGAAGACGGGCAAGCTCTGCACATCGTTGAAATTGACCCGGCGCGCGCGTTGTATAAACGTTTCTCGCCTGGGAATGACCTTTTTGCGGACCGACGCCCGAATCAATACGAGCGCTGAACATTTACGACTAAAAAAAGGCTGCCCGTATGGGCAACCTTTTTCTGTCAGGTAAATAGGAGCTACGCGCCAAATTTTTCCAGGCGCAGAGCGTGCGCCAAAGCGTAAGGCATCAAATCAGTGGCTTCAAAGCGCGAACCCAGACTGCCCTTGGCGCAGGCACGTTCGCCGTAGGTCGTCAATCCGTCCGGCAGGCAGGTTTTGCTGTAGAGCATGGTCGGGACAGGGTGCCAGGAGTGGGCCTTTAGTTTGGCAGGCGTGGAATGGTCACCGGTGATAATCAGCACATCCGGGTCCAGCGCCAGGATGCGCGGTAGCAGCGCGTCGACTTCTTCGATGATGTGAACTTTGGCGTCAAAGTTGCCGTCTTCGCCGTAGCTATCAGTCTTTTTAATATGCACAAAGAAGAAATCGTATTTATCCCAATTCTGTTCAAGCATCGTTATTTCTTCATCCATGGAAGCCGCGGCTTCCAAAACGGTCATCCCAACCACCTTTGCAACGCCGCGGTACATCGGGTACATCGCAATGGCGACCGGGTTCACGCCCCAGATTTCCCCGAAGGTCGGCCACTTGGGCAGCTGCGCGAAACCGCGCAGTACAAAACTGTTGGCAGGGTGCTCAGCGGCTAAAATTTTATTCCCCTGGCGCACAAACTCGCGTATAAACTCAGCCGTTTTTTCCGCTTGCGGAACCGCCGCCTTGGCAATGTGGGCTTTCTTCCCGACTGCCTGGGGATCAGTGTCACTGACTTCGCCGCTTAGACCTTCTCCGCGCAGCACGAACACAAAACGATATTCTTTCTCAACCTGCAGAATGACTTCCACACCGGGTATATTGATTTTTTCCATCAGCAGTTGGCAGAGTTTCTCGCCGACTTCGGTCGGGATGCGCCCGGCGCGCCGGTCGGTAATCACGCCTTCGGAATCAACGGTGCAGAAGTTTCCGCGGGCAGCCACGTCGCCCTTTTGCAAGTCGAAGTCAACACCCAGCGCTGAAAGCACGCCGCGTCCGATTTCGTATTTTACAGGGTCGAAACCGAACAAACCGAGGTGCGCCGCGCCGCTCCCGGGGGTCAGCCCAAAAGGCAGCGGGTGGTGCGCGCCGAGCACGGATTTGGCAGCCAGCGCATCCATATTCGGTTTGACAGCGCTTTCGAGTTCAGTCTTGCCGCCTTCAGTCATTGGCAGCCCGCCAAGTCCATCCATGACCAGCAGAACGATCTTTGATTTTTGATCTTCTTTCAGCAGTGGTTTGATGACGTCAAAGTCCATCGTGAATCTCCTTTGAATTCTGGTAACTAACATCTAATTATAGGCGCATTCGTTGCTGATAACAAACTTTATTATGATATTCGCAGCGTGTTCCTGCTGCGTGAAACCAAAGTTTCGGTCGCTGTTTGCTTTATAAATACCAACTCCATCCAAAAGCTCATCTCTTCGATTTTAACGCACATGAGGGCATGCTAAAGCGTACCCATGGTTAATCAAACTAAGCTAACTAAGCTAATCAGCTGTGCTTAAGCTCCGTATTGTTCAAAGCTTCTACGACAGCGATAATGCCGGAATTATCCAGGTCGCCACCGCCATTGGCGCACAGCGCCGCGTAGAGCTGCGCAAGAAGCCCCGCGCCGGGCAGCGAAATCCCGTATTCCCGTGCCGTCTCCATAACGATATTCAGGTCTTTGCTTTGCAGGCTGGAGCGAAACCCGGGCGCGCGGTTCCCAGCCAGCAAGCGCTGCGGCTTTACATCCAGCGTCCAGCACTGGGCAGCTCCGCCTCGCACTGCGTCAACCACTTTTTCAGGGTCCGCGCCAGCTTTTTGCGCAAAAATCATGAGTTCGCCCATCGCCAGCATCTGCGCCGCCACCATAATCTGATTGCAGGCCTTAGCAACCTGCCCAGCCCCCGGGCCGCCGATATATGTGATCGTTTTCCCGATTGCCAGGAAAGCCGGCGCCACCTTTTCAAGCGCGTCTGCGTCGCCGCCCACCATGATAGATAAGGTGCCCTGCTGCGCGCCAACATCCCCACCGCTGACCGGTGCGTCCAGGCTTTGGACTCCCACGTCTGCCAGCCGGGCGTAGATCTCACGGCTGGCTGCCGGTTTTATGGTCGAATTGTCAACAAATATCATGCCGGGGTGCGCGCCGGATAGGACCCCGTTTTCTCCCAGCACTACCTTGAGGACATCTGGCGTGTCAGGCAAATTGGTGAACACCACGTCGGAACGCTCCGCAACTTCCCGCGGACTTTCCGCTGCGCACGCGCCCTGGCGTACCAGTTCTTCTACTTTCTGCCGCGAGCGATTGTGCACGACCAGTGGGAAACCGGCCTTGAGCAAATTTCGCGCCATCGGTTTTCCCATCAAACCCAAACCAATATATCCCAAACGTAAGGTGCTCATCATATTCTCCTTCGCGCTGATTATATCCTTGCCAGCTCTGAAATGTTTATGCTAAATATATTACCTATACGCATCATTGTCTTATTTATGGGAATAAGCCTTTCTATTTTAGAAATAATGGCCTCGCCGTTCTCTTGTTTCACAAAGCCGTTTTGCATATCTGCATTTTCTCCAGACTATCTCACAATGGGGTGAACGGGCACTTTAGCGCTCCCATCCGCCTCTTGAAAAATATCGGGAAGGCACCCAGATACTGAAAATATATTTTCTATGCGCAAACAGTATTATTTTCAGGGCTTTTCGCGCGCGCGACTCTCAGATACTCTCAGGATTCATAGGGATTTTTCTGATTATTGCGGTATACTTTCTGCTTGATAAAAAATTATTCTTTGGAGGAAAATGTGGACCCCATCCTAACCGGACTTCTCAAACCCAGAAGCATCGCCATCATCGGAGCATCAGCCACTCCTGGCAAAATTGGCAACACCGTCATTCGCAATCTGATTGACAGCGAATACAAGGGCGGCGTATACCCTGTCAACCCTACAGCCGTGGAAATTCTCGGCTTCAAGTGTTACCCTACCGTCAATGACATCCCTTACGTTGTGGACGCGGCAGTCATAACCGTGCCAGCGAAGTTTGTGCTGGAAGCTACCAAGCAGTGCGGTGAGAAAGGCGTCAAGGGCTTAATTATCATCACTTCTGGTTTTGCTGAAGTTGGCGATGTTGAACTTGAGCAGGAGCTTGTGCGTGTTGCCAAGTCGTATGGCATGCGGATTCTTGGTCCGAACATTGTGGGCACGCTTTCCAACAGCGACAAGATGAACGCGTCTTTCGCGCCTTTCCTGCCTCTGCCTGGCAAAGCTTCGCTTGTTTCCCAAAGCGGCGCTCTGCTCATTGCCATGGACGCGGGCACCTATACCCGCCGTGTCGGCTTTGACAAGATGGTGTCCATCGGCAACATGTCCGATATCAACTTCTCCGAGATGGTCAGCTACCTCAGCGAGGACCCGGATACCAACTGTATCGCGCTCTACGTTGAAGGTCTGCGCGACGGCCCCGAGTTCATCGAAGCCGCCCGCAACTGCAAAAAACCTATCGTTGTGCTCAAATCCGGCGTCTCCGCCCACGGCGCGGCAGCTGCTGCCTCCCACACCGGCTCGCTGGCCGGCGCCGCCAAGATTTACGGCACCGCCTTCAAACAAGCCGGCGTGACCCAGGCGACCGACCTGAACGACCTCTTCGACCGCACCCTGGCGCTCTCCCTGCAACCCCGCATGAAAGGCGACAACCTGCTTATCCTCACCAACGGCGGCGGCGTGGGCGTGCTCGCGACCGACTCCGCTGAAAAGTACGGCCTGCCGCTGCATTTTGCCCCCGCAGATGTGCAGGAAGAGATGAAGAAGCATATGCCGGATTTTGGCTCCGCCAAAAACCCCGTGGACATGACCGGTATGGCTGGCAACGATTGGTTCTACGAGACCACGCGCAGCGCTTATTCCCACCCCTGGGTGGACGGTTTGGTGGTGCTTTATTGCGAAACCGCAATAACGCTTCCGGAGGAAATCGCGGACGCAATTTATCGCGGCATCAAAGACTCGGGCATAACGGATAAACCAGTCACCGTTTCCTTCGTCGGCGGCGAACGCAGCGACAAAGCCATGGAATGGCTGGTGGAACGCGGTATCCCCGCGTATAACGCGCCAGATGTGGCTGTGAAAGCCATCGCCACTCTGCGCGATGACCAGCGCATGCAGGACATGAACCACAACGGCAGCTATGCACCCGGAGACATCAACCCGGCCGCTGCGCGCGATATTATTGCCAGCGCCCGCGCCAAAGGCCGCGACGCGCTGACCGAAGTGGAAGCCAAACAGGTCTTCAGTCTGTACGGCTTGCCTGTAGCCGCAACCGAGCTTGCGAGCTCTGAAGAAGAAGCTGTCAAGCTTGCGGAAAGCGTCGGTTATCCGGTCGTGATGAAGATTGTCTCCCCTGATATTCTGCACAAATCAGATGCTGGCGGCGTGAAAGTAAACATCAAGAGCTCCGAACAGGCCAAAGAAGCCTACCGGACCATCCTTGAGAACGCTCACAACTATAAAGCCGATGCGCATATTGACGGTATCGCCGTGCAGGAAATGGCCCCCTGGGCAACCGAGGTCATTATCGGTTCAGTCAATGACAGCACCTTCGGACCGACGGTTATGTTCGGTTTGGGCGGCATTTTCGTTGAGGTCCTCAAGGATGTGACTTTCCGCGTGGCTCCAATCTCCGTGGAAGAAGCCCTTGGGATGGAAGATGAAATCCGCAGCGCCGCAATCCTGAACGGAACGCGCGGTGAAAGCCCGCGCGACAAAGCCGCCCTGGCGAAAGTGCTTGCGGCTTACGCCTATATGGTATACGACCTGAAGGATGAGATTGCCGAATCCGATGCCAACCCGGTCATCGTGTACGAAAACGGGCAGGGCGTAAAAGTTGTGGATGCGCGCATCATCCTGACCAAGAAATATTAAGTTCTACGGCTTTCGCATAAACAAGCCGCTGCTGGTACAATCAACAGCGGCTTGTTTTATTTAAGCCAGTCATAATTTGAGGTGTTATATGAAAGAAAAAAAGAACTATTTAATTGACATGGACGGCGTGCTCGTACACGGTAAAAACATGATCCCCGGAGCCGATGACTTCATCAACAGGCTGATTGAAGAAAAACGGAAGTTTCTCATTCTGACGAACAACCCGCTCTATACAACGCGCGACCTGGCGCACAGGCTGCAGGTCACAGGGCTTAACATCCCTGAGGAGAAGCTGTATACCTCCGCGCTTGCTACGGCTGCTTTCCTCGATAATCAGCGCCCAAAAGGCACCGCGTATGTCATTGGTGAGCTTGGTCTGAGCGAGGCTATCCACGCGATCGGCTACACCCAAACCGCAGTTAATCCGGATTATGTCGTCCTGGGCGAGACTTTCGCATACAGCATTGAGCAAATCACCGTCGCAGTGCGCCTGATCACCGCTGGTGCCCGTTTCATCGCGACGAACCCTGACCCGGTCGGCAATTCTGAGCAAGGTCTGGTGCCCGCCTGCGGCGCCATGGCTGCGCTGATTGAACGCGCCACCAATATCGCGCCGTTTTACGTAGGCAAGCCCAACCCCCTGATGATGCGCTCTGCGCTCAACTATCTGGATGTGCACTCCGAAAACTCCATCATGGTTGGCGACCGCATGGACACGGACGTCCTTAGCGGCATCTCCAGCGGCATGGATACTGTACTCGTTCTCAGCGGAACTACTGACCGCGCAGGGATGGAGAAGTTCTCCTACCGACCTAAATGGGTATTCAATTCGGTTGCGGATATCAATCCAAAGGACCTGGACTAAACCCTTTATTTTAAGATGGAAGCTAAGCTTACTCGCAGAGAATTCCTAAAACTTGGTCTTGTCGGGCTCGGCGCTGCGGTAGCTTTACCCGCCGGCAAAGTATTTGCCGCGGATAAATCTCCGCGCCTGGTGCTGGTAGGCAATCAGAACGGTGTAAGCGTGCATAAACTGCCGGATGAAAACAGCCTGATTATCTACCAGATTGGCTACAACGAGATCGTAAACGTGTACGACGAGGTCGAGAGCCCTGCCGGTCCATTCTGGAACCCGATTTGGTATCGGGTCTGGGGCGGGTACATCTTCAGCGGCGATGTGTACGAGGTCCATTACAAGCTGAATAGCTTAAATACGAATATCCGCCCGACCGGACAGCTGGCTGAAATTACGGTGCCCTACACGCGCGCCATGTTCTACAGCCCACATGAGGGTTGGATCCCGGAATATCGGCTTTACTACGGCACGACGCATTGGGTTATGGATGTTGTTACCGGACCGGATGAAAAGCCCTGGTACAAGATCAAGGATGAGAAGAACAGCGTCATGCTGGCGGTGCCATCCGAGCACCTGCGTTTTGTGACCGACGAAGAACTGCAGCCGATTTCACCGGATGTGCCGCTTGGTAAGAAGCGCATCGAAATCTCAATTATGTTCCAACGCCTAAGGGCTTATGAATATGACAACCTGGTGTTCGAGACCAAAATCTCTTCTGGCGGCTTAACCCCCATTGGAACCTATAGTATCCAGACCAAGATGCCCTCCAAACACATGGGGAACGGCTACGTCACCAGCGATATCCGCGCCTATGAACTGGTAGGGGTGCCGTGGAACTGCTTCTTTGAGATGAAAGAAGGGATTGCGACGCATGGCACCTACTGGCACACCAATTTTGGCACCCCCATGAGCGCTGGCTGCATTAATATGACCATGGCGGACGCGAAATGGATTTACCTGTGGACGACGCCGGTGGCTGCCCCGGAAGACTGGCAGAAGCACGGTTTCGGTACGCCCATCACGCTCACCAAAGACTGATCAGACAAACTCCATAAAGGCCTGGTTCCCGAGGAGTACCCCGCGCTGCGTCAGGCGCAAGTGCGTGCCGTCGGGGAACTGCGCGAATTCTACTAATTGCTTTTCCTGCAGGCGCTTGATTTCCGCGGCAAAAACCTGCCGGGCGTCCTGTCCGAACCTGCGCGCGAATTCCGACAGCGTTACCCCTTCGCGCGTCAGGCGTAAGCCGAGCAGCACACTTTCCTGCATCTGCGTGTAGGGTTCCACTTTCGCGCGGTTCAGATTGGCAGGTGAAAAGGGAAATGCCAATCCCGATTCCCAATTCTGTACGCGCTTGATGTAATCTTGAATGCCGGGCATATTCTCGGTACGGTAGCCGCCAGCAAAGCTGTGGGCGGCAGCCCCAATTCCGAGATAAGGCGTTGTTTTCCAATAGGCTTTGTTGTGCCGTGATTCGAAACTTTCTTCTAATGCCCAGTTGGATATCTCGTATTGGGTGTAGCCCGCTTGCGCCAGAAATTCCTGTGTCAATTCGTACATATCCGCAGCGACATCGTCGTCAGGTTCCGGAAGCAATCCGTCGGCGATTTGTTTTTCAAGCGCGGTGCCCTCCTCCACAATGAGGCTGTAAACAGAGAGGTGCTCCGGCCTGTAGCTGACGGCGCTGCTCAGATTTTCCTGCCAGGCCTCAAGCGTCTGCCCCGGGAGCCCTAAGATAAGATCCAGGCTGAGCCGGTCAAACCCTGCCTCCCGCGCCCAATGGATGCTTTCCTCGGCCTGCTGCCGCGAGTGAATCCTGCCTAAGAGCGCCAGCTCCGAATCCGAAAAGGACTGGACCCCCAGGCTCAGGCGGTTAACGCCCGCTGCCCGCAGCTCTTTGAGTTTCCGCGGGTTCAAGGTGCCGGGGTTAGCTTCCAGGCTTATCTCAGCAGTCGGGCGGATACCAAACGTCCTGCGCGTTTCCTCCAGCAGTTTCGCTACCTGGCAAGCTTCCATGAGAGAAGGCGTGCCGCCGCCAAAGTAAACGGTATCCGCTGCCGTCGCAGTATTGCCAGCAGCCAATCTGAGCTGGCGAATTTCTTGTACAGCTGCGTCCACATATCCCGGCAGAAAATCAAGCTGCCCGGCGTAAGTGATAAAATCACAGTAGTGACACCTCCGCAAACAAAACGGAACGTGAAAGTAGATACTGAACATGCGTCAATTCTAACAGTCCTATCCCCCGTCCCCGTCTGACTTGCGGGTTTTTTGAGGGCTGTGTATACTAAAGCTTCTGGAAACTACTATGAGTCAAGAGAAAAACACACAAAACACGAAAATATGTCCGGTATGCGGCACCCGCCTGAGCGAGACCGCTTCCCGCTGTCTGGTTTGCGGAACCCAGCTTTCCGCTACGGCTTCAGTGAAAAAAGGCTCGGGAATTCCTTCACGCAAGCTGCCTGAAGTTCGTCTTACCCTACCCGTTGCGATTGCGCTGGGATTTGTCTTTCTGGCTTTGGCAGGGCTGTTGGTTTTCTTTATCGTGAAAGGCAGCGCAGCCGCGCCGGTAATCCCCGGGCAGATCAGCGAAGCGACCCCCACGCTGACGCCCACCCAGACGATCACCCCCACCCAGACGCTCACGCCTACCCCGCTCCCGACCTGGACGCCGCTCCCGCCGATGGAGTACACTGTCCGCAACACGGATTATTGTTCATCCATCGCGGCTGTTTTTGGCGTCTCCATTCAAAGCATTATCCGCCAGAACAACCTGGACGCGAACTGCACCATTAAAGAGGGCGACGTGCTCCTGATCCCGCAGCCGACGCTTACGCCTTCTCCCCAGCCTACCGCGACCTCATCCGGCGTTGAGGTAACCGAATCCGACTGCCAGACCATCACCATCAAGGTGGAATCCGGCTGGACGCTGAGCAGTATTGCCCTGAATTACAACGTGACGATGGCGTCCATCCGCGAATACAACCGCATGACCAATGATATTGTGTACGAGGGATTGAACCTGATCATTCCGCTGTGCGAACGCAAACCCACCGCTGGACCAACCCCCACGCCAACCCCTGCTCCCCCTTATCCCGCGCCAAACTTGCTGCTTCCCAGCTCCGGCGCCGCCTTCAGCGCGCAGCAGGACGCGATTACTCTGCAATGGGCAGCGGTGGCTGACCTGCGTGAGAACGAGTTGTATCGCGTGACCGTGGAAGACTTGACTGCAGGCAACGGACGCATCCTCGTGGAGTACGTCCGGGACACACGCTTCATCCTGCCCACCAGCTTCAGGCCGCTGGATACCACCCCCCACATTATCCAGTGGTCAGTGGCTGTCGCGCGCCAAATCAACAGCGGCGCGACCAACCCGATTTACGAAGAAGCAGGCTTCCTGAGCGAAAAGCGCGTGTTCTCATGGATTGGCACCGGGGCGGCCGTGACGCCTAACCCGTAAACGTTCGCTAGCTTTCCAGACTTTCCAGATATTGCGTCGCCGAAATAGCGGCAGCGGCACCCATTCCGGCAGAAGTAATCACCTGCCGGTAATGGGGATCCGCAATTTCCCCCGCAGCAAAAACGCCCGGAATGTTGGTCGCCATTTTGTCATCAATTTTCACATAGCCGTGTTTGTCCAGCGCGATCTGCCCCTCAATTAAGCTGACATTTGGGCTGTGCCCAACAAAAATAAAGACAGCTTGCGTGGGAATATCACTTTTCTCGTTGGTTTTCACGTTGTGCACTAGCAGACTTTGCACTTTCTCATCACCGCGAATTTCATCCACAACTGTGTTCCACAAAAAGCTGATCTTCGGGTTTGAACGCGCGCGTTTTTCCAGAATTGCGCCAGCACGCAGCGCGTCCCTGCGATGAACTACTGTAACGCTGCGAGCAAAACGCGTCAGAAAGAGCGCTTCTTCCAGCGCGGTATCCCCACCGCCAATCACATGAATATCCTTGTTGCGGGTAAAGAAACCGTCGCAGGTGCCGCAGTAGGAGACGCCCCTGCCGGTGAATTCCACCTCGCCGGGGACCTGCAGTTTATTCGGGTCGGCGCCCATTGCAAGAATCACAGCATCCGCGCTAACGCTGCCGCTGTAGGTGTTAATAACAAATGGACGGACCTGAAAATCGAGGGAAAGCACCTGCTCATACTCGATGAGCGCGCCAAAACGCGCGGCTTGCTGCTCAAACAGCTTACCCAACTCAATACCCTGGATACCTTCTGGAAATCCAGGATAATTTTCAATTACGTCGGTCTGGGAGGCTTGCCCGTACAACAGCATGCCTGAAAAAACGATTGGTTTCAGGTCAGCGCGGGCGCCGTACAACGCAGCAGCAAGCCCTGCCGGGCCTCCGCCGATAATCACGAGTTGATGATGCGAGTTAGGTTCCATGCCTGTCAGCTTTACTCCAATCCAGCCTGAATTTCATGATCCGCGATCTCAAGCGCAGCGTCTACCACATTAAAGCCCTCACGCAGCTGCGCGTCAGTAATAATCAAGGGCGGTATGAACAGAAGCGTGTGAAAGGTATTGTACATGAACACGCCGTGCTCCAGAATATAACTCTTGACGTGCTTCATCACCGGGCTGAGCGGTTTGGCGCTGGGGCTCAGCGGCTCCTTGCTGGCGCGGTCGCGCACCAGTTCTGCCGCACCAAACAAGCCGATGGAGCGCACATCGCCAACACACGGGTGCTTTTCTTTCAATTCCGCCAGCAGTACCTTAAGCGTCTCCCCGCGGCGCACAGCGTTTTCCAGCAAGCCTTCCTGCTCGATCACCTCAATGTTGGCGAGCGCTGCCGCCAGCGAAACCGGATGCCCATTATAGGTCATCCCGCCCACGAACTGCCTGTCGTCATAGGTCGCGGCGATTTCCTCTTTCATCGCTACTGCCCCCAAAGGCGCGTACCCCGAAGTGAGCCCTTTTGCCATCGTGATAATATCGGGAACCACGTCCCAATGCTGCGAGGCAAACCACTTACCTGTCCTGCCGAAGCCGCACATCACTTCGTCAGTAATCAGCAGAATCCGGTATTTGTCGCACAGCGCGCGCACACCCTGCAGGTACCCGGCGGGCGGGATAAGAATGCCATTGGTGCCTGTCACTGTCTCGATGAGGACCGCCGCAATCGTATCGGGGCCTTCAAAGCGGATGATTTCTTCAAGGTGGTCGACATAAGCCCGGCTAAAAGTCTCTTCGTCTACGCTGCTGCTGTCCGGAAAGAAAGACGAGCGATAGGCATAGGGGTCAAGAAAATGCACTACGCCGGGCATTGTTTCCGGCTCCCAGTGCAGGCGCCGGTAATCCCCGGTCAGCGCCATCGCGCCCATGGTGGCCCCATGGTACGAGCGGTAGCGGGTCAGGATTTTGAACTTACCGGTGTAGTCGCGCGCAATCTTTACTGCATTTTCGTTCGCGTCAGAGCCGCCCAGGGTGTAGAGAAAGCGGGTCAGTCCAGGCGGCGTGATGGACGCCAGCTTTTCGCCCAGCAGCGCTCTGGGTTTGGTCGCCATATGCGGACCCGCAAAGGTCAGTTCGCGGATCTGCTGAATCATTGCTTCCTGGACGCGCTTGTTGCCGTGTCCGATATTGACACACATCACCATGGAATTCAGATCCAGGTAGCGTTTGCCGTTGGTGTCCCAAAAGTAGACGCCTTCCGCCTTTTCAACTGGCAGGACTTCCGCCTTGCGCTGCGCTGTCCAGGTCCACAGATTATGTTTGACTGACTTTGAAAGGATTTCATCGCTGTTCATAAAGCCGCTCGCTCCAAATATTGCTGTTGTCCAATCAATGTTAGCACAATTCCCCGCCAAATCGCATATAATCAACGAAAGTTTTTAGAGGAAACCACATGACACAATTATCAAATTCTCTGAAGTTTTTTACTAACCACAGCGATTACTTTCTCGAACAGTACCAGCAGCTGGTCCGCATTCCATCCGTCTCCACGGACAAGGAACACAACGCGGATATGCTGGCAGCCTGTGAATTCCTGGCAGACAAGCTGCGCGGCTTGGGCGCCGGACGCGTGGAGGTCTTCCCGACCAAAGTTCACCCGATTCTCTTCGCGGAAATGCGCGCGGATACAGAAGCCGCTCCGACTATTCTGATTTACGGACATTACGACGTGCAGCCTGTCGCCCCCATCGAAGAATGGCGCACGCCGCCATTCGAACCGACGATTTCGGGCGAATACCTGACTGCCCGCGGCGCGTCGGACATGAAGGGTCAGGTGATGGCCTCGCTTGCCGCAGTTGAAAGCGTGCTTGCAACTGGTCCGCTGCCAGTTAACCTGAAATTCCTGCTGGAAGGCGAAGAGGAAATTGGCTCCCCCTCCCTCGATGGTTTTATCGAAACGCACACAGATTTGCTTGCTTGCGACGTTGTCCTAAACCCTGATTCCGGCATGGTTTCCAAAGACGTCCCAACCATCGTCTACGGCCTGCGCGGGCTGCTCTACCTGGAAGTACGCGTGGACGGACCCAAAGCCGACTTGCACTCCGGGCTTTTCGGCGGCAATGTGGCCAACCCCGCCAACGTCCTGGCTGCCATCATCGCCAGACTGCATAACCCCGATGGCTCTGTGGCGGTGCCAGGTTTCTACGACAAGGTTCTGCCCCTCAGCCCGGAGGAAAAGCAGCGCATCGCCTCTGTGCGCTCCGACCCGGACAAGCTCCTGCAGATTACCGGCGTTCCACAGCTGTATGGCGAAGCGGGTTATTCGCCACTGGAACGCACAGGCGCCAGACCAACCCTGGATGTAAACGGGCTGTATTCCGGTTTTATCGGCGAAGGCAGCAAAACCATCATTCCTGCCTACGCCAAAGCCAAGATTTCCTGCCGGCTGGTGCCGGACCAGGACCCCGATGAAATCTTTGCGCTCATTCAGGCTTACATCTCCAGCCTGGCGCCGGATTCCGTACGGCTGACCATCTTCAAACATTCCGGCGCACCGGCCTACCTGGCGGATGACGCACCCGGGCTTGCGCAGCTCTCCAAGGCGCTCTCAGAAACCTGGAACAAACCCGTCAGTTTCAAACGCGAAGGCGGCAGCATCCCGGTCGCCACGACCATGCAAAAGTATCTGGGAGTCAAATCCCTCCTGACCGGTTTCGGGCTGCCCGACGACCAGATCCATTCCCCCAATGAACACCAGCACCTGCCCACATGGAAATTGGGCGTGCAAGCCTTGATCCGCTTTCTGTTGAGTTTTGACCATGCCAACTGAAACTGCGCCCGAACTTAAAATGCCTTCTTACGGCGGACAGGCGGTCATCGAAGGGGTGATGATGCGCGGCAAAAAGGCTGTTGCCATGGCTGTCCGCTCCCCACAGGGTGAGATTGTGATGTTTGATGAACAGCTCCCCGCGCTCTACCGCTCAGTCTGGTTCAGAACACCCTTTGTGCGCGGCGTTTTAGGACTGTGGGACTCCTTGATGTTGGGCATGCGTTATCTGACCAAAGCCGCCAACGTCCAGACCGGAGAAGACGAGAAAATTGAGGGCGGCACACTCGTTTTGACCGTCCTTGTAGCAGTAGTGCTTGGCGTGGGTCTGTTCTTCCTGCTACCTGCCCTGGCTGCTGGTTGGGTGGATAAAGCGCTGAAACTTGGTTCCTGGTGGAGCAATCTTTTTGAAGGTTTTCTGCGCCTTGCCATCCTGGTTGCTTATATGGCGCTTGTCGGAAAAATGCCGGATATCAAACGAACTTTCATGTATCACGGCGCGGAACATAAAACCATTAACGCCTTTGAGTCCGGTGTGGAGTTAACACCTCAGAACGTCGCGCTTCAGAGTAAAGTACATCCACGCTGCGGAACATCTTTTATCCTCACCCTGGTGATTTTTTCCGTGCTGATCTTTTCCATTCTGGGGCCGCTACCCCTGCATTGGCGCCTCATCTCCCGGGTTCTGCTGCTGCCTTTCGTTGCGGGCATTGCGTATGAATACATCCGTTGGGCTGCCCGGGCAATGGACAAGAGCGCTTTTGTGCGCGCAATCATCGCGCCAAACCTGCTCCTGCAGAAACTGACCACCAAGGAACCTACTGAAGATATGCTCGAAGTCTCTATAGCCGCCTTCAATCGCATGTACGCGCTTGAGCACGATACGGAACAAGCCCAGCCGCTCAGCGCATGAAAACCTGGCAGGCTGTCTTCCTTGGTTTCATCGGGGGACTGCTGCTATCCGGCGTTATACTCCTGCTGATTCTCCCGCAAAGGGGTGAACCCATCCAGCTCGTCACCGCCACCCCGGATCTGCGTGTGCAAATCACGCCAACCGCCGCAACGATTGAAGTGTATGTTGCCGGGGCGGTCGCGAACCCGGGGGTTTATGCGCTTCCCACCGGGTCCAGAGTCCACGCCGCGCTTGAAGTGGCAGGCGGCCCAGCCGTAGACGCTGACTTTGAGAGAATAAATCTTTCTGCTTTTCTGGTGGATGGCCAACGCGTTTACATGCCCCGCGCCGGCGAGGCTGTGCCGGTAGACGACACCTCTCGCGCGTCCGCCAGCTTGGACGCTGCCCAGCCGCTTGTAAATATTAACGGGGCCGACCTGCAAACGTTAATGTCCCTGCCAGGTATCGGCGAGAGCAAAGCAGCCGCCATCCTCAGCTACCGCGCGGACCACGGACTGTTTACCAGCTTGGAAGAACTGCTCAATGTCCCCGGGATTGGCCAGGCTATTTTAGATGAAATCCGGGCATTAATCACCCTCGGGCCGTAAGATTCCTCGACGGCCGTTATGCCTCAAAATAAAATCTAACTATAGCGGGCTGCACCCGGCGGAGGATAAGGCAGGTATAATACTCCGTATGGATACCAATCAAAAACTTAAAGAAGACCTACAAAAAGCCATCAAGGATCAGGACCCGCTGCGCAAGCGCGTGCTGCGCCTGTTGATTTCTACCATCCAATTGGCGGAGATCGCGAAAGGCACCCAACTCAGTGATTCAGAATTCATCGCGGTAGTCCACAAGGAAATAAAAACCAAGCTGGATACAATCGCGGACGCGGAAAAAGCAGGGCGCGCGGAAATGGTGGCCGAATCCCGGCTGGAAATTAAAGAGCTGGAAGCCTACCTTCCGAAACAGCTTAGCGAAGCTGAATTAGTCGTCATGGTGGAGGAAATTATTCATGAAACTGGCGCTTCCTCTCCGAAGGATATGGGTCAGGTACTCAAGCTGCTTATTCCAAAGCTGGCAGGGCGTGCCACCAATCAGGATGCCAGCCGGGTCGTAAAGGACTGCCTCAGCAAACTGGCTTAGCCATGGCAAAAAAGCGGGAAAAAAGCAAAAAACCAGCAGGGTTTACGAAAGGCGTTCTGCGCCTGTTAATTCTACTTGTCACCAGCTTGCTAATCTTTGCCGCCCTTGTTCTGCCGGAGCTAATCAGCCAATCCAATATTCCAACTGGCGTGGGAGAAGCTTCCGCGCAGGAAATTCTCGCCCCCTACTCTATCACATTCGAAAGCAAAGTGCTTACCGAACGCGCCCGCATGCAGGCCGCGGCAGCCGTTTCACCTGTGTACTTGCCTGTGGACCCAAGCATTTCCCGCCGTAATTTCGAGACGCTTAATAGTGTGCTTTACTACATCTCTGCGGTGCGAAAAGACAGTTACGGAACCCAGGAACAAAAGCTAAAAGATCTTGCCGCTATCAGTTCCATAAAACTGAGCAGCACAGTCGCCGAACAGTTACTGGAGATTGACGATCAAAGCTGGCAGGAAATCGAAACGGAAGCCCGCCGCGTGCTGGAACAGGTCATGCGAGACACAATCCGGAATGATAATGTTGCCCAAATCCGCAGCAATCTGCCTGCTGTAATTGATTTTTCGTTCGGGCAGGACGAAGCTCAGATCATTATTGCGCTGGTATCGCCGCTGATAACACCAACCAGCCTATTCAGTGAAGAACAAACCAACCTGGCGCGCGAACAAGCCCGGGCAAGCATTGAGCCGATCTCCCGGCAGATTATCGCCGGAGAAGTCGTCGTGCGCCGCGGTCAAATTATTCGTGAGGAAGATTATGAAGCATTGAACGTTTTTGGTCTGGCAAAACCTGTCAACCAGACCGACCGAATCATCACCAACGCTGTGCTGACTGGCATCATCGCGGTGATTACCGCGCTCTATTTCATTCGCCGGCAGGACCAGCCCTTCTTCTCAATTAAAGCCTTGCTGGTCATCGCAAGCATGTTTATCCTTTTCCTCGCCTTGGGGCGCTTCCTGGTAGTCGACCGGACAATTGTTCCGTACCTCTATCCGGTTGCCGCCTTCGGTCTGACCCTCTCAATTATCTTCAACCTTGAGATTGGCATCGTGATGAGCCTCTTCCTGGCCATTCTGATGGTCTTTGATACCACGCGCGAGGCTGAGTTAGGCGTTTTCTATCTCATCCCGGCCGTGGTTGGAATGCTGACGATCGGCCGCGCGCGCCGCATCAGCGCCTTTCTTGCCGCAGGGCTTCTAACCGGTGTGGCCGCCATGGCTGTAGTCGTTGCCTTTCGCCTGGGCGATACCTATACCGATCTGATTGGCCTCACCTCCCTGATGGCATCAGCGCTCATCAACGGACTGGCATCCGGCAGTTTGGCGCTCCTGCTCCAAAACGTGGTGTCCCAAATCCTGGATGTTCCCACCGCGCTGCAGCTGCTGGACGTCTCCCGTCCGGACCATCCATTGCTGCAATACATCTTGCGCAACGCTCCCGGGTCTTACCAACACAGCTTGCTGGTATCCAACCTGGCGGAGCAGGCCGCCGAAGCCATCGGCGCGGACCGCATGCTGGTGCGCGTCGGCGCGCTGTTCCACGACGCTGGCAAAGCTAACAACCCGGCTTTCTTTATCGAAAACCAAATGAAGGGCAAACTGGATTCCCACGATAACCTCGACCCGGCAACAGCCGCGGCGACCATCATTCAGCATGTGCACGACGGCGTGGCCCTGGCCAAAAAATACCGTCTCCCCTCGCGCGTGATTGATTTTATTCGCGAACACCACGGCACGATGCTCACGCTTTACCAGTATTCCCAGGCCACAGCCGCAGCGGACGACCCGGAGAGTGTCAATAAAGCCCTCTTTACCTATCCAGGCCCCAAACCGCAGTCCCGCGAAACTGCCATCCTGATGTTGGCGGACGGCACTGAGGCCCGTTCCCGCTCTGAGACGCCTCGTTCTGATGATGAAATCCGGGCGCTCATCCGCAAAACCATCGATACGTACAAGAATGAGGGTCAGCTGGATGCCACAGACCTGACCTTGAAAGATCTGAGCACCATTGAAGAATCTTTCTTCCAAACGCTGCAGCGGTCATATCATCCGCGAATTCAGTACCCGACCCTGAGAACCAACGGAAATGCCGATTCAAATGAGAGCAATTCCGCTGGGTAAGCAACACCTGGAAGGAGCGCCTGATGATTGAATTCCTTATTCCCCGCAAATACCGCGCCAACATTGATACCGAACGCCTGCTGCTTGCCTATGAAAAATCAGCGAGGAAGCTGGACAGGCATTCTGAGGACTCTGTGACCCTGAAAATCACAGATAATGCTGGCATCCGGAAGCTCAACAAAGCCTATCGCGGAATGGACGAACCCACCGATGTGCTCTCCTTTGAAAATGACTTCGTGGACCTGGAAACAGGCCGGCGTTTCATCGGCGACATCGTCATTTCCATGGAGAAAGCCAGCTCTCAGGCGGAAGAACGCGGTTTCAGCCTTCAGCAGGAATTGGAAATGCTCTTTGTGCATGCCGTCCTGCACCTGAACGGTTATGACCACATGGAAGCAGCGGAGCTGGAAGAGATGAGCAGCCTGCAGGACGAAATCCTGAAGGAAATTAGCAACCCTGTGCGCGGGAGCATCAGCCATGACTGAGACCAACCCGAAAACACGCAAATCACGGGAACTAATAATAGTGATACTATGCATCATCGGCATGCTTATGGCGGCTGCCCTGGCAGGCGGAGCGCTGGCTGCCCGCTTACCCCTGATCCGGCTTTCGTCAAGGCTCGGCACTTCACTGCAGGAGACCCTGACAACTACGAACAGCGGCTTGATACTCATCACCCAGTCGTTGGATGACGTGGAAGCCAGCTTTGACGAGCTGCAAAGCTCCCTAAACACTTTGGAAACCTCCGTGGCCGGCTTGTCGCCTTTTCTGCAGGACCTGAGTGTACTGATTGGCACGGACATGTCCGCGATTGCCTCAGAAGGGGCAACCACGCTGAAATCCGCCTCGGAAAGCTCGAGACTAATCGATTCCACGCTGCAATTACTGGCAAGAATCCCCTTGCTCAGGCTGGATTATGTCCCGGAAGTACCACTGCACGAAACGCTTGAAAACTTGTCCGGGGATATGAACCGCCTTTCGCCGCTCCTGGAAGAAATTACTGCAGACTTGGAGCAATCTGCCGGGGACATTGAACTGCTGGGAAAAGATATCGGAATGCTTTCCGTCCAGACCGCTGAAATCAAGTCTAGCCTGGCGGATGCCGGTCCGATTTTGGAGAGTTACCAGAAAATTCTTAGCAATGTTCAGGCTGACACGGATTCGCTTTTCACGAACTTGCCGGGGTACGTGAACATAGCATGCATCGCGCTTATCTTTTTTGCGCTTTGGGCTTTCCTTAGCCAGCTCATGCGCCTGCTTGAGGGCTTGGAAGCGCTTAAGTCTGGTAAAATCCGTTAAGTTCAACAACTATGCAAGGCCTTATGCCGGTCTTGAAGTAAATAATAAAACTAAGGAGAGTGTATGCACAAAGATTTTTTGGACATCATCGATTACAGTCAGGATGAGCTGCAGGAGCTGTTAGACCTTGCTGTGCGGCTTAAGCGGGAGTACCAGGAAGGCGGTAACGAACCCGTTCTCAAGGGGAAAGTACTGGCGATGATTTTTCAAAAGCCTTCATTGCGCACCAGAGTCAGCTTTGATATGGCCATGCGCCATCTGGGAGGGGATGCTCTGTACCTTTCCCCCAATGAGATCGGCCTGGGCAAGCGCGAGTCTGTGGCGGATATCGCACGCGTACTGCAAGGTTATGTTCATGGCATTATGGCGCGAGTTTTTGAGCACCAGCACGTGCTCGAGCTGGCACACTGGGCTAATATTCCGGTCATCAACGGGTTGAGCGACTTCAGCCACCCCTGTCAGGCTCTGGCCGACGCGCTCATAATCTACGAAACCTTCGGCAAGCTCAAAGGCGTCAACGTGACCTATGTGGGTGACGGCAACAATGTGGCTGTATCCCTCATGCAGATTAGCACCAAGATGGGCGCGAATTTCAGCATCGCGAACCCCGAGAACTTTGACATGCCCGGCGCAGCAGTTGAAACCGCCCTGGAAATCGCCCGCGGCAGCGGTTCCCACCTGAGCTTCCTCAGGGACCCGCACGAAGCGGTCCGCTTCGCCGATGTTATCTACACGGATACCTGGACCAGCATGGGACAGGAAGAAGAAGCTGCCGAACGCGAACGCGTCTTCCCGCCCTACCAGGTCAATGACCAATTGGTTTCTGAAGCTAATCCAGATGTCATCGTGATGCACTGCCTGCCCGCCCACCGCAACCATGAACTCACCGACAGCGTCGCGGATGGACCGCATTCCCGGATTTTCCCGCAGGCGCACAACCGCCTGCACGCTCAAAAAGCGATTCTTTATTCACTATTAAGAGGAGAGTAACTTGAATTCCCAGGATTTTATCAATCTCGAAGACCAGTACGGCGCGCATAACTACAAACCCTTGGATGTTGTGCTGACCAAAGGTAAAGGCGTTTGGGTTGAAGACGTCGAAGGCAACCGTTATCTGGACTGCTTAAGCGCGTATTCCGCGCTTAATCAGGGTCACTGCCATCCCAGAATTGTGCAGGCGATGACAGACCAACTCCAGCGAATCAGCCTGACCTCACGCGCTTTTCGCAATGATAAGCTGGGACTCTTCTACAAGAAGCTCTCGGATATGACAGGCTACGATATGAGCCTGCCCATGAACAGCGGCGCTGAAGCAGTTGAAACCGCCATCAAAGTCGCCCGGAAATGGGGCTACGCCGTCAAGGGCATCCCCAAGTATGAGGCTGAAATCATCGTGGCGGCCGGCAATTTCCACGGACGTACGGTGACGATTGTATCGTTCTCCACCGAACCCCTGTACAAGGACGCGTTCGGGCCGTTCACGCCCGGCTTCAAGGTCATTCCGTTCGGAGACCTGGCCGCGCTGGAAGCCGCTATCGGCCCCAACACCGCCGCGGTGATGCTGGAACCCATCCAGGGTGAAAACGGCGTCATCATTCCGCCGGAAGGTTATCTGCATGGAGCGGCGGAACTCTGCAAGCAAAATAACGTCCTCTTCATCGCCGATGAAATCCAGACGGGTCTGGGGCGCACGGGCAAACTTTTCGCGTCCGATTATGAAGACGTCCGCCCGGACATAACCATCATCGGCAAAGCGCTCTCGGGCGGCATGTACCCTGTCTCTGCCGTGCTGGCAGACAAAGATATTCTCGGGCTGATTGAGCCCTCAGAACACGGCTCCACTTTCGGCGGCAGCCCCCTGGCCGCCGCGGTTGGCATTGCCGCGCTGGAAGTCATCCAAGAAGAAAAGCTTCCGGAACGCGCCTTTACGCTTGGCAAGTACTTCATGGACCACCTGAGTGAAATTAACTCTCCGCTCATTAAGGAAATCCGCGGCAAAGGTCTGCTGATTGGCGTGGAACTGAAACCCGAAGCCGGCGGCGCGCGCCGCTTCTGTGAGTCATTGCAAGGCGAGGGAATCCTGGCGAAAGAGACGCACATGCATGTGATTCGCTTTGCCCCTCCGCTGGTAATCGACCGGGAGACGCTCGATTGGGCGCTTCCAAAAATTGCCAGAGTGCTGAGACAGGCTTAGAAAGCAGGTAAGCATGAACAGGTTTGCCAAGATCGTTGCCACGCTTGGTCCAAGCAGTTCGGATGAAAGCACGCTGCGCGAGCTGATTGAAGCCGGGATGGACGTTGCCCGCCTCAATTTCTCGCACGGTACGCACGAAGACCATGCTGACAAGGTCAAGCTGCTGCGCAAACTATCGGAAGAGCTTGGCAAACCTGTTTCTATTCTTATGGACCTGCAAGGTCCAAAACTGCGCATCGGCAAACTTGACAAAGACTTCATCACTCTGAAATCCAACCAGGTGGTCGCCCTCAGCTCCTCCGAAAACCCGGAGAACGTGCGCGAAGGGACCATCTTTATTCCGTTTGACGTCCCCAAACTGCACGAAGCGCTTGTTCCAGGTAACCACATCCTGATGGACGACGGACAGCTGGAATTCGAAGTCCTCGAGCTGGACGGCGAGAACATTTACGCCCGGGTCATCCTGGGCGGCAACCTGAAATCGCACAAAGGCGTGAACCTGCCGGGCTCCAAGCTCGACATTCCCTGCCTGACGCCCAAAGACCTTGAGGATCTGCAGTTCGGGCTTGACCTCGGGGTCGACCTGGTTGCGATCTCTTTCGTCAAACAAGCCTCGGACATTCTGACGGTGCGTGAGACCATGCGCGAAATGACCAGCATGCGCCGGCTCCCGCCGATTGTGGCAAAGCTGGAGCGCCCGGAGGCAATCGCCAACCTGGAGTCTATCATCGACGCGACTGACGGAGTCATGGTTGCCCGCGGTGACCTGGGCGTGGAAATGTCCCCGGCGGTGGTGCCCTCCGCCCAAAAAGCGATCATCCGGGCTGCCAACCAAAAGGGTAAGTTTGTGATTACTGCCACGCAGATGCTCGAGTCCATGATCAATAATCCGCGCCCGACCCGCGCGGAAGCAGCCGATGTCGCCAACGCTATTTTTGACGGCACCGACGCGGTGATGCTCTCCGCGGAATCTGCGGCTGGCAAATACCCGGTGCAAAGCGTGCGCATGATGGAATCTATCATCAGCGAATCGGAAAAACATCTCAAAGAATGGGGTCACCTCGACAGCGTATTAAGTTCGGACCAGCTCGATGCGTCTATCCCCATCGTCCGGGCTGCCAAGGACCTGACCGCGGACGCCAAAGTATCCGGTATTGTGGTTTTTACCATCTCAGGCGCCAGCGCGATGTGGATGTCGAAGGCCAAACCATCTGTTCCCATCTACGCCTTCACGCCTGAAATCCGCACTTACCAATGGCTGGGCATCGCCTGGGGCGTCACCCCGCTGCTTGTCCCGCACGCCGACACATTAGAAACCATGATCCGGCATGTTGAAACAGCCATCACCTCCTCAACCCCACTGTGCGCGGGCGATCAGGTCGTAGTCATCAGCGGCTTCCCGGTTGGGGAATTCGGAAAACCCAACCTGACCCTGCTCTACACCCTGAGAGGCTGATCAGACGCCGGACAATCACCACCCCTGCATTATTTGCTACTGACAAACAACGCAGCAACCCGAAAGGCTGTATTATTTGTAGAGAAATCTTTCAAAAATAATTTATAACATACGCACAATCATCACAATGGTGTGCGAAATTTAGACTAATATTTTACTTAGCCATTGATTTTTTGCGGTGGCATGATTTCTCGCGAATTATAAAAGAGGTCAAAATGAGCAGAAAAGCAATTCTGTTGGACGTATTGAAAGAAGTGGTCGCTGATCTTGGTCAGGTTTTCGTAACCAAAGATGTGTCTGAAGATATTCGAATGAAACAAGCTCACCTGAATCTTATAGACAACATACAATACCATGGTTTTGTGGGAGGGGCATTAAGCGACCACCGGGCACAGCTTGAGATCGATGAGATCAAAAAACACACTTCTCGCGGATCTCGTTGGAAAAAAATTGGATTACCTCCTGAAGTTTTTACAAAAAGTCATTCTATTAAAACATCGCAACCAGTCCCAGATCTATTACGACAAGGGTTATTAATAAACGAAGAGAGTAATAATTCTGAAATCGGTCCGCAATATGCCCAAGACAATCTGCTAACCAGTAGGATGCGAAAACACCAAAGCTGGTATCGGGCTCATGAGTTACATCTCCCTTACGGTACAGGACCAGGACCAAATGACACTAATTCTTATGGAAATATGTTGACTAGAGTTGATGGTGAGGCTGGACGGAATTTTTTGACTACAGAGATATTTGAAGTAGCTTTGGATCGATTAGCTCAGGGCAGCGGTGTTGTGGAAAAATATCGTTTGCTGCATAACATGCTTTCAAGTCAACCTATGTGCTTTAACTTATTTGGACCTTTGGTGAGAGATCATGAATTGGCGAAAAACCTGTTAGCAACTATCGTTCCAGAAAATTTTTCGGAAGTAATTCGGGTTGAAATTGAATGGGCTCCCGAACCAGTAACAAACTATCTTAATGACCATACAGCATTTGATGCTTTTATTGAATACTGGACAGAGGATGGGCAATTGGTAGGATTAGGCATTGAAACTAAGTTAAGCGAGCCTTTTTCCCAAAAGGCATATGACCGTCCTGAGTATCGTCGCTGGATGCAGCATCCTGACTCTCCATGGAATCCCGATTCTTGGAATAAAGTACAAGCTATTGAACTTAATCAACTCTGGCGAGACCACCTTCTTGCAGTGGCACTACGCTTCCAACCTAAGTCAATATATAATTGCGTCCGCTTGATGTTAGTTTATCATCCCGAGGATATGAATAGTGCACGTAATTTTTTGAACTATAAAAACCTATTAAGGAATAATGACGATTCTATGTTCAGCCTTTCTATTGATCAGATAGTGGATCGTTGGTTATCCGTAGTGGAGAAAGATGAGCACAAAAAATGGCTGAGGTCGTTCAGAAAAAGGTACATTGAGCTGGATTTAAGTAAGGCTTCAATCTAAGGTCTGTTTTTGTATTGTTTCAACCTGTTTGATTGTTTTTTCAGATATGTAGCAATTTGCAATTTTTACCAGCGCATTTTGACATCGCATTTACCATGGGCAATGGCAGCACCTATGCCACCGGCATCCCGGTGGTGGATTTCGTGGAAGGTAAAAGCAGCCTCCCTGTTTATCTGAGCCACGCCGAGGATTAAGTTGCACAGATTGAAAGTTGAATTGCTACCCGATAGACATCCGGAGAAATAACCGGCGCCAGGACTGCTAATATATTTGGATTAGTGTAAGCACAGCTTGCCTTCCCACGCAGACAATTAATAAACGCGAGGCTGTATTTAACCGCCTCGCGTTTATTTTCAATAATTCAAAATCAGAAACAGATACCTAATCCCAAGTATTTCCAAGCAGCGTTTTCTTCAATTTTTTATCCACCCAGCAATCTGCGTTTCTAATGGTACATCAGGTTGATGCGCTCCAGCGCCGCAGCGTCTGGCCGTAATCTATCCGGGGTCAGGCGGTTGAGTGGTTCCTCCACAAAATCGAACTCGTCGTAAATATTGGTTGGCGCGTTCTCGATGTAAATCAAGCCGGTCGCGAAGTAGTGGTTCTTGTACGATCCGGTCAGCAAATCCAGGGCTGCGTGCTTATCGGTCGGGTCGTAATCCCGGTCAATTTTCTTCAGGATGATGCTTGAGCTGTCGTGCAGCCGCACTTCGCGCGTCTCGCCTTCCTGGAAATCTTTTATATGGATGGCCTGGGCGCGCGGTACGTAGGTGATGTCCTGGATCGGGGCTTCGTTTTCCCTGCCCCAGGTATAGGATTGCAGCGCTTCGTCGCGGTTGTTAAAGGTCACGCATGGGCTGATGACATCAATCACGGCGATACCGTTATGCATAATTGCTGCTTTCAGGAGCTCTTTCATCTGTTTGATGTCACCGGAAAAGGTTCGTGCCACAAACTTCGCCCCGCTGATAAGCGCTTCCATGCACAGGTCCAGCGGCGGAAGGAAGTTTTTGCCCTGGTGCTTTAGCTCCAGACCCAAATCCGAGGTGGCAGAGAACTGGCCTTTGGTCAGCCCGTACACGCCGTTGTTTTCGATGATATACACCATCGGGACGTTACGGCGTATGATGTGTTTGAAGTGCCCCAGCCCGATGCTGGCAGAATCACCGTCGCCGGATATGCCGATTGCTTTAATGCGTCGGTCGGCAAAACACGCGCCAGTCACCAAAGTGGGCATACGCCCATGCAGCCCGTTAAATCCGAAGGAGCGCTGCAGGAAGTAATTCAGGCTCTTGCTTGAGCAGCCGATGCCGCTGAATTTCGCCACCATCTCAGGCATCAGACCTAATTCAAAAACAGCCTGCTGAATCTGATTGGAGACAGTGTTGTGTCCACAGCCCGGGCAAAGTGTGGAGGGTTTGCCGCGATAATCAATCGAGGAGAGTCCCACAAAATTGCGTTCTGTTTTGGCTGTTTGCGCGTTATCCATTTTGCTGCTCCTTGGCAAGAATTTGCTGCTTAACCCAGATGGCTGTCATTGGGAGTCCGTCAACTTCGGAAATTGAGATGAGCTTGGGCGAATAATCATGCAGTTCCTGGATGAGGATCCCATACAACTGCCCGTCCCGGTTCAGTTCAAGAACGTAAACTCTGTCGTGGTTTTCCAGGAATTCCCGTACGACCGAACAAACGGGCAGCGCGCGGATGCGCAAGTAATCCACCGCCAGGCCCGCTTCTTCAAGCTGGTCCTGCCCTTCTATGATCGCGGGATCCGTTGAACCCATTGCGATGACGCCGATGCGGGCCCCCGCTTTCTCCCTTAATATCGGCCCAGGCAGGTACTCGCAGGAGTTCTGCAGTTTCCGCTTAATTCTCTGGATCATCTCAGACCAATTCTGGGGGTCTTCACTGTAATTGCCACATTCGTCATGCCCGGTTCCGCGCGTAAAGTACGGCGCAGCCGGATTTTGGTTGCCCATCACTGTCCGCCAGGGGATAGCGTCGCCTTCGATATCCTTGTATCTTCCCCAACTGCCTTCAAAGCGCGCAAGGTCTTCTTCCCACAGAATTCTGCCGCGATCAATTGGCTTTTCCGGGTAGGCGAACTTTTCGGTGATCCACTGGTTCATCCCCAGGTCAAGGTCACTCATCACGAACACTGGCGTCTGGTAATGGTCGGCAATATCAAAGGCTTTCCACCCGAACTCAAAGCATTCGTTCACGCTGCCCGGAATGAGAATAATGTGATTAATATCCCCGTGACCCAGGCGATAGACCATCGCAAGGTCGCCTTGCGCGGTGCGCGTGGGCAGCCCGGTGCTGGGGCCAACGCGCTGCACGTCCCAGATGACCATGGGCGTTTCGGTGAAGTAAGCCAGACCGATATTCTCGGTCATCAGGCTCAGCCCGGGGCCGGAAGTCGCCGTCATCGTGCGCAAGCCAGCCCAACCCGCGCCGATTGCCGCCCCCGCAGCCGCAAGTTCGTCCTCCACCTGCAGGATGATGCTGGTGTTTTTTCCTGTGATTGGATCTTTGCGGAGTTTCGGGTTATGCGCGATCATCGCTTCCACCATGCTGGTAGCCGGGGTTATCGGATACCAGGAGCAGAATTGCACGCCGCCATAGAGGGCACCCAATGCCCCGGCATTGTTTCCGTCGGTGAGGATGTAATCCGAAAGGGGTGACAGCTTCCGCACCGAATAGCGGTCCTGTTTTGTCAGGTTGTTGGCTGCCCATTCAAAGCCCATCCGGATTATGTTCTGATTGGACTCAAGTGCGTTTTGCCGGCTGCCAAAGTGTTTTCCCAGGGCGTATTCAATATTCTCCATAGGAATTCCCAAAACCTGGCCGACAATACCGACGTATGCCATGTTTTCCATGTATTCGCGCAGATTTCTGGGAACTTCTGCCTGGCGGACGAACTGTCGGATAGGCATGGGGTAATACACCAGATCCGTGCGCGCATCCGCGGGTTTTTGCAGGTGGTCGGCGTAAAACACCACGCCTCCTTCCGGCAGGTAGGTCAGATCCTTTTGAAAAGTATCCGCGTTCATTGCGACGATGATATCGTCATAGGGCACTCTCCCGATGTACCCCCGTTCGGAAACGCGAATCACAAACCAGGTCGGCAGCCCCTTGATGTTGGATGGGAAAATATTCTTTCCGGACGTGGGAATACCCATGTTGAACAGCGCCCGATAGAGTATCGTGTTTGCCGTGGCGCTGCCGGACCCGTTCACAGTGCAGATTGTCATGCAAAAATCGTTCACGGACGCATTGTGCTCAGCCTGGGTATGTACGATTGGATGATCCATCTCTTTGCTGCTCTCCTGTAAATCCTTATTCAAAGCGTTGGGATAACTCAGCTTTTTTGCGCTGCTTCACCAGATCCATATGTTCAATCAGCCATTGATACCCGCGCTCAAAATCCCGCGACGCAAGCGCGTCCGCGATCCGGCGGTGATAGCTCCACACGTTTTGCAGATAAACCGGGTCATGTACCATCACGCGTTCAGTTTCCGCGGTCATGTTCCAGAAGGTTTCCAGTATGCTCGCTGCGATTGCGTTGTCCAGATGCAGAAAGATTTGCGTGTGGAATTCTCGGTGTTCTTGTGCCGGCATGTATTTCGGTTCGTGCGAAATCTTGATAAGCGCATCGTCAACAATCTTTTGTAGCCTTTGCACTTCCAGACTTGTGAGCTGCGGCGCGGTTTCGTGCCAGTAACTGATTTCGATATGCTTGCGCAAATCCCGCAAAGCGTCTAATAGGTGTGGCTGGACCTTGGCACCGTAGCCTATGCCCAGTTCCAGCAGCGGATTGAGGCAAAATTCGCGGGTCTGAATTCCCACCTTGGTCTTCACATCCACAAAACCAAGCCTGCGTGCCACCTCGAGCTGTTCGCGCACGCTGGCAACGCTAATCCCCAGCTGATTACTGAGTTCAGGGATGCTGGGGATGGGTGTCTTGGTCTGATGAGCATCAGCAAGATAATCGAGCAAGTCGCTCTTGATTTTTGTAAGGGTCATGACATTAATTTGATTAATAAATTTATTTTACCTGATTATAGCCAGTAATGCCTCATTACGTCAAGGTATTTTCCGGTATTAATCTGATTATTTATTCAATAACTGCTCGTTTAATATGACATTAGTCGTAACTACAACGCAGACAGACCTACTTTGCCTCAAAAACCCGAAAAAATTAATCAGCTACCTACGCTAAGGAATATCCCTAAATACTATTTGGACGCATTTTTAGCCGGGTCTGGCTTTTCCTAGAGTACAATACTCTTGCATTTATTCTTGGTAATTTATTAATGGCAATCAGCGAATTTTCTATTCCTTTTCGTTACAAGACGAACAAGTCAAATCCCTTCGTCTGGCTTCTTTCGCATACCCTCCACCATTGGGCGGTGTTCCTCGCTGCGCTGATCGGGGCGATTGGTAACGCTGCGTTTGCTTCCATTCCGGCAGTGCAGTTTGGTGTTGTTTTCACCAACCTGACCAGTGGCGCGCCAGACAAAAACATCTTCATCCGGGCCGCGCTTCTAATCACCTACTCTCAGGTTATCCGCGCGCTGTTCCAGCTGATGCGCAACTTTGGGTTTGAGATCACGGCCCAAAAAATTGAACGCGACGTGCGCGACGAGTTCTATATCAGCTTGCTCGGAAAAAGCATGACCTTCCACTCGCTGCAGTCGGTCGGGGACCTGATGGCGCGCGCGACCAATGATATCCGCGAGGTGAATTTTCTCTTCAGCCCCGGGATTAACATGGTCTTTGGCTCCATCAATTTTCTGTTTATCCCGCTCGTCATCGGCTGGCAGATCAATCCTGCCTTGCTACTTACCCCAGTCCTCTTTATTATGGCCTACTGTATATCCATCGCAGTGTACATGAAAAAACTCAGACCCGTCACGAACAATGTTAGAAGCAGTTTTGGACTCATGAACAGCCGCCTGGCAGAAGCGATTGACGGCGTGGAAACAGTCAAAGCTGCCGCCCAGGAAGAGAGCGAGATCGCGCTCTTCAGGCGCAACATCAAGGCCTATCGAGACGCATCGGTAGAACAGGGAGATATGGAAGCCCGCTTTCTGCCCTTGCTGCTGCTGGCGCTGGCCATGGGCTTCGGCTTGCTGCACGCGCTGGTTTTGTTTCAGCAGGGCGCGATCCCGCTGGGGGATGTGATCAAGTATTTCAGCGCGCTTTCGCTTCTGAGCTTCCCGACCAACACGTCCATCCACTCGTATTCACAGATCTCGCTGGGAATTGCCGGCGCCCGCCGGCTGCTCTCTGTCATGAATACCGAGAACAACCTGGATAAAAATGACACCGGCCGCGCGCAGCCTCTGCGCGGCGAGGTGCGCTTTCAGGATGTAAGTTTTTCTTACGATATCCACAAAACCGCACTGGAGAACATCAGTTTCCAAGTCCAACCCGGGCAAACTGTGGCCATCGTCGGTCAGACCGGCTCGGGGAAAACGACACTGGTGCGCCTGATCAACCGCACCTACGACCCAAGCGAGGGCTCTGTACAAATCGATGGTGCTGACCTTCGAAGCTGGAAGTTGGATACCTTGCGCAGTCAGATTTCCATTATCGAACAGGATATTTTTCTGTTTTCCAAGTCCATTGCCGAGAATATTGCCTTCAGTAAACCCGGCGCCAGCCGCGCGGAAGTGGAATCCGCCGCCCAAAAAGCGCAGGCGCACGCGTTCATCAGCGCCCTGCCCGAAGGCTACGACACCATCATCGGTGAGCGCGGCGTAACGCTCTCGGGCGGGCAGCGCCAACGCATCGCCCTCGCGCGCGCGTTCCTGACCGACCCAAAAATTCTTATTCTTGACGATTCCACCAGCGCGATTGACAGCCAAACCGAAGACGAAATCCAACGCGCCATCAAAGCTGCCTCTGAAGGGCGCACTACCTTCATCATTACCCACCGTCTATCTCAAATCCGTTGGGCGGACCTCATTATATCGTGATGCGCCGCGGAACGATTGCGGATATTGGGACGCACGCCGAACTGATGCAAAGGTCGGCTTCTTACCGCAACATTTTCACAGAGAACTGAAGCAATGGGATTCTCCACCGGACTTGCCAGTGAATCATATGACCGCCAGTACAGCAACAGAACGCTGCTTGGACGCATCTGGGCTTACGCCAAACCAGAACGCAAGCGCATTATCGTCATCTTTCTTACAGTGCTACTGCAGGGCGGTCTAGGCGCGCTCCCGCCAGTCATCGTATCCAAAGTGCTGGATGAGGGTGTCGCCGGCATTCCGAATGAACAGGCTTTTTACTTGCTCACCGCAGCCGTGATCATCCTGGAGCTGCTCGGGTACCTCTTTTATTACGTAAACCACCGCCTCCTGGCGCGCGTCATCGCGGATATCAACCGTAATTTATCCACTGACGCGTTTGCCTCCTCAATGCGCCAGGATATGGCTTTTCATGACGTGTTCTCGTCTGGAAAAATTGTCTCGCGCATCACAACCGACACGCGCGATTTCTCTACCCTTATCACGCTCACCATGGACGTCGCTAATAACCTGGTTCAATCCATCGTGACCGCGTTTATCCTGCTGACTGCTGAGTGGCACCTGGCTTTATTGTTCTTCCTGACCGTCCCGGTGTTTATACTGTTCGTCTCCCTGTACCGCAACCTGGCCAGGCGCGTTTCACGTCAGGGCATGCGCGCTATGGCGAACGTGAACGCGACCATCAAGGAAACCATCAGCGGAATCGCGATTGCCAAGAATTTTCGCCAGGAAGAAAGCATTTACGCTGAATTTAAACGCTCAAATACCATCTCTTACCGGACAAACGTCAAGCGCGGAATGGTCCTTTCCACAGTTTTCCCGATTACCCGCGCGTTTGGCGCGCTGGCAACCGCCCTGCTGGTTTATTTCGGCGCCATCTCCGTCACCCAGGGCATCATCACCGCTGGCGCCTGGTACCTGTTTATCCTCAGCACCGAGCGCTTTCTGCAGCCAATCCTCAGCATTACCTCCTATTGGACGCAGGTTCAGACCGGGTTATCCGCGGCGGAACGGATTCTTGCGTTGATTGACGCGGAACACACCGTCAACCAGACCGGTGCATACGAACCTGAAAACTACCGCGGGAAAATTGATTTTAACAAGCTCAGGTTCAGCTATTCCAACGGAAAAACCATCCTGAACAACTTTACCCTGCACATCCGCGAGGGCGAAAACGTCGCCATTGTGGGGCATACCGGCGCTGGAAAGACCTCCATCGCGCGCCTGATCGCCCGTTTTTACGAATTCCAATCCGGGGAGCTGCTGATCGACGGCAAAGACATCCGCAGCTACAACCTGCACGCGCTGCGCCAGCATATGGGTCTGGTCACCCAGGTTCCCTTCCTGTTTGAGGGAACCGTGGAAGAGAACATCCGTTTTGCCAGACAGGACATCACCCGCGAGGAAATTCTTTCCCTCGCCAGCCAGATTGGCGGTGGGGAATGGCTGGACACTTTCGCGGAGGGATTGGATACCCGGGTCGGGGAACGCGGCGCAAAGATTTCCATGGGGCAGCGCCAGCTGGTCGCTCTGCTGCGCGTACTGGCACAAAACCCCTCCGTTTTCATCCTGGACGAAGCCACTGCCAGTATTGACCCATTTACGGAAAAACAAATCCAGACCGCCTTGAACTTAATCCTCAAGCAGTCCACCAGCGTGCTCATCGCGCACCGCCTCTCAACCGTACAAAGCGCGGACCGTATCATCGTCCTGCGGGACGGCGATATTATCGAAGAAGGCACGCACTCGCAGCTGCTCAAGCAAGGCGGCCATTACTCGGAGCTGTACAACACCTACTTCAGGCACCAGAGCCTGGATTATGTTGAACAGGCAGGCAGCTAAAAAATACCCGGTTTGCCGCCTGCTGACGCACAGCGCTTCCGCTTGACTTTACACCCCATCCGGCTAAAATAAAATAAGATTGTTGGTTGGGAAGAGCCCTGACTTCAGGCACCGAAGGGGCAAACCCGCTAAGACGGGCGAAACTCTCAGGTAAACAGACCCTGCCAATCCATCCTCTGAAGGAAACAGTCAACGGTTAACAACAGAGGCACAAAATCCTTGTGCCTTTGTAGCTATTTGAAAAGGAGAAAAATGAACTTTCCAAAAGAACTTAAGTTTGCCCAAACGGATGAATGGGTGAGGCTGGAAAACGGCATCGCCACAGTCGGAATCTCTGATTACGCCCAGGATGCGCTTGGCGATGTGGTTTATTTTGAATTCTCGGTCGAGGTCGGAGACAAGGTGAAAGCTGGCGGGCAGCTCGGACAAGTTGATTCCGCCAAAGCCAGCTCGGAGGTCATGCTGCCCGTAAGCGGTGTTGTGACCGAGATTAACGAAGCGGTCTCCGACGATGCGGAAATCCTAAACAAGGATCCGTATGGCGAAGGCTGGCTCCTCAGGATCAAAATGGACGACCCGGCTGAGCTGGAAGAACTGCTTAGCGCTGAAGCCTATCAAGCATATCGCTTAGGGTAAAGCTTATGTTCACACCCCACACCCAAAAAGATGTGGAGGTGATGCTTAAGACCATCGGAGTAGGTAAAGTCGAAGATCTTTTTACCGAGATCCCGGAAAAGTACCGCTTCCCTGAGCTTAAGCTCCCCACCTCCCTGACCGAGATGGAAGTTGCCGATGAGCTGGAAAGTATCGCCAACGCGAACGGCAGCACCAAATCTCTCCTGAATTTCATTGGCGCCGGCGCGTACGACCATTACGTTCCTGCCGCGGTAGACATGCTCCTGCGGCGCGGCGAGTTTTATACCGCCTACACCCCGTACCAACCTGAAATCTCACAGGGTACTTTACAGGCTATCTTCGAGTACCAAAGCCTGATTTGCGAGCTGACCGGTATGGACGTTGCCAACGCCTCGCATTATGACGGCGCGACTGCCGCGGCGGAAGCCGTGATCCTGGCTTACCATCACCACAAAGGCAAACGTACTAAATTCCTGCTTTCGCGTGCGGTCAACCCGCAGTACCGTGAGGTTGTGCGCACCTACACGCGCGGCAGCAAGGATATCACCATTCAGGGCGACGACCCGGAAACCGGCATCGACTCCTCGATGGAAAAACTCATCGCCCAAATTGATGCCAACACCGCCCTGGTCATGGTGCAGTACCCGGATTTCTTCGGGCGCGTGATTGACTACAAACCTCTCATCGAAGCCGCCCACAACGCTGGCGCCCTGGTAGCTGTCGCTGTCAACCCTACTGCGTTGGGCGTGCTCACCCCTCCCGGCGAATTCGGCGCGGACATCGTTTTCGGCGAAGGTCAGCCGCTTGGCATCCCGCTCTCCTACGGCGGTCCGTATCTGGGCATCTTCGCGGTAACGAACGACTTGCTGCGGAAAATTTCCGGCCGGCTTGTAGGCGAGACCGTAGACAATGCCGGCAGGCTGGCTTATGTGCTTACGCTTACTGCTCGCGAGCAGCACATCCGCCGTGAGAAAGCCTCCTCTAATATCTGCACGAACCAGGGTTTAATGGCGCTGGCTTCCACCATCTACCTGAGTTTGCTCGGGAAGCAGGGTTTCGAAGCCGTCAGCAACCTGTGCTTCCAAAAAGCCCATTACGCGGCAAAGCAGATCAGCTCCATTCAGGGTTACACTCAGGTTTTCTCAGGTCAGCCCTTCTTCCATGAGTTTGTCATCCGCAGCCCACAGCCGGTGGAGCACCTGCTCGAAGACTTGCGCGCGTACGACATCCTCGGTGGTTACGACCTTGGCAAGGATTATCCTGAGCTGGAAGGCTGCCTGCTGATCGCTGTCACGGAGAAAATTGGCAAAGAGGATATTGACCTGCTGCACGACGCGTTGATCGAGGTGACCCATGACTGAGCCCACCATCTTTGAATTGTCCTCCCCTGGGCGACAGGGCGTGCGCTTCCCCGCTTCAGACGTACCTGAAGTGGAACTGCCCGCTGCCTTCCGCAGAAAAGAACTGCCGCTGCCGGAACTGGCGGAAATTGACGTAGTACGGCACTTCACGCGCATTTCCCAGAAGAACTACGCGATTGACCTGGGCTTCTACCCGCTTGGTTCCTGTACGATGAAGTACAACCCCAAAATTAACGAGGTGACCTCGCGCCTGCCTGGCTTCGCGCTCACTCACCCGCTGCAGCCGGAAGACACCGTGCAGGGCAACCTGTACCTGATGTACACATTGCAGGAGTGGCTGAAGGAAATCGTCGGTTTTGCGGGCGTCACCTTGCAGCCCGCCGCTGGCGCGCACGGCGAACTGACCGGCGTGCTCATCATCCAGAAATACCACGCCGACCGCGGTGATACCCAACGCACCCGCATCCTTATCCCGGACTCCGCGCACGGCACCAACCCCGCCACCTCCGCGATGAGCGGCTTTGAAGTTGTACATCTGCCTTCAGACGCGCGCGGAAACGTGGATTTGGAAGCCCTCAAAGGATTATGCGACGAAAACTTGGCCGGCTTGATGCTCACCAACCCGAACACGCTCGGACTTTTCGACGAGAATGTAACCCAGGTGATTGAGCTGGTGCATGCTGCCGGCGGTCTGGTCTACGGCGACGGGGCAAACTTAAACGCCCTGCTTGGCATCGTCCGACCGGGGGATTTAGGTTTTGACATCATGCACCTTAACCTGCATAAAACCTTCTCCACCCCGCACGGCGGCGGCGGTCCGGGCTCCGGTCCGGTCGCGGTCTGCCAGCGGCTGGTAGAATACTTGCCGGACCCGGTGGTTGCCATTGTCGAACCCGGAGGCGAAGAACTCCCGCCCTTATATGGCTACGCGCACCCCACCAAGTCCATTGGGCGCGTCAAGTCCTTCAATGGTCACTTTGGAATACTTGTCCGCGCGTATACCTACATCGCCATGCACGGCAGGGACGGCCTGAGCAACATCGCCAAAAAATCGGTCTTGAACGCCAATTATTTGCTGGCGAAGGTAAAGGACACTTACCATCTGCCCTACGACCGCCGCTGCATGCATGAATTTGTGGTGGAAGGTCAGTGGGCGGATGCGCCCGGCATCCGCGCGCTTGACATAGCCAAGCGCTTGATTGACTACAATTTCCATCCGCCGACAAATTATTTCCCGCTGATTGTGCACGAAGCCCTGATGATTGAGCCCACGGAGACCGAGTCGATTGAGACTCTGGATGCCTTCGCGGACGCCATGCTCAAGATTGCCGTTGAAGCGCGCGAAAACCCGGAGCTGCTGCACGAAGCCCCGCACAATTCCCCCGTCGGGCGCTGCGATGAGGTCCGCGCAGCCAAGCAGTTAATCTTGCGCGCGCCAAAAGCGTAAGTCCAGTATCTATCAAAACGCCGGAGTTTCCTCCGGCGTTTTGTGTTTAAATCAGCTCCAGCGTCACCGGGCAGTGATCGGAGCCCATTATCTCGTCCAGAATGACTGTATCCCGCACCCGGGTCATCAGGGGTGCGCTGACCAGATAGTAATCCAGGCGCCAGCCGATGTTCTTGACACGCGCGTTCATCCGGTACGACCACCACGTGTAAGCCTGCCTGAGCGGATAAAGCTGACGGAAAACGTCGATAAAGCCATGTTCCAGGAACTTATCAATCCACACGCGTTCTTCGGGCAAAAACCCGGTGTTTTTCTCGTTATCCTTTGGTCGGGCAAGGTCAATCTCGTTATGAGCGGTATTGAAATCCCCAGTAATGATGACCTTCTCCCCGTTCGCGTGATGCGTGTCGCACAGTTCAAGTAGCCGCGCGTAAAAGTCGAGCTTGAAAGGAACGCGCTGGTTTTCCTCCCCGCCGTTGGGGAAGTAAATGTTGTACAGATAAAAATCGGGATACTTCAAGCGGATCACGCGTCCCTCAGAATCAAAAGCTTCCATGCCCAGACCGGTGCTTATTTCCAGCGGCGGCACTTTGTACAACACGGCTGTGCCGCTGTAGCCTGGCCTGTCCGCCGGGTTCCAGAAAGTCTGATAGCCTGGAAATTCTCGCTGTTCTTCGTTCAGCTGTTCGGGCTTAACCTTGATTTCCTGCAGGCACAACACATCAGGTTCATATTCCTTAACCCAGGCAAAGCCCAGCTTGCCGAGCGCAGCGCGGTATCCGTTTACATTCCAGGTTGTTATCTTCATGCGTTATCTCCTTTTTTCCGCGTGCCAGGCTATGGTAAACTTAGCGCTTGATAGTTATGACTGAAAGAAAAACATATTTACTTCTTAAGCGCACTTTGGTTTTGTTCCTGCTGATTTTACCAATGATTTGCGCTAGTTTGGCTCCAGCACCCGTAAATGCCCAATCCGCGCAGCTGCCCGTCTATGTCGTGCAGTCCGGAGACACGCTCTACGGCATTGCCGGCCAGTTCTTCACCACCATTGATGAAATCCTGGCGGTGAACAACCGCAGCATCGGGGATACCCTGCGCCCGGGCGACCGTCTGTTTATCCCCGGGTTTGAGGGCTTGCAAGGCGTACTGACCACGGATTACGTCCCGCTGGGCGCTAGTTTGCGCAGCCTCAGCCGCCGGACGCAATCCGAACCTGCCAGCCTGGTGCGTCTGAATAAATTCACCAGCCAATCAGAGCTCTTCGTCGGTCGAAAAATCGCCCTGACGACCTCTGAAACCACGCAAAACCTGCAAACGATGCCCTCGCTGCTGCCGGGTCAATCCTGGATGGAACGTTCCATACTCTCCGGACAGAATCCCTGGGCTCTGGCGCGCCTGAACCGGCTCACTTCGCCAAACACCGCCCTACCGCAGGACGCCTACTACGCGTATTCCGCGCAAAACAATCCCAACAGCCTGGCAATACCAGGCCTCACCTCTATGGTGATTGACAACCTCCCCTTGGTTCAGGGCGGAACCTTTGTCCTCAAGGTCACCAGCGAGCAGCCTGTCACGCTCATGGCTGACCTGGCAGGTGTGCAGCCGGTATTCTTTGCCCGCGACGACGACAGTCAGATTGCCTTTGGCGGCATCAACGCGCTTCAGGAGCCAGGCGCCTACCCCCTCACAATTGAAGTCACCAACGCCGAGGGCGCTACGTACCGCTTTGACCAGTGGACGATTGTCGGGTCCGGCAATTTCGAGACAGATCAGACGCTTAAAGTGGACCCTGAAACCGTGGATGGGGATAACATTGCCAATGAGGATGCACTCTTCAAGCAAATTGTGACCACGCTTACGCCAGTCCAGCAGTGGAGCGGAGTCTTCCAGTATCCAACGAAAGGCGGCGACTGCGTCAATTCGCGCTTTGGCAGTCGGCGCTCTTACACCGGTACCGATAAAATTTATTACCACACCGGTCTGGACATCGGTTGGTGCTACGGGATTGACGTGTTTGCCCCGGCAGCCGGCACAGTTGTGGCGGCCTTGCCAGACCAAATCGTACGCGGCAACACCCTCGTGATTGACCACGGCCTGGGCGTATTTTCCATCTACATGCATCTGCAGGATTTTCTGGTAGCGGAAGGGGACCAGGTGCAGCCCGGGCAGCTCATCGCGCACATCGGAAACACCGGCCGTTCAAGCGGACCGCACCTGCACTTTGAAATAGACATCAATGGGACGCCGGTCAACCCGGTCATCTGGCTAAACCGTGAATTCCCATAAAAAAATGCAGGCATTTCTGCCTGCAAGGTGCGCTGGGGGGGACTTGAACCCCCACGGCTTGCGCCACATGGCCCTCAACCATGCCTGTCTGCCAGTTCCAGCACCAGCGCGTGGATAGAAATTATATCTGTCCTGAACTTATTGTCAAGGATTTTAGTCTGAGAGGAAAACTATGAGAACGACGATCGTGTTGGACGCGATGGGCAGCGACAAACGCCCGCTGCCGGAAGTGGAAGCATCTGTGCAATGCACTGAAACCCTCGGCGTGGACCTCATTCTGGTAGGCGACGAGGCGGTCCTGCAGCCGTTGCTGGCTTCGCAGCCCGGAGACAAGTCCCGTGTACGCATCGTGCACACCCCTGAAGCTTTGGAAATGAGCGACCATATCGCGGAAGCCCGCGCCAAACGGAACAATACCATGCAGATCGGGATGAATCTGGTGCGCAGCGGCGAAGCGCAGGCATTCGTAACTGCCGGTAATACCGGCATGGCGATGTATTTTGCCACCAAAACCTTCGGCCTCATTCCGGGGGTCATCCGCCCCTGCCTGTGCAGCACATTCCCGGTAAAAAACGGAAAATGCTTGGTTTTGGACATCGGCGCCAATGCGGAATGCCGTCCCGAATTTTTGGTGCAATTTGGGCGGATGGGCAGCATTTACGCCGGTTTGCTCCTCCACCGCGAGAATCCCCGGGTAGGCTTGCTGGCAAACGGCGAAGAGGAAGGCAAAGGGAACGAGCTGGTCAAAGCGGCTGGTCCCCTGATGCGCGCGGAAGTCCCCGGCTTCGTCGGGAACATCGAAGGCAAAGAATTATTCGCTGGCGAAGTGGATGTGGCAGTGACGGACGGCTTTACGGGCAACGTCCTGCTCAAATCCACCGAGGCAGTCGCCCAGCTCATCCTTGAAACGCTCAAAGAAGAACTGATGCGCAGCACGCGCACGAAAATCGGCGCAGCGCTGGCGAAACCCGCCTTCAAATCGGTCAAACAAATGCTTGACCCCTCCGAAGTCGGCGCGGCTCACCTGCTGGGAATAGACGCGCTGGTATTTGTCGGGCACGGCCGTTCAGATGCCAAAGCTGTGGTCAGCGCGGTAAAACAGGCAAAAATCGCGGTGGAATCCGGTTTATTGGATTCCCTGCGCAAATCAATCCCATTAAACAACAGCGGAGAAGTGCTCTCATGAAACTTGTAATCAACGAAAAACTCATCAAGAAAAATAAAACCATCGGTCAGATTACCACCTTTGCCAGTTTGGCGGTGCTGGCTCTTGGTCTCGTGTTTGCCTTTGGCAAGGACATGACCAAGATTCTTTATTCCTACATTGCGCTAATCTTCGGTTTTGTGCTTTCGCAGGTGGGCATGTACTTTTCCAGCCGATTTGGACGCAGCCCGCGTTATGATGAAATTTTCGTGGGCGCTTTCGAGAAACTGCGCCATGAGTACACCTTCTATGTCTATTCCAGCCCGGTTCCTTTTTTGCTCCTTGGTCCCTGCGCCATCTGGGTACCGATTCCAGTAACTGCCAGCGGAAAAATCTCGTTTGAAAATGGCAAATGGAAACAGCAGGGCGGCAACTTTATGATGAAGCTGTTCGGGCAGGAAGGCATTGGCCGACCGGTTCAGGAAGTAAGCGCCAATACCGCTGCCATTCGCAAGTATCTCGCCCAAAAGGGCATCCCCGAAGAGGAACAGCCGGAGATTAAGCACATCTTGGTTGTATTGATGAAAAACACCGTTATCGGAGAACTAAACGAAGCCCCCATACCAGTCGTCAATCTGGAAGATCTTAAACGCGTCGTCCGCCGCGAGGACCGGGATGTGTGCGAAGCCCCACTGACCGAAGAGCAGCTCGCCCGCCTGACCAGCGCGCTGGATGACTATTCAAAGAAAAACTACTGAGAAATCAGGAGGTTTTTTCGTCTTTATCCAGGCCGGCGTACTCTCGCAGGCGTTTTACTTCTGCCGGGCTGAGGTAGCGCCATTCGCCCAATCGCAAGGAGCCCAGTTTGAGCGTGCCAATCCGGACACGTTTGATTTGTGCGACTGGTAACCCGATCCGCGAACCGGTTTTCCGGATCTGGCGTTTTTTGCCTTCCCGCATGGTGATGCGCAGCCACGAGCCGCCGCCGGCGTTGTTCATCACTTCCACCTTCGCAGGCAAGGTCCGGTAGCCGTCCTCCAGGACAACACCGCGCTGCCAGATTGCCAGCTGTTCCGCGTCCGGCTGCTTGATGACAAACACTTCGTATTCTTTCTCGTGCTTGTAGCGGGGATGCGTAAGCCGGTTCGCCAATTCGCCGTCGTTGGTCATCAGCACCAGCCCCTCGCTGTCCAGGTCCAGTCTTCCAACCGCGAACAAAGGTTCCTTCAAGCCGATCAGATCATTCACGGTTGGCTTGGGATGCTCCTCATCAATATCCGAAAGATAGCCTTTCGGTTTATTCAGTGCGATGTAGATTTTTTCCTGCTTTAGGTGCAGCAATTTCCCATCCAGGCTGATACTGTCCCGGGCAGGGTCTGCTTTATCGCCCAAATGGATGACCTTTCCGTTCACCATTACCCGTCCGGCTTCGATGAAGGTCTCACAGGCTCTCCGGGAGCCAAAACCAGCCGCTGCCAATAATTTCTGTACGCGTTCTTCTGCCATCAGTCTTTCAAAACCTTTCTTTCCTGCGCCCCGTCAGACGGTCGACCCGCCTTGAGAGCTTCAATGTCCACTTCAGGCAGCTGTTCCAGCGATTCCAGACCAAAGTGCTGCAAAAAATCCGCTGCTACGCCGTAAAGAATCGGCCGCCCTGGGGCTTCGGACCGACCTTTTTCTTCAATCAGACCTTTAGCAAGCAGGCTCTTCACCACCGTGTCGCTGTTAACGCCGCGGATAGCTTCGATTTCGGGCCGGGTGGAGGCTAACTGGTAAGCAATAATCGCGAGCACTTCCAGCGCCGGCTGAGAAAGGCGCGAGCTCACTTCCAGACCCAGGAATTGCTCAATCAAGACCGCGTGCTCCGCCGCTGTCACCAATTGGTATTGGTTCCTGATCTTCTGCAGGCGAATACCGTGCCATTCCTCGTAATGCTGCTTTAGGGTTTCTGCCAGCTGAACCAGCTCAGCGGCACTTACCCCAAGAGCCTTCGCCAGGTCTTCAATGGAACTCAATCCGGGAGCAGCAAAAAGCAGCGCCTCCAGGCGGCTGAGATTGGTTTTGGTTTCGGGGTTGAATTCGACTGTTTCGCTCATGCTATAATACTCTCACTTTAAGCCATGTGATTATACTCTACTTATCTCGGGGAAAAACCCCGAAGGGATGCATTTATGCGCGTTGTTCTCACCGGCGCGGCCGGTTTTTTAGGCTCTCATCTGGCGGACCGATTAATTCGCGAGGGGCACGACGTTATCGGTCTGGATAATTTCATCACCGGCGACGAAGCGAATATCGCGCACCTGGCAGAAACCGGAAAGTTCCGTCTTATCCGACAGGACGTCTCGACCTTTATCGATATCCCCGAAAATCTGGATTTTGTGCTGCACTTTGCCTCCCCTGCCAGCCCGAACCCGGCTTCCCCTTTCGGGTACCCCAACCTGCCCATCCAAACCCTAAAAGCCGGCGCCTTGGGCACGCTGAATACGCTCGGACTGGCTAAAGCCCACAAAGCCCGCTACCTGCTGGCTTCGACCAGTGAAGTGTACGGCGATCCGCAAGTGCACCCGCAGGCTGAAACCTATTGGGGCAACTGTGATCCAATCGGTCCGCGCTCGGTGTACGACGAAGCCAAACGCTTCGCGGAAGCGCTTACGATGGCGTATCTGCGTTTCCACAACCTGAATACCCGCATCGTCCGGATTTTCAACACCTTTGGCCCCCGCATGCGCCTGGATGACGGACGCGTGGTGCCAAACTTCATCCAGCAGGCGCTCCACGGCGAACCCCTGACGATTTACGGAAACGGGGCACAGACCCGCAGTTTTTGCTACGTCAGTGACCTGGTGGAAGGTATTTACCGTCTGATGCTCTCGGAAGAGCACGAACCGGTAAATATCGGCAACCCGAACGAAATCAGCATCCGGGATTTCGCGCTGCTGATGAACGAACTCACCGGAAACCAGGCTGGCTTGATTACCCGCTTTGCCGAAGGTTTAGGAGACGACCCCCAGCGCCGCCGCCCGGATATTACCCGCGCAAAAACATTACTCGGATGGGAACCTCTGGTAGACCTGAAAACAGGGCTGCGAGAAACCATTAATTACTTCCAGGAGAAGAATCTATAATGACCGGAAAATCCACGCCGGAGACTTTGCGCTTCGGGAAGTTCCTGCTGGTCGGGGCGCTGAACACGCTGATTGACTTTGGACTGATGAACCTGTTCTCCGGTTGGCTGGGCATGCCGCTGGTATTGGCACAGGCGCTGTCTTTCATCCTGGCAGTTATCAACAGTTACACGCTCAATCGCCTGTGGGTTTACCCGGAATCGCAGGCGAAGTCTCTTGCAAGCCAGTTCTCAAAATTCGCGTTGATCAACGCGGCTGGTCTGGCGCTGCGTACGCTCACAATCCCGCCGGTTGACAGCTGGTTCAGGCCCTTGATAACTTCCAACGATGTTCAACTCTTTGGTCTTTCAGCCCAGGCGTTAAGCAGGAACTTTGCTCTGGCTCTCATCCTCCCGCTAACCCTAATTCTCAACTACCTCGCCAACCGCTTCTGGACCTTCGGGGACGTTGCTAAAACGCAGGCGGAAGCGAAAAAGGTTTAGCGCAGATGGGCACGCTGCGGGTTATTGGCGGGAGCGCAAAGGGGCTGCGCCTGAAGACTGTCCCTGGGGATACCACGCGCCCTATTACCGATCTCGTAAAGGAAGCGCTTTTCAATATTCTGGGGGATGAAGTGCTTGGAAACAAGGTGCTGGATGTCTTTGGCGGAACCGGCGCCGTTGGCATTGAAGCGCTCAGCCGCGGCGCGGAATCCGCACTATTTCTGGACAAAAGCCGCGAGGCTGTACGCATTATCCAGGAGAACCTGCGCGCAACGCATCTGAACGATAAAGCCGAGGTGCAGCATCAGGACGCGTTCATTTTCCTCGCCCAAGCGGCTAGTAGTGCCTATGACCTGATTTACATTGCGCCCCCGCAGTACAAGGGCATGTGGCAGAAAGCCTTGGATTTGCTGGATGCGCAGCCGCAGCGCCTAAGCCCGGATGGACAAATCATCGTCCAAATCAATCCGGTTGAGTGGGAAGAACGCGCGTATCAGCACTTCACCGTGTTTGACTCCCGAAAGTACGGGGATACGCTGCTCGTGTTTTTTGAACACACTCAAGCTGAAAACGACATCACCAACTGATCGTTCGCGTCATAGCGATATACGCCCCAAAAAGGATGCCTGCCTGCTTGGGTTCGCGCGGCTTTACCCAGCAGTATCGGCAGGTCTTCCACCAGCGGAAAATGGCTGAGCTCGTTCAGCGTAAACCAGCGCAGACTGCCTTCAGCGCTTTCTATCAGTTCACCACTAAGCTGCTCCGCCCGAAATACGAAAAAAGAAATGCCGGCTTTGCTGCCCGTGTCCACGGATACTTGTCCGCAGAGGATCCAGCTAGCCGCAGTCAGACCGCTCTCTTCCAGCAGCTCCCGCCTGGCGGCATCCAACACGCTCTCGCCAGCTTCCACATGCCCGCCAATCCCGTTCCACAGGTCTGCCCAAATGCGTTTATCCGGCGCGCCTTTTAAGAGCAGCACTTTATTGGTGGGGTCGAAAGGGAAAACAAGAACCCTGGGGATTACCATGTATCTGGCAGCGCTCGCGCCTTGCGCCTCTGCTCCCATAATCCTCCTAAAAAAAACAGCGCATAAAACTGAAAAGTTTTATGCGCCTCAAGAACGCTGCTGCCTCAAACAAGGAACATCGGCAAATTATAAATGTCCTGAATATGCGGGCGGTAGTTTTCTTTATCGTAATACATATCCACATCCACGTGGCGTTTGCCCTGAGTGGAAGAATCTATCGGAACGGTAGTGTAAACGCCGTTATTAATCGCCACCATTTTCCCGAAATCTTCCTTGGCGGTTAACTGCATCGCCAGGGTGCCGTAATTTAACGCCACCATGCGGTCAAGCATATCCGCTGGACCGCTGCGCACGAGATAGGCCAGCTTCTGAAACATAATGTGCTGCCCGGTGAGCGCCTTAATTTGATCGCCGACCAGCTCGCCAATGCCGCCCAACTTCTTGTGACCATAAGCATCTTCTTCGCCGCTCTCCACAATCACGCCTCCATCGGAAACCGCGCCTTCGGAAATAACGCACATCGCGTAGTTGGACGGGTTGTTTTTCCTGTCTTCCACCAGAAAATCCGCCAGTTTGTGGAAGTTAAACGGCACTTCACAGATAATGGTGCGGTCTGCGAAGCTTAGGTAGCCGGTCACCAGGCTGGTCTCACCGGAATTACGCCCAAAGAGTTCCACAATCCCGATTCGTTCATGCGAACCGACTGAAGAGCGGAAGTTGGTAATCAGCGAGACTGACTGCGTGATGGAGGTCGAAAACCCTATGCAGTAATCCGTGCCGTAGACATCGTTGTCCATGGTCTTGGGAATAGCCACCACCGGGAAACCTTCTTTATAAAGACGGGCGGAGTAGCTCAGGGTGTCGTCACCTCCAATGGTAATCAGCGAGTCGATGCCAAGATAATCCAATACTTTCAGGATGTAGTCCGTGTAATCCTTGGTTCCATCAGGTTTCACAACCTTACCATAAGCGCTGCCCTGAAGAAACTCCGGGGCGTCCTTTGGACGGACGTTGGAAGGGTTGGTGCGGGAAGTATGCAGGAAAGTACCGCCGGTGCGATCTACTTTGCGGACTGCGTTGACATCCAGGGCTTGGACAAGTTCCTTTGTGCTTTCCGGATTGTCCAGGTTGTAGCGCAGCAAGCCGCCCCATCCCAAACGGATGCCGATTACATCGTAATCCTGTTCCACGGCGTTTAGTACAACCGATTTGATAGCCAGATTTAAACCAGGAACATCACCACCCCCAGTCATAACCCCAACGCGTTTTTTTGTCATTAAGAACCTCCAAGAAATAAAAAATCTAAACGCACAATTTCCTGCTAATCTTCATGCAGCGGTCTGGGGCTGCTCATCACCCACCAGCGCGTCCATTCCAAGGTAATTAATGCCGCCAAGGGCAGAAGGGTGATTACCCAGCTTGCCTCTTTTGAGGACCAATTTTCGGTGCGCAGGAAGCTTTGCCAGTTGCTGTAAAGAAAAAGCAAGAGAACTGTCCAAAAAATTATTTTACCAGAAATCTTCCATTTTTCTTGAAGAAAATCGTAGAAAAGCAGAAATCCAGGCCAGGCAAGCAGCAGAAATGAGGGGGAACCAGCAGGATTAAACAGACTGAATAGAGTCAGCGTAAGCAGCAGCTTCCAGCGAAAGCGTCTTTCGTCGCTTTCACCCAGCCCGTACCATTCGACCAGCATTGTAAAAAGTAAGAGCACATGCAGAGCCACCGACAAGGGTACTACCGCGCCCGGAAAAAAGGAAGCGAGGCGCATTATTGGTGTGTCCAGCCAGTCCAGGCGGGGTTGTGCCGCGATAAAGCTGGAAAACCACTGCGGTATCCACCCCGGAAAGAGAATGAGCGATGTGAGCGCCAAAAAGGCGAGACCAATAAAAAAGACCGGGAGCGCTTCGTTCTGTTTGCGCCCATTCAGCCAGATAAAAAGAAAAGTCGCAATGATCAAGCCAATTGGCAGCATCCCCACGCATAGAAACAATAGTACACCAGCAGAGGTTACCTTGCCCGTTTGCGCGCTGCGGCAAGCCGCAAGCAAAGCAAAAAGAAACAGCGGCAGTATACTCGCGGAGAGTATGAGCTTAAAGAACGGATAAGAGCAGGTAACCAGCAGGGCAAGCAGAATCCGTTCCCAAGCGCACATGCGCGCACCAGCCAGGTCCACCCCGATCCAAATACTACAGAATATCGCTGCCGCTGTAAGGGTCATCCAGATTGCCCGGGCGACTGTATAAGGCAAAAAACTTAACGGGATATAAAGAAAAACGTACCAGACCAGGTCAATAAACCTACCCTGACTAAACGCTGGCGGGCTGAATCCGGTTTCATTATAGAGCGCCTTTGCCTCTGAGTAAGCGTCATCAGAATATGGTGAAGTTCCATCCTGCATCCACCCGCGCGCAGCGGACCAGCGCGGCAGGAATTCATCCTGGTATAAAAATTGCTCAGATAGCTGCATATTGAGCACTATCAAGCCGGCAGCCAGCGCCGCGACCAGGAGAGGAACCCAATATTGAGCGGTTTTTTTAAGAAGCACCATTACCTCGTGATTAACGAAAGGATTTTAACCGTTGGTAGGGCTGCGGTCAAATCTCAAAACTTCCGTAGAAAAGAGGGTGTTGAAAATGTCCAGAACAATAAAAAATGAACAACTTTATATTCAAGAAGAACACAATATGTTCATAAACCCCTCCCCTTTGATTCCCCTCCCCAGCGTCTCGTTTCAGTGTAAAACTTTCCGCACGATGCTGGTGAGGGGAAAGATGTTTGCAGGTGGGGGCGGCCGCCCCCACCTGCAAAAGAACCACCCTCTCCCAGCAGATTGACGCTAAAAAACGAACGAGATTCGAAGCTGGGAGAGGGCAGGGTGAGGGCAGATTTAAATTCTTAACTTTGAAAAATTTGGATGTAATCGATTAACCAATGTTTTTCAACACCCTCAAAACTTCCGCAGAAAAGAGAGCTTTTCTATTACGCCTGAAAAGGATATAATACTCGCCTTGTAGAAAAAGCTGGAAGCAGCAATATTGGAAAAACACTTGAATTTGACTCTGAAATACTGTACTCTATGGGTTAAGTGCGATAAATTGTATAGAAAAGGTACCAATAACTGAATGGCAAGAATAAATAACGATAATCAAGTTCTCGACGACGATCGCGAATCCTCAGCTCTTGAACGTCTGTTGGACTTCGGCAGAAAAAAAACTTATGTAACATACGACGACATCCTTCAGTTTTTCCCGGATGCAGAGCAGGATCTGGATCAGTTGGAAGAAGCATATACCGCCTTGCTCGGCGCCGGAATCAACTACACAGAGGAAAGTTCGTCTCAGGAAGAACCAAGTGAAATTGAACTTTCCGATGCGGTAATCGAGGAAAGCCAGCTGGATGACCTTGCTAACATTGACACTGACGATACGATTGGTCTGTATCTAAAGGAAGTCAGCCGGGTTCCCCTCCTTCATGATATTGAGGAAGAGCAGCATTTAGCCCAGCGCATCGAGCGCGGACGTACAGCGCGCGAAGAATTAGCCAAAGGCAATATCGGAGCAAAAAGGCGGCTTGAACTGCGCACGTTAATCGAAGACGGCTGGGCTGCCCGCGAGCACCTCATTACGGCTAACTCCCGGCTGGTTATCAGCGTCGCGAAAAAATACATGGGGCGCGGCGTTCCTTTTCTGGATTTGATCCAGGAAGGCAACATCGGTCTGATCCGCGCGACCAAGAAATTCGAATACCAACGCGGGCACAAATTCAGCACCTACGCCACCTGGTGGATCCGCCAGGCAGTCACCCGCGCGATTGCCGACCAGGGACGCACGATCCGCGTGCCGGTCCACATGGGCGATCAGATCAACAAGCTCTTGCGCGTCCAGCATCAGCTCACCCAAAAACTTGGCAGGGACCCCAGCGTGGAAGAATTAGCAGAAGCCCTGGAAGTACCGCCAAAAAAGGTCGAGAATATGATCCAGGTCGCGCGCAGACCGCTTTCGCTGGAAACGCCGACGGATGACGAAGAAGATTCGGTGCTGGGCGACTTCATTGAAGACGACGAGGCGCCACCGCCGGATGACACCGCCACATACAACCTGCTGCGCGCGCATCTGGACGAAGTGCTCGACTCCCTTCCTCCTCGGGAGGTCCGCATTCTGCAGCTGCGTTACGGCTTGCTGGACGGGCAGGCCTATACCCTGGAAGAAGTCGGGCGAAAGATGGGCGTCACACGCGAACGTGTCCGTCAGATCGAAGCCCAGGCGCTGACGCGCTTGCGCCATCCCAGCGTACGCCGCAAACTGCGCGATTATCTCGGAGAATAACCCACAATTGCAGCCGGATCGCTCTGGCTGCAATTCTTAAACAGGCGGCTGTGATGGAAAGCAAAAACCCAGCAAACAAGAATACCAGATCGGATACTGGAGCATCTGCTCCGTTGCATCTGCAGATCAGCACCCCAGATCCGCATGAGGACACAAAACCCGTACGAATTGCCCTGAATAACCCAGCAGCCCGGAGTGAGATCACACAAGCCGTGCCTGCGCTTACCTCGCAGTTGGAGGACACCAAGCCTGTTCAAGTCCATGCCGCTTGGGCAGAACCAAAGCCCGCGCAGATCCCCGAGCCCACAAGCGCACAATCTGAGGAACTTCCAGACTGGTTGATTGCCTTCGCGCACGAGGATACGCCTGTCGAAGCGCCGGCAAATCCGGAAGAAGATACCAGAACGGTTCAGATCCAACACGCAGAAGCGCTGTCTGATGAGGAACTTAGCGGGATGACCTTAAGCACGCCTGCGCTGCAAGCCGCTGACGACGAAAGTGGATGGACCCTGGAAAACACTCCGGAACCACTCAAGCCGGAAATCACGGCAGAACGACAAGAAGACCTTCCAGAAAGTGAAGTTCCGCGCTCTGAAGAAATCGCCACTGAATCTTCCGACAGCGCTGAAGCCTTGGTGGAACCAACAGTTGTGCCGAAGGACAATGCGCCGGAAAACCCCCAGGAGCTCGCGCTGGCCACAGCCCTGGATGAGGGCAGTCTTTCAGAAGCCAGGGTAATGCTCACGGCAATAAAAACGGACCCTGCCACCCGCGCAAGCGCGCTCAGCGTGCTGCGTTCGCGCTTGGATTTACGCGCGGAAAGCCAGCCGCTGTGGGAATTCTACGCGGACCTATGCAGCGCGGATAATCAACCCGGGCTTGCCAGACAAGCACAGGAAACAGCAGAAAAACTAAAAAACGCATCTGGAGAAGAATATGGAACGATCGCTGGTATTGGTTAAACCGGACGGCGTGCAGCGCGGTTTGGTTGGCAAGGTCATCACCGCTTTGGAAGAGCGCGGTTTACGCCTGACGGCCGCCCGTTTTTTACAGGTTAGCCGGGAATTAGCCGAAGCGCATTACGCGGTGCATGCGGGCAAGCCATTCTACGATGCACTGATTGCTTTCATCACTTCCGCACCGGTCATGGCAATGGTCTGGGAAGGCCCGGACGCGATCGCTGCCATCCGACAGACTATGGGAAAGACGCGCGGAACGGAAGCCGCCCCGGGCACTATCCGGCACGACTACGCGCTTCAGGCGCGTTTTAACATCACCCACGCCTCGGATTCCCCCGAAAACGCTGAAGCGGAGATTGCTTTGTGGTTCAAACCGGAAGAAATCGTGGCCTGGTCGCGCGATATAGAGAAATGGATTTACGAATGACAGAACATGGTTTTTCAGATTGGGTAGTTGTTTACCGCGCCAAGGGCTTGGTTGACGGTGAAATGATCAAGAGTTTCCTGGAAGCCCAGGGCATTCCTGCCAGCATCAGCCAGGAGGCTGCTGGTAGAATTTACGGGCTTACTGTCGGGGACCTGGGCATGGCCGAGGTGCTCGTTCGCGCGCAGGATGAACAGAAGGCGCTCGAGCTCCTGCGGGAGATGGAAGCTGGAGAATTTGAGAATGAAATCCTCATCAGCGAGGACGCTGACCAAAAAACGCTCGGTCCGCAGTCCATCCCCGATGAAGACGAACTGCAGCAGCGCAAAAAGGTTCTGATCTTGTGTACTGGCAATTCCGCCCGCAGTCAGATGGCGGAAGCGGTGGTCAACAACGACTGCTGGGACAAATGGGTAGCTTACAGCGCTGGGACCAACCCGGCGGCGGAGATCAATCCCTTCACCCTTAGGGTCCTGGACGAAGCCGGTATTTTCCATCAGGGCGAACCCAAATCTGTTGAGGTATTCAGAGGACAGGAATTCGATCTGATCATCACAGTTTGCGATAACGCCCGCGAAACCTGCCCGCTCTGGCTGGGCAAAGGCAACCGCATCCACGTGGGCTTTGAAGACCCCGCGGCGGTGCAAGGCAGCGACGCCGAAAAGCTGGAAGCTTTCCGCAAAACGCTAAAGCTTATCCGCGCCGCAATTCCAGCAGTGCTTATGCAGTACGAATGACTCCGGATTCAGCATAAAGTTATATAAAGTGCCAGCCGCCGCTCAATTGGCGGCTTGTCTTTTCCCGGTCATAACCCGACGAAGATAATTGACAAAGGCAACCCTATCCGTTATAAACCCAGCATGAAAACAAACCGTTTTTCTCCGATTGTGCTTGTTTTCCTGTGCGCTATGCTGCTCCTGAACGCCTGCGCGGCGCCTTCCGCTCCCGCAAGCCCGATGCAAACCGCTTCCCCGACCCAAACGGCAACGCTGGCCGGCAGCCCGACCTCCTTACCCGCAACGGAGCAACCCGCCAATACCCCCACGGAAGCGTCTGTGCTGACCGAAGCCCGTCTGGCGGAAGCCGATGCCGCCCTGCAATTCGGGGATTATCCAGCCGCGCTGCAAAGCTATGGCGCGGCAAAAAGCTCGGGTTCGGCTGTTTTGCGCGCCGCCGGGCTTTTTGGCCAGGGGCTTACTTATTACAAGTTGGAGGATTACTTTCAGGCCAAACCAATTCTGCTCGACCTTCTTGCGACCTATCCGGATTCCTTGCCCGCCGCGCGGGCAAATTACCTGCTTGCGCAGATTGCAGCCTCTGAGAATAACTTCACGGAAGCCGCGGAATATCTGACGGCTTACCAACAAGCGCGGCCAGGCGTCCTGGATGCTTTTGTCCTTGAACAGGTCGGCGACTTGCAAAGGCAGGCGGGTGAAAACGAACTGGCCCTGGAAGCATATTCCGCCGCTTTTCTGGCCTCGGACCCTTCCCAAAACGCCCCGCTTGCAATTAAGGTCGGCGGGGCTTACGAAAAATTGGGACAGTTGACTCCAGCATCTGCCATTTACCGGGATGTGTACGCGCGCACGGAAGATATCTACCTGAAAGCCCAGCTTGACTTGCTGCTTGGCCGGGTATCCATCGCGCAGGGCTTGGTTGAAGAAGGCTTCGAATACTACCAACACGCGGTTAATAACTATCCAGAAACCTACGACGCTTTCTCCGCGGTCCTTGCGCTGCTGGAAGCAGAACAGCCTGTCGATGAACTGCAGCGCGGCTTAATCAATTACTTCAGAGGTCAGTACGACCTGGCAAATGAAGCTTTCAGCCGTTACCTGGAAGGCGACGGTCTCGAGAAAGACAAAGCTCTCTACTACCAGGCGCTCGCAGTACGCGCGAAAGGACTGGAACTGGCCGATTTAGAATCCGAAGAACGTTTCGCGCTCAATCAGAGCAGTGGAACACCCCAGGACCAGACCGCTATAGCGCTTTGGAAGCAGGTCGTCAGCGATTATCCCAAGAGCAGCTATCTCTCGCATGCCATCGAAGATATTGTCTACACGCAGTACCTTTACATGAACCGCACTGACCTTGCCGCGCAATCAGCCCTGGATTATGTCTCGCAGCAGCCTCAGGCTGTCTACGCGCCCGGTCTGCTCTTTACCGCCGGAAGATATCTGGAAATCCAGGGAAAACTGGAAGAAGCCGCCCAAACCTGGGACCGCATCGCGATGAGTTATCCCTCCTCGGACCAGTCCTTCCAAGGCGCGTTTTTCGCTGGTATTCTGCACTTCCGCCGGGGGGATATGACCGCCTCCGCGGCCTCCTTCAATCGCGCTATCCTGCTGGCGCTGGAACCGCTCGAAAGCGCCGGGGCTTATCTGTGGCTCGGCAAAGTGAGCCAGGCCCAGGGCGACGCCGCTAAAGCGCAGGAATATTGGAATTCCGCAACAGCGGCTGACCCAGCCGGATATTACGGTTTACGCGCCCAGGAGCTTGTCGAAGGCAAAGAGCCCTTCCAATCGCCTGAAGCGCTGGACTTGCGAATTGACCTCACCAACGCCCGCGAGGTCGCTGCAGCCTGGATGCGCACCTCGTTTAACTTGCCCTCGCAGGTGGACCTGGATTACAGCCCGGAGCTTTGGAATGATGCCCGCTTTGTGCGCGCGCGGGAATATTGGAGCCTCGGGCTCTACCCGCAAGCCCGCCAGGAGTTTGAATCCCTCAGAATTGATAACCGCCTGGATGTGGTCAATAGTTTCCGACTGCTCAAACCTTTTATCGATTACGGCTTTTACGCTTCCGCGATTGAAACCAGCCAGACCATCGCGACCCTGGCAGGCTACAGCGATATCGCCCTTGCGGAAAACCTGCCCGCCTACTTCAGCTATGTTTACTACGGCACCTATTACCTCCCCTGGGTGCAGGAAGCAGCCGATACTTACGGCGTGCCGGTGCTAGTCCTCTTTAGCCTCATCCACCAGGAAAGCCGCTTTCAACCATTCGCGCAATCCTCCGCCGGAGCGCAAGGCTTGCTGCAGTTGATGCCGCAAACCGCAGAGACGATTGCGACGGAAATCAATTACCCGCCCAATTTCAGCACGGAAGACCTGGGAGTTCCGCTCTATAACCTGACCCTCGGCGCGAATTATCTTGCGCGGCAGTTTTACGTCTTTGACGGCGACCCTTACACGGCTCTGGCAGCCTACAACAGCGGCCCTGGCAATGCGCGTGATTGGAAACAAATTTCCGGCGAAGACCCCGACTTGTTTGTTGGTTCCATCCGGTATCTTGAATCGCGCACTTATGTCCGTAAGATCGCTGAAATCTATGCGCAGTACGCGCGCCTTTACGGCAAGTAAGCACTATTCAGGACTGGATTAACACGCGTGCAACATCAGCGCGGCTTTCCTCCCTCCTCTGAATGGGCTCTGCAATAAAAAAGACAGGCAGCATCATGCTGCCTGTCCTCTTCGTATCCAATCAGACTTACTTGTGTTTCAATGCAGACTGCGCGGCGGCCAATCTCGCCAGAGGCACGCGGAACGGGGAGCAGCTGACATAATTGTTGCCTATGATATGGCACCATTCAATCGAGCTGGGATCACCGCCGTGTTCACCGCAGATGCCGACCTCAAGGTTCGGGCGCACGCTGCGGCCGTCCTTAATAGCCGTTTTCATCAACTGACCAACGCCCTCGCGGTCAAGCTGCTGGAAGGGATTCTTGGGAAGAATGCCTTTTTCCACGTAACGCACGAGGAAGTTGCGTTCGGCGTCATCGCGGCTGTAGCCAAAGGTCATCTGGGTCAGGTCGTTCGTCCCAAAAGAGAAGAACTCAGCATATTCAGCAATCTCAGCAGCCGTAACAGCAGCACGCGGGATTTCTATCATGGTGCCGAATTTATAGGCAACTTCGATGCCTTTCTCAGCCATGACTTGCTTGGCAATTTGCACAAGGGTCGGTTGAACTTCTTTGAGCTCATTAACATGCCCGGTCAAGGGGATCATGATTTCTGGCTTTGCCACAATGCCGGCCTTGGCAGCATCGCATGCCGCTTCAAAAATCGCGCGGACCTGCATCTTCATGATGTCGGGGTAGACGATACCCAGGCGGATACCGCGCAGACCCATCATCGGGTTGCTTTCATGCAGGCTCTGGACAACATCCAACAGCTTTTCCTTGTCAGCCAGTCCTTCTGTTACGCCGGTGGCGCGCATGGTCGCGACTTCCGTAAGCAGAGATTCCAACGAAGGCAGGAACTCGTGCAGGGGCGGGTCGATCAGGCGAATGATCACGGGATAGCCGTTCATGGCTTCAAACAAACCGTAGAAATCTTCCCGCTGGAGAGGCAGAATGAAGTCCAGCGCGCCAAAATAAGCTTTCGCGCCCGGGTCCTCAGCCAAAGCCTTTTTATCAGCTTCAATCGTAGCAGCCAGTTCAGCCTTTTCATCATCCTTCAGCGGTCGGCCTTCCAGGCGGCCGGCTTTCAGCGCGGCTTCCAACTGCTCCAGAGAATTGAGCTTCTTCTGGGTCGGTTCAGCGTTCATAATCATATCCTGGACATGCGCCAAGCGCGTCACTTCGAAGAACATGTGCTCCGTGCGGCAGAGGCCAATACCCTTGGCGCCGTAAGCGCGGGCGCGGCGGGCATCCTTGGGATAGTCCGCGTTTGCCCAAACCTGCAGGCGGGAAACTTCATCAGCCCATTCGAGCAGCGCCATCAGTTCTTTTTGCTGGGTTACATCGGGTGTGGTCAGCGGCAATTTGCCGATAAAAGCCTCGCCCGTGGTCCCATCAACAGAAATCCAGTCGCCTTCTTTGATGACGGTGCCGTTAGAGTGCATCTGACGTTTTTCAAGGTCAATCTGAGCCATGGAAGCACCGACAACGCAGGGGACGCCAAACTGACGGGCAACCACCGCGGCGTGGGAGGTGGCGCCGCCTTCGCTGGTGAGAATACCCTTGGAGGCCAGCATACCGTGCACGTCGTCCGGCTTGGTGAAAGGACGGACCATAATCACGTCCTGACCTTCGTCGCGGTGTTTTCTTTCTGCAAGGTCGGCGTCAAAGTAGACCTGACCAACCGCAGCGCCAGGAGAGGCAGCTACACCCTTGGCGAGCAAGCCCTTTTCCTTCTTGGCTTTCTCTTTGTCTTCCAGGGAGAACTGCGGATGGAGCATTTGGTCCACCTGTTCGGGGGTCACGCGCATGATAGCCTCTTCCTTGGTAATGAAGTTTTCATTGACCATATCGTAGGCTATCTTGATCGCTGCCTTGGCAGAGCGTTTTCCATTGCGGGTCTGAAGCATCCACAGTTTGCCGCGTTCAATCGTGAACTCCACGTCCTGCATTTCTTTGTAATGCTTCTCCAGCCTCTCGGTGATATCCATAAAGGTTTTGTAGGCGTCCGGAATTTCAACTTTCAGACCTTCAATTTTGGAAGTATTGCGAATGCCAGCCACGACATCTTCGCCCTGGGCATTGAGCAAGTACTCGCCAAACATTTTATTGTCGCCGGTTTGCGGGTCGCGGGTGAACGCCACGCCGGTACCGGAGTCATCGCCCATGTTGCCGAATACCATGGTCTGGATATTGACAGCGGTGCCAAGAGAGTCAGGGATATTCTCGCGGCGGCGGTAATCAATCGCGCGCTTGGAGTTCCAGGAGCCAAAAACGGCCTTAATGGCATACTGCATCTGCACCAGGGGGTCCTGCGGGAAGTCGAAGCCCATCTCACGCTTGACAACTTCTTTGAATTTGCCGGTCAGGTACTGCCAGTCGGCCGCGCCTAGCTCTGTGTCCAGCTTCACGCCCTTCTTTGCTTTGTAGGCGTCCAGAACTTCATCAAAAGCTTCATCATCGATGCCAAGCACAACGCTGCCAAACATCTGGACCAGGCGGCGGTATGAATCCGCCACAAAGCGTTCGTTGCCAGTAAGAGCAATCATGCCCTGCGCGGTTTCGTCGTTCATTCCGATATTGAGAACGGTATCCATCATGCCGGGCATGGAGAACTTAGCGCCGGAACGGCAGGAAACCAGCAGAGGGTTTTTCGGATCGCCGAAAACCTTGCCGGCTTTCTTTTCCACTTGCTTCAGGGCATCCAAGGCTTGCTCCCACATCCCTTCGGGAAATTCATTTGTTTCCTGAAAAGCATTACAGGCTTCAGTGGTAATCGTAAAGCCAGGGGGAACCGGTACGCCGATACGCACCATTTCAGCCAGATTGGAACCCTTGCCGCCCAATAGTCCGCGCACTCCGTCCCAAGAACCTGCGTACGCCTCAGCCTGTTCGACCTCGTCAAACAGATAAACCCATTTCTTTGTTGTCATACAGCCTCCTAAGCTTAATCGCAAATTAATTACGTTATTTGGTTGTGGTATCTCAATTGTGAAATAATCCAACCGAAAAATTTTACCATACTTCTTTCCCGACCAAGCCTTATCCGTAGATAGTGAAAACTTACGGACAATCACTTCTCTCAGACCGAAGAACCCGTCCTGCTGGACATGGTGACGAACAAACAGAATACCTGGCGATGAAGTTGTTGGGTTGGCAGTGGGCGGATGGAGGCTGGAATTGCGATAAACGCCCGGAAGCCTCACATTCTTCTTTCTGGGAGTCCTGGACGCCTTTGCGCGCGCTCCTGACCTGGAGAGAGCGAGCCGGAAGCTTTCCGGCTTTGGACGCAGCCATCGAAAAGTCCGTGCAGCTTTTTCTGCAGAAACGGCTTTTCCTTCGGGAGAGCAGCGGGGAAGTGATGCAGCCGGAGTTTATCCGCCTGAGCCACCCGTCTTACTGGAAATACGACATCCTGGTGGGGCTGGAGCTGATGCTCTTGGCAGATAGGCTCTCAGATCCGCGCTGCAAACCAGCCCTGGAACTGCTGGAAAGCAAAATGCTGGCGGACGGCGCTTTTTGTGCTGAAGACAAGCAATTTCAGGCCTCCAACCCCGCTGCCTGGCATTATTCGCCCGTGGATTGGGGCAGCAAGTCAAACTACAAATTAAACCGGTGGCTTTGCATTTGCTATCTCCGCAGCAAGCTGACGGTGAATTACGCAAATGCAAGAGCGTCAGCCGCCTCAAAGCATCGAACCGGCGTAGCAAGCTACGCGGTATTCAGCTTCGCTAATAACTTTTTAGGAATTCCCCTTTTCCCAGCGCGTTCCAAAAGAGTCCAATGAAACCAGAGCTGGGTCGTACTGTGTTCGCGCGGGCTTTTCTTCCGCTGGGTAACCAAGCAGCACCACATTAAGAGGAATTACTCTCTCTGGCAGTTCAAGAACGGCGGAAACCGCTTTTTGCAGTCTTGCCAGCGGCGTGACCCCGCACCAGACCGCCCCCAAGCCAAGCGCGGAAGCGGCGATGAGCAGGTTTTCCGTTGCGGCGCTGCAGTCTTGCTGCCAGAAGTTCTCACTTACAATGCGCCGACCCGAGCGCAGGTCCCCGCAGACGCTAATCGCTGTGCCAGCGTCCATCTTCCCAAAAGGCATTACTTTGCGCAAGCGTTCCAGCCGCTCCGAATCACGGACGACGACAAAGCGCCACGGCTTTAAGTTCATCGCGGAAGGCGCGGCCATGGCCGCCCGCAGTAATTCTTCTACTAGGGCGTCTTCGACCGGTGCATCGCTGAACTTTCGGATGCTGCGGCGTTTATAGATACACTCCAACGCGTTCATTTCTGTTGTCTATCCTGCCATGACAATGAGCAGAGCGCCTAAGGCGCGCGGAGCAGCCAACATGGGCATATGCCCGACCTCTGGAACGACCACGAATTTAGCCTGTGGATTGGCGTGCGCCATCATGCGGGCAGCGGCCTGCGGAACTATCAGATCTTCGGCTCCTGCTGCAACTAAAAATGGTGCCTTAAGTTCAGCAAGGACATGCAAGCGGTCCGGACGGCGGGAAATCGCGATAATTGCGTTACAAAGGCCGTCCGGGTCAGTCTGGGAAATCATCTCCCGCGAGGTTGCCTGGACAAACGAACGGTCTGATAGTTTAAGGCTCAAGGTTTCGGCAAATTCCGATGCTCCTGTTGCCTTGATGTTCTCCACTTCCTGTAGGCGCTGCGCCTTGCGGGTGTCGCTGTCGGGGCCAGCGTTGGTCGCAATCATCACCAGACTCGTCAGGCGCTCCGGATACTTTTCTGCAAACGCCAGCGCCACGTAGCCGCCCATGGAATGCCCGCCTAACAAGACTTTTTCCAGCTTAAGCTTATCCAGCAGTTCCCGGATGTCTTCGGCGTATTGCTCAATCGTCTCATTAGCAGCCCCTAATTGACTGCCTCCGTGCCCACGCAAATCAGGAAGGATAAACTGCGCTTGTTCCTTGTATAGTCCGGCGATATTTTGCCAGATTGTATGATTCAAGCCAAGGCCGTGCAGTAAGACAATTGGTTTGCCAACTCCCAGAGTTTCCACTTCCATCGCGATATCATTAAGTTGTAATTTCACAGCTACCTCTTATCAACGTTGCAAGTTTCCAAGATAATCTTCCACAAAATGAAGGGCTTCAGTCTTATTATAGACCAAACCGCTGGCTTGCGCTTCGCGCAGCTGCGTCAGGATCTCGCCAATCAAAACGCCGGGTTCCAATCCAAACTCGCGCTGAAGGTCGTCCCCGTCCAACAGCAGCCTGGGCTCCACCACCTGCTGCTTGCGCGAAAACCAGGCATCCAGCAGCGCCTGCGCCGCCCCTAATTCGCGCTGCCATTTCGCTGGCTCCAGCGTGTTCTCGTAGGCAGCCAGCATATCCGCCAGGCTGAGCAGCACCACGTCCACACCAGTCGCGCCCAGATCGCGGAAATAGCGGTAGCAAGCCCGGTCCGTCATTTGGGCGCCCTCTTTTGAAAAGAAATGCAGGCGCATGTGGTTGGCAGCCAGCAGTCTAAGGTATTCCACTTCGGCGCGCCCCAGCATCAGCGCCTGCGCGCGCGCTGCAATCAAGTCCGCGCTGATGCGATCATGTCCGCTGAAGCGAATGCGCCCCCCAGCGTCCACTGTTTGCGCGGCAGGTTTGCCTGTGTCGTGATATAGAGCTGCCAATAGCAGTAAGCTCCATCGCGAACGCCCTCCCTGAACCGGTCCCGCCAAGCGTTCCCGCAGGCTTTGCGTGTATGGCGAAAGCGCTTCGCAGGCTTCCCGCAGGAAGCCGCCGCCTGGCAACTCGCCCGAGCACAGATAACTCCAAAAGGCTTGCAAATACGCCAGCACCTGCAAAGTGTGCGTCCAAAGGTCATGGACGTGCGGCGGGTAGGCTGGCACCTGTTTTACCGCGCGCAGTTCCGGAAATACCTGTTCTGTCAGCTCCAGGGCGTCCATCTGCTGGAACGCGGGTCCCAGGTCTTCATGCTCAAGAATCTTAAAGATTTCATCCCGTACGCGTTCCCCCGATACCCGCTCCAGGCTGCGGACCGAATCCCGTATCCAACCTTGAGTTTCTGATTCGATGCTCAAGTGATAAACCAGGCTTAAGCGTACACCCCTCAGCACGCGTAAAGGATCCAGTTCCATTGACCGCGCGGAAGCCGCCCTCAGACGCCGCTCGCGCAGGTCGCGTTCACCTCCCAGCAAGTCAATCAAAACGTCCGGCTGGTCCAGCGCAACCGCAAGCGTATTAATCGTGAAATCCCGGTTGGAAAGGTCTTCAAATAAGCTGCTGCCCGTGAAGCTGACAAAATCAAGGATAAGCTCGGAGGGCTGGCCTTGTTCAAGGATGAGACGCGCGGTTTGGCGTTCATCATCCAGTGTAAAACCCGCAGCGCCCAACTTGCGCCGAAGCGTCCTCGCCAGCTGCAGGGAATTGGACGGCACCACGAAATCAAGGTCATTGACAGGCAGCCCAAGCAGCGTGTCCCGCACAGCCCCACCAACCAGATAAACTGGCATAGGCGCAGGCAAGCTGTCTAGTACTGTTTTAAAAACCCTGCGGGTGCGTTCGTCAGGAAAGAGATTCATACTTGTTGAGGTCAACAACTCCGATAAAAGGCAGGTTGCGATAGTAGTCATCCATATCGAGCCCGTATCCGAATACAAATTTATCTTCGATCGCGAACCCGCGGTAACGCACAGGCACTTCCACCTCCCTGCGCGAGACCTTGTCCAGCAAGGTGCAAACAAATAGCGACGCGGGATCGCGCGTTTTCAGCAGGTCTATTACCGAAGCCAGTGTTCTGCCGCTATCGATGATGTCTTCCACAATCAGTACGTGCCTGCCTGAAATGTTCGTATTCAGGTCTAATGTGATGCGCACATCTCCGGAAGAACTGCGCGCTCCGCTGCCGTAGGAAGACACCGCCATGAACTCAAACGCCAGCGGAACAGTAATCTGCCGCACAAGGTCAGTCATAAACATGACCCCGCCGCGCAGGATGCAGATAATAAGCAGTTCCTTGCCCGCATAATCACGCGAGATCTCCGCTCCTAACTCCTTAATGCGCGTTGAAAGCTGCTCTTCGGTGATTAATACTTCACCCAGAAAATTCCGGTAATCTTGCATACACAGCCTCTCAATCTCTTGGAACCTGATGGCAGCGGCGGCAGCGCGCCTCGTACATTTCAGAAGCGCCAACAATCACAATCGGGTCATGGTAATGCGCCGGTTTTCCATTGACAAGGCGCTGCGTCCGCGAAGCCGGCTCGCCGCACACCATGCAAATCGCATTGAGTTTGTCCACATTTTCCGCTTTAGCGATCAAAACTGGCATACAGCCGAAAGGTTCCCCGCGAAAATCTGTATCCAGGCCGGTAACAATCACCCGGATGCCGCGGTCAGCCAGAAGGTTGACCACGTCCACGATGCCGTCATCAAAGAACTGAGCTTCGTCAATCCCGACCACTGTCGTTCCTGGTTCAAGGCGCGCAATGATTTCCTGAGAGGAGCCAATAGGCAGCGCGTCAAAATCCGTCCCGGAGTGAGAAGTGACTTTCGCGAAAGCATAGCGATCGTCGATAATCGGCTTGAAGACCTGCACTTTCTGGCGCGCTATGGTAGCCCGCCTGAGGCGTCTGATAAGCTCTTCGGTTTTTCCGCAGAACATTGAGCCTGTGATAACTTCCACTGAACCATATTGATGCGCCATGAGTCCTCCAAAAGAAAAAGGCAGGTAAAAACCTGCCTTTAAGTTTACCGGATAAACGCGGTATGTGCGAATTAAACCTCTATTTCAGAGGCAGCCGCGGGCAGTTCATAGCCCAGTTGGCGCAGCTGTTTCTTGAGGTCAATCAGCGATTTTCTGCCGAAGCCTTCGACCTCGAGCAGAGCCTTCTCCCCACCCTCAAGCCGGGTGAGAACGTGCCCTACAGTGGTCATTTCCGCGTTCGCGAGGGCGGCAATTGCTTTGGCAGAGAGATTAAGTTCGGTCAGAGGGCGGCTCAGGGAAGTCTTGGCCTCGGCCACGGCCTTTTTATCTGAAACATAGTCCTGCCGGACCTGAAGACGCTTGTAGAAGCGGTCCACCTGACCTTCGCGGTCCAGGAGGCGAGCCTGCTGACCCGTGTAGAAGGGATGGCAATTTGAACAGACTTCAGTACGAATTTCAGGAACCGTGGAACCGGTTGTCCAGGTAGCCCCGCAGGAAGCGCAGGTTACCTTAGCCTGGGGATAGTATTTTGGTTGAATTTTGGTTTTCATTTTTTACCTTTGCAGCGCTGTGCTATTCAGCAGCAACAACGACATGAACTTTTTTACGCCCGTTGGGAAGCGTTTCATACAGGACTGTGCCTTCCGCGGTAGCAAAAAGAGTATAGTCCCGTCCGCAGCCTACATTCCAGCCAGGATGGACTTTCGTTCCGTGCTGACGGACAATAATGTTGCCGCTGATGACGTGTTCGCCGCCATATTTCTTGATACCAAGCCGTTGTCCTTGGCTGTCACGACCGTTGCGGGATGACCCGCCGCCTTTTTTATGTGCCATCTTGTCCTACTCCATCGAAATTGATTCCACCAGCAGTCTGGTGTACTTTTGACGGTGACCGGTGTGCCGGCGGTAAGCAATCTTGGGTTTGTATTTGAACACCAGGATTTTCTCACCCTTCAACTGCTCCACAACCGTGGTTTTAAGGCTGGCGCCTTTAATGGTGGGGGTACCGATCTCAATCTTGTCATCTTCTGCAACCAGCAGAACTGATTCGAGGGTGACTGCATCGCCGATATTTGCGGGTAAAAGGTCCACCGTAATGGTTTTACCTTCTTCGGCGCGGTATTGTTTACCGCCCGCTTCAACAATAGCATATTTCATTTCGTCTCCAATCTTCTCTTAACCGCTTTTCACGCGTGCTGCCGCTTGAGTGCGGGTAAGTTGGCTTACACAATTAACCCCAGCCTACTTTCGCCGGGGCAACGAAACAATATTATACATAAGCGCTCCGCGGCTGTCAAGCAGAACGAGACGAGGGTGTTGAAAAACATTTGTTAATCGATTACATCCAAAATATTCAAAGTTAAGAATTTTAATCTGCCCTCTCCCCTCACCAGCATCGTGCGGAAAGTTTTACACTGAAACGAGACGCTGGGGAGGGGAATCAAAGGGGAGGGGTTTATGAACATATTGTGTTCTTCTTGAATATAAAGTTGTTCATTTTTTATTGTTCTGGACATTTTCAACACCCTCACGAGACCGTTTAGTATTAATTCCGGTCGAATATTCCGAGCAGCATCCAGCCAGTTAACACTGCGAAGATCCTAAACTTCCAGAACTAAGCTGGTGGCCAGCTTCAATTTTACCCCAAAAATGCTCTGGTTTTTGGCTTGACCTGTGTAGAACGGAATGATAGAATACTGTTCGCTTAACCGCCCCCATGGTCTAGAGGTTAGGACACAGCCCTTTCAAGGCTATAACTCGGGTTCGAGTCCCGATGGGGGCACAAAAAACGCAGAACTATTGTCCTGCGTTTTCATTTAACCTGACCTTTGAGCCCGGCAGCTCATCTTGTCTGCGGATAATTCCACTCGCTAACCGAGAAAAAGACTTCCATCAGCCAACTGCGCGTGGCTTCTTCCAGCCAGACCGGTTGGGAATAGTCCTTAAATTGAATCGGCAGCGGTTCTACACCCAGGTACTTCCCATCGTAGAACACGTGCCGGTCCAAAAATCCATAGTTGGTGTACAGCGCCAGCCCGTATTGGTCAAAGAAGAGGTTTCCCAGCCCGTAGTGAAGCACCGCCGTGTCAGTAATTTCCATGCCGTGCGGTTGGTGCGACTGGCTGCCGCTCACAATCACCGCCCCGGCATCCGCCATTTTGTGGAAGTCCGCCACCAACTGCGACTGGGCCGTCCACTGGTAGAACTCCAGGTGCTGGAATGTGACGATCGGTAAATATCCTTCCGCCCGCAGGCTCTTCACCTCAGCGGTCATGTAATCCCAATCACAGCGGAAGTTGCCGCCTTTCTCCTCAGTCGCGTTGCCGTAGATGGTCGGTTTGGCGTTGCAGCCAAGGAAAGCGATTTTGGTACCTTTTATCTCCAGTTTGACCGGCTGCTTGGCTTCCTCAATATTTAGTCCGCCGCCATAATAGGGCAGACCATTTTGTCTGTAAAGCTCCAGCGTGTGTTCAAGGGCAGCTTCGCCCCAGTCCTGGAAGTGATCACCGGTGAGTTCCACCACGTCCGTGCCAACAGCTTCCAGCAGTTCCAGGTAGGAATCTTTTGAACAGAAGCTCAGTTTGCCGGAGAGTTTTGGCACCGGATCCTTGCAATCCACCGCGAATGGCACCTCGTTGCTGATGTGCAGGATGTCCGCTTCGCGCGTGACCGGACCGATCACATCCGCTCCGCGCGTGATGCCCTTTTCTTCCATCTCGCTGGCCGTCCCGCGCACCATCGCAGTCACGCCAGTCAGAATAACCGTGACCAGTTTCTCAGGGTCGCGATTGCTCTGCGGCATGTAAGGCTGCAGACGCTCCGTAAGCGCCTTTGACTGAAAACCCTGCGAAGCCGTTAAAGAAATTGTAACGGCCAGAGGATACAACGACTGCGCGAAGTCCTTGTGCAGCGGGGACTGCCCGTCCAGCGCGATGATTTTCCAACGCGGTTGAATTTGTTCAAAGGGGATAACAGCCCAAGTGTTTTCGGTCGTCCAGGCTTCCCGGAGAAGGCTGTCAGCGTCCAGCACTTCCACGTCCCCGACTGGAGCACCCCAGCGGCTCTGGAGAGCTTTCAGAGTTTCGGCATCCAAAATCAGCCGGGTGAAGGGCGCTGCTTCTGCGCGCTGCCAGAAGCCCAGAAAAGTTTTTGCGGGAATGGTGTTGGTTACAGTCGGGAAAGGCGCAGCTAATGCGTAAATCCAGGTGCTGACCGGGTTTCCACGCCCGTAATCCAGTACGGCGGAAGTTTTCCCGCTGCTGACGCGTTGAAAATCCGTTCCTTCCAGCTTGAGGGACTGTTCAAAAGCGGCAGGCAGATCCGGGTCCACCCGCAGGTAGATTGGCTCGGGTGTTGCGGTAGCGGTCGGCGCTGAGGTCGCGCTCGCGGTCGGAAGTGGGGGCTCAGTCGGGGTCAGGCTCGGCTCGGGCTGCGGAACTGGGCTTGCCTGCCGCGGTCCGCAGGCTGAGCTAAAGATGATCATCAGCAGAATACTAATGACCAGGGTGAAATGTTTACCGGAGACTTTCATCGGAATAATGGACCTCGCAGCACCTGACTCAAGGGCTTATTGTATCCTATTCGCTTCAGAGAAGTAAAAAATGCTTGAATAAAACATCAGCGTGCCGCAAAAACACAGTTGGTGAACAGCAGCAAAACAGGGCCCTGATTTCCGAGCCCCATTCTCCGCCATATCCTACCTGCTGAGCCATGGCAGGTAGATCAAGGTCGCCTCAACAGGTTCGGCGACGCAGCTCTGCACTTTCACATCATCCAGATACCAGCCTTCGGCGCTGCCGGAATTACCGCTCCCGAGCCGGAAGCGCAGCAGCACCGTTTGCCCGGCGTAATTGCCCAGGTCCGCCACCGTCCAGACCCAGTCCGAAACGCCGCACCAGGCGGATTTGCCGGCCAGGGGGTTAAACACACCGCTTTTCACAGTGCCAGTATACGGATTGGTTAGCAATTTTGACGCGCTAAGCTGGAGCCAGGAGCTTCCTCCGTTGGTGCTCACTTCCAGGATCCCGCCGTCATTGCAGCCCGACGGGCTGTCAAAAGTCCAGCGGTGCCAGAACAAAAGCGAAAGCGGCAAATCCGCAGCGGGCAGCGCGAACGAGGGTGATACCAGGCGCTGGTCCGCGATCGCGGCAGGCAGCGAGCCTGACCAGGAGCTGACCGGGGAGTGCGCTTTCACCGTGGACAATGCCCAATGGTACGCACCCGTGGAAGTATCCGCCCAATCAAGCGCGCCGTCTTCGAAGTCGCTCAGGTAAAGCGTCGTAGCTGTCGTACCTGCCGGGCAGTCCCCCGGGCCCGGGCGGGTTCTGAAGTTGAAAACCTGATTTTCATTTGTCTCGCCGCACGGATTCTCCGCCGTAACGCGCCAATAATAAATTGTATCCGTCTGCAGCGCAGCAGTCGGTGTGTAAGTTGTGCCGCTGAGACCGCCCTGCATCAGCACAATTTGCGTGAAGCCTGCATCCAAAGCCACCTCAATTCGGTAGCTAAGCGCCCCTTCCAGCGCCTGCCAGGTGAAGCTGGTTCCAGGTTCCACGTTGGCTGCCCCATTAGCCGGGGAAAGCAACTGCGGGCCGGAGCTGAGAGGAATAAAGACGTTCACCAGAAGGTCCGCCTGATGGGTCAGGCTGCCGGAAGTTCCGGTAACCGAAACAGTTTGCCCTCCGCCAATAGCGCTGCCGTCGCCTTCCAGGGTGAGCACTGCCTGCCCGGGGGGCGTAACGGGTCCGGCTGGATTAAAGCTGAGGGTGAAACCGGCCAGTTGGCTGGTGGTCAAGACCACCGGCTCCACATACTCGTTAAGGCTGCCAACGTTCACCGCGACTTCCTTTGTATCTGTACTGCAGGCATTCAGCGCGCTCGGCTGCAGGGAAAGCGTAAAATCGGGCAGCCTGGGTCCAAGTATGATTTCCAGGCTGGGATCGCCAAAAATATGGTATTCCTCCCAGTAGTACTGGTCAAACTCTGTGCCGCTGGCATCCACTGCCGCCAGACCGCCGTGCTTCATTTCGGCCACGCTCGGAACCACCACGCCGGTCGGGTCGTCGTAGAGCAGGTCAAAGGTGACGCGCTCCAGAATGTCGTCCTCATCCCAGTAGGAGTTGTTGCTGGCTGCCGCAATGGTCAGCGCGCCGTACTCCGGCTCAATCACCCAGGTATCCGCGAAACTTTCATTGATGGTAAAGTCACCGGTCACGCAAGCATGCGAGGCGACATACGGTACTGCCACGCCCGTCAGGTTGCGGACATCGGTCTGGGTAAAGCTCGGACCCGCCCAACTGGTCTGGCTGCCGTGTCCGCTGTAGATCACAAACGCCCGATCGTCATTGATCGAATTGGTCACGTTGGTGGTGTTCGCGCCGTATGAGATTGCGTAAAGCTTGTCGCCGCCCGGCATCGGGTTGTTCGGGAAAATGCCGCTATAACCCTTGGATAGTGTGTATGTGTTAATTACGTAGTTGTGGGTTCCCTCTGCTACTTGGTACCAACCTGTGTCGCTGGTGGCGAGGAAGGCGGCTTTCTTCACCCAGGCTTCCTGACCGCTGCGCCCGGCATAAGTCTGCAACTTGGCGATCATATCCGCCAGTTGTGTTGTGTTCCGCACCGGAAAGCGGCCGTAGAAGATGTCCGGCACGAATTCCGTTTCGTTGTCCATGGTGAAAAAGTACAGATCCGTGCGGTTGGAGGTGGAAGCCGTCCGGAAAAGATAGTTGGTAATGCTGTCCGCGCCGTTGTTGTAATCGCCGACCAGCAGCACGTAATCCGGAGGGTTGGCGCCCTGATATAGGTTTTTAATGTACAGCTTGATGGCAGTGGTCGTGTTCCCGCCGACAGTAGTAATGTTCGCCAGGCTGACGTTAAAGCCCTGGCTCTGCTTCAGGCTCACAAAAGCAGACAAACCGCTTTCATAGGCATCTGCTGTGATGATCAGGTAGTTTTCGGGATCCTTAGGCAGGGATAGCGAGCGGCCCTGGTTGTAGTTCAGCACGGTTCCGGCGTATAAGTCATTAAACCCGTTGGAATTCAAGCGCTCTGCTTCGGCGTACGTTAAAGCCATATCGCTGCCTTCCAGCTTTAGCATGAACTCTATGCGGGAGTAGGTTTCGAGCCCGCCGGTAGCCGGAGTGTATTGCACAGGCGCGATTAAAACCTGCACCACGCGGTGACCGCGCACAATGTATTCATCAACGATGCGCACAAGCTCTCCTGGGTATGCGTCCTGCAGCGCGTAAACTTGCGCGTCGGGCGGCACGTCGCTCTGGGCTTCGGCGCACTTGGACTGCGAAGGCTGGCGCGGCGCGATGACGCCTTCCAACCCCAAAGCCCCCAGCGAAGTGGACTTGCTCGTCACGGAAAGGATTTCCACGCTCACCTGCGCGCCAAAGGGCACTTCCACATCCCGCAGGATTACCGGCAGCGCTGGCGCCCCGATTTCTGCAATTGCCCCATAACCTTCACCGCTCAGGCTTAGAAAAGTTTCACCCCCAATTTGAACCGGCACGATTTCGACGCCGTCCGCATCAGCGCGTAAAGTGATGCTGTGCGCGTCCGCCTGCAGCAGCGCGACCGCCGGCGCCTGGCGGGTGTCACCGCTTCCAAAGGCAAGCCAATCCGCCGCGTCACCTTGTGCCTGTGCCGCGCGGGCCAAACCGCCAAGCAGAAGCAGCAAGCTCAGGCAAATAACAATTGTTTTCAAATATTTTGGGCCTTGATTATGGGTCATGGAAAAATCCTTTCGGTAGAAGGAAATACAGGAATTGTGAATTTTACCATTGCTAAGTTGGTATTAGCGCGCCACGCAATAATTGCCTTGCATAGCTGCTGAACTCAGGCTTAGATTCTATCTCTATGTAGAGAATTCTTTGGAAAAAGAGGTATATCCAGATAAAAACGGCTTCCCATTTTTAGGAAAAAATTGCAGATATCGCCGCCTGCGATTCCGCGTTGACTTTTAACATCATTCCCTCTAAACTTATGCCATGCTCGCACATGTGTTTTCCTGCGCGGTAATCGGCCTGGACGGGGTCATCATCGACATTGAGGTCGATTTTGGGCAGGGTTTACCCCACATGGCAATCGTGGGTCTGCCCGACGAAGCCGTGAAGGAAAGCCGCGAGCGCGTCTACTCCGCGATAAAAAATGCCGATCTGGCTTATCCCCGCAAAGCACTTACCGTCAACCTGGCGCCGGCCTCCGTACGCAAGGAAGGACCGTCTTTCGACCTGCCGATCGCCCTGGGCGTGCTGATTGCCGCCGAGCAGGTCAGCCAGGAGCAAATTGAAGGCGCTCTGGTCATCGGGGAGCTCTCTCTCGACGGCTCGGTGCGGCATGTGCGCGGCATGCTGGCTGTGGCGGCGGCAGCCAGGCAAGCCGGCTTCAAATCTCTATTCGTGCCGGCCGAGGATGCCCCTGAAGCCGCCCTTATCCCCGACATTACCGTCTATCCGGTGGCGTCGTTCGCGGAACTGTATCTGCACTTGACAGGCGAACAGCCGATCGCGCCAGCCGCTGCCGTGCCTTTCACACCGCAGCTTCCCCAGCTAAGCGATACCGATTTCAGCGAAATCAAAGGGCAGGAGCACGTCAAACGCGCCCTGGAAGTGGCAGCTGCCGGCAACCATAATGTCTTGATGTCGGGTCCGCCCGGCGCGGGGAAAACCCTGCTTGCCCGCGCGATTAACTCCATCCTGCCGGGACTGACGCTCGAAGAAGCGCTTGAGGTCACCCGCATTTACTCCATTTGCGATATGCTGCCGGCGGATACCCCGCTAATGCAGACGCGTCCCTTCCGCGCCCCGCACCACACCATCAGCCATGCCGGGTTGGTCGGCGGGGGCAACCTGCCGCACCCCGGCGAGATTTCCCTGGCGCACCGCGGCGTGCTCTTTCTGGACGAACTGCCGGAGTTCGGTCAGCGCATCCTGGAAGTGCTGCGCCAGCCGATTGAAGACAAGCGCGTCACTATCAGCCGCGCCAACGGCACGCTCACCTTTCCTGCCAATTTCATGCTCATCGGCGCGATGAACCCCTGCCCCTGCGGCTATTACGGAGATAACCTCAAGCAGTGCACCTGCGCGCCAGGGGCCATTACTACCTACCAGAAACGCATCTCCGGACCGCTGCTGGACCGGATCGACATGCTGATTCACGTGCCCCGCGTGGATTATCAGAAGCTCAGCAGCAGCCGTCAGGGCGAAAGCTCGGCTGCAATTCGTGAGCGCGTGGAGCTTGCCCGCCAGCGACAAAGCGAGCGCTTTGCGGGCACGGCGCTTTTTTCCAACGCGGACATGAGCCCGGCGGAGCTGCGCCGCTTTTGCCCATTGGACGCCGCTTCCCAGGCACTGATGCAGACCGCCATGCGCCAGCTGCAGCTGACCGCCCGAGGTTACCACCGCGTCCTCAAGCTGGCCCGCACAATTGCCGACCTGGCGGGCAGCGCTGAGATTACTCAAATCCATCTGGCGGAAGCCCTGCAATACCGCGCCAGGGAATTTGAGTTTTAGCCGCCATCTTACCGGCCGCCTGACGGTTGGTATTTCAGGCTTGGTAGCCAATAAAGCTATAAGTAGACACGATTAACAAGGAGAAGCAATGAGAACAATTCAACTTGGCAGCTCGGGCTTACAGGTTCCAGTCGTCGGGGTCGGCTGCATGCGCATCAAGACGCTCTCACCCGCCGAAGCAGAAGCTTTCGTCCAGGCAGCGCTCGCGCTGGGGGCAAACTTCTTCGATCACGCGGATATCTACGGCGGGGGCGTTTGCGAGGAAATCTTCGCGCAAGCGGTTCACATGAGCCCGGCCGTGCGCGAAACCCTCATTCTGCAGTCGAAAGTTGGCATCCGCGAGGGCATGTACGATTTCTCAAAGGAACACATCCTTTCCGCGGTGGACGGCTGCCTGGCGCGCTTAAAAACCGATTACCTGGACGTTCTGCTGCTGCACCGTCCCGACGCGCTGGTTGAACCTGAGGAGGTGGCGCAGGCTTTTGACGTGCTGGAAGCGGCGGGCAAGGTTCGATATTTTGGGGTTTCTAACCAGAAGCCCATGCAAATCGCGCTTCTGCAAAAGTATGTGCGCCAACCGCTGCACGCCAACCAGCTCCAACTCAGCATCGCGCACGCCAACATGATTTCCAACGGCATCCATGTAAACACTGAGGAAGACGCCGCCCTGGACCGCGACGGCAGCGTGCTGGATTACTGCCGGCTGCACGACATTACCATCCAACCCTGGTCGCCTTTCCAGCACGGCTTTTTTAGCGGCGTGTTTCTGAATAATCCGGAATTTCCAGAGCTGAACGCCTGTCTCGACCAGCTTGCCAGGCAGTATGAGGTCAGCGGCACCAGCATCGCGCTGGCCTGGCTCCTGCGCCACCCCGCTAAAATGCAGCCCATCGTGGGGACGATGAACCCCGCCAGGCTGAAAGAGTGCGTTCAGGCCGCCGAAATCCACCTGAGCCGCGAGGAGTGGTACAGCATTTACCGCGCCGCGGGGCACACCCTGCCCTGAACGCTCTTGCGTTTCTGAGAATTGCCCTGGCCTGACGCGTTTCTGGAAAATAAACGTCAAAATGCCATCTGTTTTCCATGGGATTGCGAGTGTCTTTTCTGCTAAAAAGCTTTGCTCTTTGCCCCACCGACCTTACGAAATTCAGATCTTGGACGCAAGCTGTCAGGATATCGGCTTAAGCATAGTAAAATTAGATAAATTAGCGTTCCGTTTCACAATTCAATAAGGAGATACCCATGCGCAAAACGATCCCCATACTGTGTCTATTCTTTATTTTTTCCTTATCTGCCTGTTTCCCGCAGGTTGCCCAATCCCCACAAGTGGATTATTCCCCAACCCTGACCTCATACGCCGTGGAAGTAATGAGCTTACAGCGCAACGTGCAAGAGCTTGAAACGCAAAAACAAACGCTTACGACTGAAAAAGAAGCTCTAAACCTACAAATTACACAGCTGCAAACCCAGGCTGCGCAATCCGCGGAATCGGCTGCGCGCATCACAGAACTCGAAGACCAGATCGAGGATTTACAAAGCCAGTTGGAAGATGCCGAAGTCGGCCTCAATGGTCTGGGAGAGATGGTTGCCGAATACGAGGAAATCCTGATGGGGGAATATTACGATGAAGACGGACTGATGGTCCTGTGCGCGGACGCCTTCGACGTCACGTTCGGTTATATTGACCGGGTCTCCATGCGTAAGCAGTTGGTAGATTATGTCTATAACCAATATGTCAACGACGGTTACACCGTTGATGTCAACACAGTTACCTCCGAGCACCAACAAATCTGGACGGATGAGCAGGATGCGCTGGTCAAGATCCATATTCTGGATTATCTGGAGCCCTACGTAGTTACCTTTGAAAACCCTGAATATGACATTTACAGCGCGGTTTACTCTGTTCGCTGGCAGTGTTTCGTCGACCACCCGGTTTTGGAAGCGCGTTATCTTGCTCTGCACGGAAATTAACCTCACCGCGTGAGTCCACGCTTGTAAGGCACGGATGATCGGATATCCGTGCCTTTTTGCCCCAGCGCGCCCACCTTTTCCCGCGAAGCGTTTCTGTCTGTTCGCCTCAGCCAAAAAAGCAGGCTTTCACCTCACATTTCCCACGTTTCCAACTCGTTTATAATGGCGTAATGGCAAGCACGGTTTTTGGACGTAAATTCCACTGGCAGCTGCGCGAGCAAATCGGCAAAGGGGACGCCGGGGAAGTTCTGCGCGTGCAGACCGAACTTGGTCGCGACCGCGGTTTGATGAAGCGCCCGGTGCAGAACGTCTCCGGCGGAACGATTGTGCGGCAGGCAGTCCAGATTGAAAACGAAGGGAAAGTGTTGGCCGCCCTGAACGGGCTGGACACGCGCCGCAACAACCTGACCGTGCACACACCGCTGCTGCTTGACCAGAGCCCGGAGGGCACGTCCAGAACCGCGGCACTCTTTATCGTCAGCGAAGAAGTGCCCGGCATTGCGATTTCCAACCTGCTAAAGAATTTGCTCCAGAAGAACGCTTCTTTCTCACAGACGCTTGTGCTAAAAGTACTCTCCAGTCTGTTCACGCTGCTCTCGCAGGTGCACGCCCAGGGCATTGCCTGGAATGACGTCAAGATGGAGCATATTTTTTGGGACGAGACCACCAACACGCTCTCGTTTATCGACTGGGGCAACGGCTTGTTTTTTGACCCCGCTGAAGAGCTGCATCCTCAACACCCGGTAAACTTGGATTACCAGCAATTTATCAACGAGGGTAATTTGCTGTTGAACCAGATTTCCCCGGAGCTTATCGGTGAAATTGATTGGCCTCAGGATGCTTCCAATCTCACGCCCGAAACACTACTGCAGCTGCAACACCGTGTGGAATACATGGAAGCGCACCTCACCATGCGCGTTAAAGAATACCAGCTGGCTTTCGATAAAAGTTCACGACAGGTTGATAGTTTGGCCGAGCTGCAGGATATTCTCGAGCTCAAACAAGCGCTGGGGAAGCTGGGCGTGCAGGTACAATCCCAAGCCGCTCTGCAGTCCGCCCGGAGCTTTGCCCTGCGCCTCGCGCGAGTTAAAGCCTACACCGAGCTGCACACTCTTATCGAACTGCTCAGAACCTACACCCCCGATGAAGTAAACCAGAGCTGGCAGTTGGTGGATTATCTTCTGAGCCTGGAAGACGCCTATGACCGGCCGGCTTTTCCGCTTGTGCTTGCCAAAACCATCGCCAATGACTTGCCCGGCGCGATCTGGGAACTGGTAGGCGCGAGAGCCCTCTCCAGGAATGTTCCCCGCCTTACCAGCATTCAATTGGCTATGCGCAGCGCGTTCGGCGTGCCGGAGGCTCTGCGCGAGACCCTCTTCGCTCAGCTGCTGGGCTGGCAGGAAGAAAGTCTCACCCGACTGCAGCACACCCGCCAGCAATACCCGGATGAAAACGACGCGATTTTAGCGCTCGAAGCTTTCACCGGCAGCCTTGAAGCGCTTACCTCCAACTGGCAGCAGCTGAGCGCTGGCGAAATGCTCGGAGATAAACTCCTTCTTCTTCGCGACTTAATGCGCTCTCCTGGCGCGCACCTGACAAACCTTCCAGCAGTGCTGCCGCAAGCGCTGAACCTGGAATTAGCAAAAACACGCGAAATCCTGACCTTCTGGACGGAAGGCGAGCTAAAAAAATGCCAGGACGCGCTCTTGAATTTCTTCCTGCTCGAGCCCAGCATGCCTTACCTGAGGGAAATATCCACGGGAATTGACGCTCTTCAGTCCTGGATGAGCGAGCTTTCGCGCGGACCCCAACCAAGCCAGACTGTAAATGATTTTGGGCGCGGGATGCGCGCGCGGAGACCGGAAGTGGCAAAGTTTCTAAGTCAACCCGCCTGGTTTACCAGCCTGGTGCAGTGCGTGGAAGCCCTTTCACATGCCTCGGATGAAGAAACATTACGACAGCAAGCAGTCAGTAATCAGTGGCCAGTTCCCTGGTTGGAGTACGGCGAAATCACCATTGAATACCTGGCTGCCGCCAAAGCTATGGCCAGCATGAGCGCCGCTCAAAAAGAAGCGCTGGCTGGCTTTCACCAGGCTCTGCGCGAAGACCAGGACCTGCCTGCCGCGCTTTCAAGGCTCAAGCCGCTCCTACCCGAGTTCTACGGCCTCTACCGCTTGCTTGCCCAGACCAACGAAAACCTTTTCAGTCTGCTGCCCGTGCAGACCCAAGCAGCAGACGCGGCCGCCTTTCCGCCAACGGACCAGCCAAACGTGATTCAAGCCCTAACCGCATTAAACTATCTTAAGCTCTGGAAAGAATCCCAGCTCAATTCGGTTAGCGCGTTAGGCGCGGATCCGCCAGCAGAATTTGCGGGCTGGCATTTAGTCACAGCCGCTCACGATGCTCAGAAGAGCTGGAAGCTAAACTTGCAGCCCGCCCTGACCCTGCTTAAGCAGATGCGCTGGGACGCGCTGGCCAAATTTGCCCGCGCGACCCCCTTGCCCGCCGGCCTGAGCGACTGCACACAAGCGCTTATTGGGCTGGTGGAAAACTGGCGCCGTCTGCAGGAAACAGGCGTATTCCCTGAAAACGTGCGCGAGATGATTACGCTTGCCGATCAAGCCCAAACAGAATTCTTTGCCTTCTGGCAGGAACAGGAACAAATCTCCTCCCGTCCTATGCGCTGGCTGATCCAGATGAACCAGCCTGCTTTCAGCGGCATTAACCAATCGCTTCAGCAGCTGCTGCGCCACCTGCAAACCCTGGAACGCACTTTGCTCGCGCTTGCCCGGCCCGGGATTGCCCGTTCCCGCCTGGCCTGGAACAGCGCCGGAGACATGATGTTCGCGCTGGGTCAGGTCTACGCCCTGCTGGAGCCGCCTTCCCGGAAACCATCCCGAATCCGCCTGTGGCAAGAGCAGTACAATCAGGTGCTTAAGCAAACTGAGTGGAAAAACGCCGCCAGTTTGTTGGAATCCCTTGACCCTGCGCACCCGCTGGCAGCCTGGTTCCAGGAGCTGGCGTCCAAGGATATTGACATCTTCAACGAATACCCCAATCAAAAATGGTAAAATAGCCCGAATTTACGGACAAAATGATAGAGAAAAAACTAAGCCCCCAAAACGGATTGTATCTCGCGGAGCCGCTGGACACCTGGTTGACCGCTGGGAACCACGACTACGCTATCCCTGAAGCCGCTGGCTCCAGCGCGCGCGTCTTCCTGCTGAAAGACGAATCAGGCAGCAGCGCCTACAAGCGCGACCCGGCTTTCAAAGTAATGCGGCACGACAAATTATCGTACGCCAAACCCCTGTTCCTGGAGGAGTACAAGATCCTGGCCGGACTGAACGGCATTCAAGGGCTCACTTCCATGCTGCAGGGCGGCTTTCTCAAGCCCGACCCAAGCAGCGTCTGGCCATCGGAACTGGCGCCGCTCTCCAAAGATGCCGAGCAAAAAGCCAGCGCGGTACAGGTCAGCGGTAAGTTGGCGCTGTTTTCCCCCGAGGAAACCGGCGACTTGCTGCAAGAAATGGACGAACGACTATCGGACGGCTGGCTGCCTTTTCTCATTCTCGAACGGCGCTGGGAAGACAACCTTTACATGCTTTGTGACGCCGGCTATACCCGCGGTAATTTCGCAAAGAACCTGACCATGAAACAGGTCCTGGATATCTCCATCCAGATTTGTGACATTCTCGCCCAGGCGCATCAGCGCGGCGCGACATTCCTGGATCACAAGCTGCTGCATTACTACTGGAACGAATACCGTCAGAAAGTGATCATGATCGACTGGAACATCGGTCATTGGCAGCCTGAGAACATGCAGCCCGAAGTGCTGCAGTTTGACCTGGTGCAGTTCAGTTCCCGCGCCATGCATCACATTTTCACCGGTCGTCAGGCGCCGGGCTCGGTAGCTGTCGGTCCAAACCGCCCGGAAGATATCGCCAGCGCGCCGAGGCACTTCAAGGCTTCCTATTCCTATGACGTCCAAAACCGGCTGAATCAGGAAGAAATGCGTTTTCTGGAAAAGGCTTTGGACGGAGCTTTCTTGAGCGCCGCGGAGATGCGCGAGCATTTGCAGTTCCTTGCCAGCAAACGGCTATAATCACCATACATTTCTACATCTGAAAGGAGCCTCCAATGATTCTCGACCTCATTGAACAGGCCAAAGCTCTACTGAAAAAGAATAATCCTGCGGATGAAGAACTACTGCAGGTAGAAAACGCGCTTTCAACTTATCTGGAAGCCCTGGCCACGCATCGCATCTCGGATCAGGTGGACCTGGACGATGTTGACGAAGCCAACCGCCTCCTGCGCGAAGTCCGGCGGGAACGCGGACGGCGGGCAACCAGCCCGGCAGAACCCCCGCAGGAAGACACTCCGGCAGCTCCGGTGAGACCCGTTCCCACCCAGCCATTCGCGCCAAAACCCGCACCCAACCGCCTGGACTTGCAGAGCGACGCCGGCTTAGACCCCCTGCGCAAGTTCTTCCAATCCAGCCACGACCCCGAAGCCGAAAGGATGATGGACGAAGCCGAAGAGCTCTTTTACAAGGGCAATTACCAGGCTGCCATCCCGCTTTATGAAAAAGTCATGCAGATGGAACCCGGTTGGTCGCGGGCAGAAGAACACCACTCGGAAGCCGAGGAGTTCTTGCGCTCCGGCAACATCCCTTCGGTCGCCTTACCGCCAGAAGCCGGCAAAGCTTACGGCAAAGCCCAGAGCGCTGCGCGCGTCTTCCGCTATCAGGTAGCGTTGAATTATCTCGACGAAGCCTTTGACCACTTGCAAGACGCCGGCATCAAACGTTGGCGTGAGGGCGAAGAACTGCGCCACGACCTGGAAAACCAGATGCAGGCTTACGATGTCTACAAAGAAGGCCTGAATCTGCTGACCCAGGGCGAACTGGTGCAAGCGCTCGGCAAAATTCAGACGGCCGCCAGCGCGGTCGCCATCCCGGAATACCTGGATAAGGCCGCGGAAGTGCGCGCTGATATCTCTTTGCTCGAAGAGGTCAGCGATATCGTCAGCCTGAGCGGAAAAATCCCACCCGGCAAGCTTGCGGACGCCAAGAGCAAGTTGGAACGGCTGCGTATGAAGTACGGCAGCATTGCCCAGATCAGCCGCCTGCAAAACCGCCTGGATTTGCTCATTCCCGCCACCATCCAATCGCTGCTGGAAAATACCCAACGCCTAAGCAAAGACGCGGCCAGCGCGCCAACGCTCGCCAACGCGCTCCAGAAAATCGCCGGCGCGCGTGAAAACCTGGACCTCTTGCGCCAGCTCGACGCCTACGATTCGCAGAGCCTGCTGCTGGAAAATGAGATCAGCAGCCTGGAATCCGAGATCGAAACCTATCAGGACGCAATCAACCGCGCGCTGGAAGCCCAGAAAAGCGGCAGCCGCTTTTTCGCGTTGGATGCCTATATGATCAGCCGCGGCGTGCGTAAGCGCTTTCCGAATGACCCCCAGGTGATTACGCTCAAACGCGCGCTCTCGCTCAGCTACCTGGTGGCAGTAGTAGGAGGGCTTCTGGCGATTATCGTGCTCGGGCTGCTCATCAGTGTGGCTACGCGCAGCATAAGCAGTTCAATGCAGGCGCGCAACCTGGCCCGCACCCCAACCGCCACTTTCACGCCTACTATCACGCTGACCCCCACGATCACCCCGACGCCCACCAAAACGCTTACGCCCACGCCAGATTACTCACCAACCCCGACCAAAACAGCGACCCCCACCCCGGTGATGTACGTCGAGACGATTCGGCAGGTTTATGCCCGCAACGACTGTTACGAAGGGTATATCGCCACCGGGCGTATTCCACAGGGAACTTTGGTCACGCTGCTGCCAATGCCAGAACGGCGCTTCGACAACTTCAATCGCGAGTGTCTGTTGGTGGAATTCCGCGGCAATGGCTTCTCCATCATCGGTTACGTATTGCTGGTGGATGTGATTGCCAAGTAGAGCAATAGTCTCCAGACTATCGAACCCGGAGTTCCCTGAAGGAAAGCCGGGTTTGTGTTTTCATGAGGATATAATATAGGCGCAGGTTCATGCGTATGGAAAATCTGGAACAGGCTTATCAGGAATCGCTGGATTTCATATACAGCTTCATCGATTTCAGCATGAAGCGCCATCTGGACGACAGCCACCGCTTCTTCAAACTGGACCGCATGCGTCAGATGATGTCTTTGCTGGGCAACCCGCAGGAGAAATTCTTAAGCATCCACGTGGCAGGCACAAAAGGCAAGGGTTCCACCGCCTCGTTGTGCGCGTCCAGCTTACGAGCCGCGGGGTATAAAGTCGGGCTGTACACCTCCCCCCATTTGCAGGAATTTACCGAACGAATCCGGATCAACGGTGAACAGATTGAACGGCAGGCGCTCGTCTCGCTGGTTGCGCGCATCCGCCCTCTGACAGCACTTGTGCCGGAGATTACCACCTTTGAACTGATGACCACCCTGGCTTTTCTGCATTTTTACGAGAGCAAGGTAAACATCGCCGTGGTGGAGGTGGGGCTGGGCGGCAGGTTGGATGCCACGAATATCATTACGCCGCTGGTTTCAGTCATCACCCCCATTTCCTATGACCATACCGCAATTCTGGGCAATACATTGACCGAGATTGCCTTTGAGAAAGGCGGCATCATCAAAGCCGGCGTACCGGTGGTGATATCCCCCCAAAACCCCGAGGCCGAGCAGGAATTGGCACGCATCGCCGCGGAAAGAGGCTCGCCCCTCACGCGTGTGGAGCAAGAATACCGCCTGAGCATTCTTAGCCATTCACTGCGCGGCCAGGAATTGGCCTTTGCAGCGCAAACCGGCGACCCGGCTTGCGCGCGCTCATTGGCATGTCCGGAGCTAAATCTGCATTTGCCCTTATTAGGCGCGCACCAGGCGCAAAACGCCCGTACCGCGCTTGGCGCTTTGGATCAGGTGCGCGCACGGGGGCTGGCGCTTTCCCGCATGGACATCCAGAAAGGATTTGGGCAGGTGGAATGGCCGGCGCGCTTCGAAATCCTGCGGGAAAACCCGCCTGTGGTGATAGACTCCGCGCACAATGGGGATTCAATGAACTGCCTGAGGCAAAGTCTGGATGATTATTTCCCCGGGCAGAAATTTTTGCTGGTCTTTGGCGCTTCCGCGGATAAGGAACTGGACGCCATGCTAACCGCCATTCTCCCGCGTGTGGAGCGCGTGATAACCACCCAATCCACACATCCCCGCGCCGCGGGCCCGATCCACCTGATGGAAATTATCCGCCCGTACGGTTTGCCAGTGGAAGCGCGCAGCCCCGCCGAGGATGCCATGGCGCACGCGCTGAGCCTGGCCGGCACGGACTGCGGAATTATCGTGGCGGGCAGCATCTTTATCGCCGCAGCCGCCCGGGATATCTGGCATAGCAGTCAAAGTTGAACAGCGCACTTCAGGGTATAATTTCAACCCCTGAAGTAACCACCCAAGGAGTACATTTTTGTGAATCGCGATCCTTTCTTTCTTAACCAGATGAACCAGGATGACCCGTTTCAGATGTCCCGCTTTGCCAGTCTGAGCAACCTGCAAAATGTCAGGGACAGAAAACCGGAAAAAGACGGCTTTCTCGTCGGGCCTGCCATTGATCTTGAGGAAATGCTGCTCCTGCCGCATGCCATGATGCCATTGACACTACTCGATGATCAGGAGACCCTGAAGACGCTTCAGGATGCCTACCAAAACAACCAGACCCTCTTCGCCTGCTATTCTGTTGTAGACGATAACATGGACCGCGTAAGCACAAAAGAGCGCGAGAAAGAGTACCTGGAAATCGGATTGGAAGTCGCCGTCGGCAGCCTTATAAATCTGGACGCCGAACGCCAAAGCGTTCTATTGCAAGCACGGCGTAGACTGAAGGTGGTGGATATCTGGCAGGAAGGCAATCAGTTGATGATGCGCTGCCTGCCCATTAAAACCAGGCACCGCAAATCCGACTCGCTGACCGCGCTGCGGCGGGCTGTGATAGACAAATTCAAGCAATATTCCGAACTGGTGGAGTTCCTCACCGACGAAGTGGTGGAGTTTGTCAGCAGCGTGGAAGACCCTGGCGACCTGGCGGATATGGTTTTGTCCACCCTTGAACATACAGACGAAGACCGCATGGCTTTCCTTTTGGAAACTGACAGCGTTGTCCGTTTGGAAGCCGCCTTGCGAAACCTGATGAAAGAGGTCCGGCTGTTAGAACTGGAAGGTGAAATTCGGTACCGCGTTCAATCTGAATTGGATCAAAACCAGCGCGAAAACTACCTCCGCGAACAAATATCCGCGCTCCAGAGAGAACTGAACGACGGCAAACCAGGCGATCCGGAGTACCTGGAGCTGAGTGAAGCCCTGGAGAAGATTGCCCTTCCTGCGGAGGCACGGGAGGCAGCTACTAAGGAGCTGGAACGGCTGAACAGTACTCCCCCGCTCTCCCCTGAAAATGGCTTGATTAATACTTACCTGCATTGGTTGATCGACATCCCCTGGGACAAGGAAACTGAAGACAACCTCGACATTAATCACGCCAGGAAAATATTGGAAATGAACCACTTCGGTCTTCAAAAAGCTAAAGACCGCATTCTGGAATACCTGGCGGTGCGCAGCCTGAAACCAAAACGCAACCGGCAGCCAATCCTGTGTTTCGTTGGCCCGCCTGGGACGGGTAAAACCTCGCTGGGGAAATCCATTGCCGACGCGCTGGAGCGCAACTTTGTGCGGGTCTCACTGGGCGGGGTGCACGATGAAGCGGAAATCCGCGGACACCGCCGCACCTATATTGGCGCCCTGCCCGGGCGAATTTTGCAGACTATGCGCAAAGCTAAGACAATTAATCCGGTTTTCATGCTGGATGAAATTGATAAGCTCGGCGCTGATTTTCAGGGGGATCCATCCGCCGCCCTTTTGGAAGTCCTTGACCCGGAGCAGAATTTTGCGTTTTCTGACCACTATATTGAGGTAGCCTACGATCTTTCGAAAGTGCTCTTCATCACCACGGCAAATACTGTCGCAAGCATCCCGCCCGCGCTGTTGGACCGCATGGAATTAATCGAGTTTCCGGGATACATCCTGGAGGAAAAAGTCGCCATAGCCAACCAATTCCTCATCCCGAAGCAGATGGAGGAAACTGGCCTTGAGAATGAAAAAATTCTCTTTTTGCCCGAAGCATTGAAAACCCTGGTGGAAGGCTATACCTATGAGGCTGGCGTCCGCAACCTGGAGCGCGAGATTGGGTCCGTGCTGCGCAAGATCGCCCGGATGAAATCTGAAGGTAAACCCTTGCCGGCGGAGATCAGCGCGGATCTTGTGGCGGAATTGCTTGGTCCGCCGGAATTCTTCCCGGCTTTGGCGGAACAAAATGACGAAATCGGCATGGCAACCGCGATTGCATGGACTGAAAACGGGGGCGAGATCATGCCGGTGGAAGTTCTTGTCATGGAGGGCAAAGGCAACCTGCAAATGACCGGGCAGATCGGTGAAATCATGCAGGAGTCCGCACAAGCCGCGCTCTCCTACCTCAAATCCAAACAGGAAACATTCCAGATCCCGACAGACTTTTTTGAGGATATGGACATTCATATACACGTCCCGGAGGGCTCCATCCCCAAGGACGGTCCCAGCGCGGGTATCACCCTGGCTACCGCCCTCACCTCAGCTGTCCTGGGCGTGCCAGTCCGGCACGACGTGGCTATGACCGGGGAAATTACCCTGAGAGGGAGGGTGCTGCCAGTCGGCGGCGTCCGGGAAAAAGTGCTGGCAGCCAACCGCTCCGGTATCAGCACAATCCTGCTGCCCCGCAAGAACGAAAAAGACTTGCGTGAGGTGCCCCCTCAGGTGCTGAGTAATGTAAACATAGTCTTTGTGGAGCATATGGACGAAGTCCTGGCAGCCGCGCTAGCGGACAAACCCATCAACCGCAAACCTCGCGCTGCATCGTCCCGTGCAAATAAGAAAAAAGGCGCGTCTGACCAGCAAGACGCGCCGCAAGCATAACAATAATCTCTCAGTCAATTTCCTCAGGCGGAGTGATCTGATCCTCCGCCTGAAGTGTTTTAATCCCGTTGCGCACCTGCGCCAGAATGCGATTCATTTCAGCTTCAAGCTTCGTTAAGGTTTCCACCACGTAGCGGTCAGCATCCAATTGGGTTTGGCTGGCTTCCCGGCGGGCTTGCTCAGTGATTTGGTCTGCTTTTGCCTGCGCAGCCAGATAGACGTCGCTTTTCTCAATCATCTTTTCGCTTTTCTCGCGCGCCAGCGCCAGAGTGCGGTTGGCTTCTTCCTGCGCCTGCGCCAGGATGCGATCCTTCTGGGCGATAATCTGCTGAGACTTCTTGATGTCGTCGGGGATGGATATGCGCATTTGGTCGATGATGTCCATGAAGGCATTCTCATCCACAACGACGCTCCTGCTCAGCGGAATAGGTCTGCTGTTATTGAACAATTCTTCCAGGCGGTCTACCAGATGAAGGATATCCATGTCTGTCTCCGTGTATGCTGATAAATGCGAATTAATTCAGTTTATCATTAATTGACTGTATATGCGCAAACGTTTCTGGATTTCGACGGGTGCAAGCTTTTATTGATTTTGCCTCCTGTGAAATTCCGCACGCTCAATTCCGTTGGAGTTCAGTCCTTGAGCGAAGTGCCAGGTACCAGGGTCTGATTGTGCCCCAGCTGTGAAAACTTCTCCTGCAGCGCCGCCTGCACAAAATCCGGCACCATGCTGGAAACATCGCCCTCCAGCGAAGCAATTTCTTTGACAGTGCTTGAAGACAGAAAGGTGTTTTGCTCCGTTGTGATGAGCGCGATGACATCAATATCCGGTTCGAGCCGCTTGTTAGCCAGCGCCATTCTGAATTCATACTCAAAATCCGAAAAAACGCGCAGTCCCCGCACGATTGCCTGCGCGCCAATCTGCCGGGCAAAAGTGACAGTCAGCACCTGGTAACCGGTCACGCTCACGTTTGGCAGCCCTTCAAACGCCCGCCTCACCAGCCCGATGCGCTCTTCAGGGCTGAACAGGAGCGACTTGATCGGTTTGTCATAAACCGCCACGACCACCTCGTCAAACAGGCGCGCTGCGCGCCTGGCGATGTCAATGTGCCCGTAGTGGATGGGGTCAAAAGTCCCGGGGAATAATATTTTGGTCATCAGCTTACGTCTCCATTGCCGTCCGCGGACGGCCAAAAATTCTCTACAGCGCGTCTCAGCGCCTGGTTTTCATCAGCTTCCAAGTCCGGGTCTTTCTCCAACACTTGTTCCGCGATCGCGCGGGCTTTCTGGATCAGGCGCACGTCCGCCAGGTTTGCCATCTTCAAATCCACAAAGCCAGCCTGCCTGGTTCCCAAAAAGTCGCCCGGACCGCGCTGTTGGAGATCTTTTTCCGCCAGCACAAAGCCGTCATTGGTCTGGGTCATCACGGTCAGGCGTTCGTTTTCCGCGGCGCTGTCGCTGTCAGGAATCAGGATGCAGAACGACTGCGCGTCTCCCCGCCCGACCCGGCCTCGGAATTGGTGCAGCTGCGCCAGACCGAAGCGGTTCGCTCCCTCAATAACCATCATCGTCGCGTTTGGGATGTCCACGCCCACTTCCACCACGGAAGTAGAGACCAGGATGTCATATTCCTTGTTGCGGAATGCAAGCATCACCGCGTCCTTGTCCACCGGCTTCATTCTGCCGTGCACCAGACCAACCTTCAAGTGGGGGAAAGCCTCTGCCTGCAGGCGCCGCTGTTCTTCCACCGCTGCCTTGACGTCTTCGTTTTCGCCCTTTTCCACCAGCGGGTAGATGATAAACGCTTGATGCCCGGCTTGCACCTGTTCCTCAATCAGCTCGTAGACCCTATGCCTTTCATACGGGTAGATAATCCGGGTCTGTATCGGCAGCCTGCCAGCAGGCATTTCGTCCATCACGCTCACGTCCAAATCACCAAAGACCGTCAATTGCAGCGAGCGCGGGATGGGCGTAGCGGTCATCACCAACAAATGTGGGTTCTCCCCTTTCGCGCGCAGGGCGGCGCGCTGCTGTACCCCAAAGCGGTGCTGCTCATCCACGACAACCATCTGCAGGTTCCGAAAGCTGACCGGGTCCTCAATCAGCGCGTGCGTGCCTACCAACAGCTTTACAGCGCCAGATTGCAGACCTTTCAGAATCTCGCGACGGTCTGCAGTGCCCGTATCGCCGGTGAGCAGGCGTATCTCTTCAGGCGCCAGGAATGCGGCTTGCTGCGCCCCGCCTTCGGAAAGCAAGCGCAGGATAGTGCGGTAGTGCTGTTCCGCCAGGATGCCGGTCGGGGCCATTAATGCCGCCTGAGCTCCCCCCTCGATCACAATGGACATTCCAATCACCGCGACAATAGTCTTTCCGGAACCAACGTCGCCTTGCAGCAAACGGTTCATCGGGTGCGGGCTGCTGACGTCCTTGCGGATTTCAGCCACTGCTTTCACCTGCGCTTTCGTGAGCGCGTAAGGCAGCCCGCGCAAGCGTTCCGCCAGCCACGCCTCGCTCACGGAAAAAGCCGTGCCAGTCAAGCCCTGCCATTGGCGTTTTTGGCGGATGACCCCCAACTGCAGCAGGAAAATTTCGTCAAACGCAAAGCGCCGCTGGGCGGAGTGCAGAAGCTCCTCAGTATCCGGGAAATGAATCTGGATCAGAGCTTCCTGAAGCGGTACGAGCTGCGCGCTTTCGCGCACCGCGTCGGGCAAGAATTCCGGCACCCGCTCGGCCCAGAATTTCACCACGTTAAACTGCGTCTTGCGCAGCCAGCGCTGGGTAATCTGCCTGCTGAGGGGGTAAACCGGCACAATCCGGTTGGTATTCAGCTGCTGCTGGTCAACTGATTCATAATCCGGATGGAACATCGCCAGCCTGCCGCTGCTGGCTTCCACCTTGCCTGAAATAGTGATGAACATACCCACCTTTAAATTGCGCTCAAGATAGGCATTGTTAAACCAAATCAGCCGCAGCATGCCTGTGGCATCCGAAACAATCACTTCGCTGATAAGCTTGCCCCTGCCAGTGCGCTGGGACTTCATGTCCACGACTTTCGCGAGAATGGTCACTTCCTCGCCATAGCGCAGCTGCTGAATGGATTTCAGCTGCGAATAATCGTCATAACGGCGTGGGAAAAGATAGAGCAGATCCTTGATAGTAAATACGTTCAGCTTTTCCAGGTTTTTGGCTTGCTTTTCGCCTATCCCCCGGATTTTTGTAACCGGCGCGTGCAGACCGGAGCTGCCTGCGTCCGGTAGCGCCGCGCTGCTCAGCTTGCGGGAAGCCTGGTTTTCAGTTTTCTTGGCAGTCTTGGTCTTTTGTCCGGATTGTTCTACGGCAGCCGGCGCGGCAGCGATTACTTCCGCGGGCGGTGGGGGAAGTTCGCGCATACCGGGGAGTTGCAGCAGGCTGCTAATCTCCATGAGCGTTTGCCGGCGAGCGGCCGCGCTTTGCTCGTGATAACTTCCCAGCATACTGGCAACATCAGCAACCAGCTTTTCCGGCAGCCCCGCTTCGCGTGCATCTGAGATCCAGGCGGCAGTCAGGCGCTGCAAGCCGCCCATGACAGCTTTGTTCTGGTAACCCTTTGCGGCTTCCAAACGGAATATTTTTGCGTATTTTTCGCTGATACTCGCCATAGCTGAGAATAATCATACCCGATTATCATCGGGACTTCGCAACAACTTATCTGAAGCTAAAGCCGTCTGCTTGCAACTTGCTAAATCCCGAGACCTGGATTCCCGGGTCATTAAGTCAGTTATTAGACCTGGGATTGTTGTGATTTACCTTTGAGAAATCTTTTTGGTACAAGGCTATCGTAGGTGAATTTTGTCTTTGCGAGCCGTTTTGCGATATCAGATTCGCTGATAGCCAATAACTTTATTGGCAAAACAGCGCGGCAATCTGCCTTTTCATTACCTATGGTCACATAAAAATCTTTTTTCATAACCAAGCTTTTTCGAGTTGGGAGCGTCTTGAGGTTATGCGTGTCATCCGCACAAGACCAGGGAGGAAAAAACTTATTTTAGAGCGCTTTCTTTGATCAAGTGGTGTAGTTTCCTGGCTCAAAGGCAGACTGCCAGGCTTCGACCTGTGCCCGTTAGGGTATCGCAGCGACCACGGCAGACTTGGGAAATATCGTAAAACTCCCAGATCTGACAACTTCAATTGATTTCGGATTGCCAGGAAAAACAAAAAAGAAACCGGCTTACGTTTGCCGGCTTCTTCAGAAACACCAATCGTTTACTCAATCGCCACGATAAGCTGATAATACGGCTGACCGCCGTCGTGCACTTCCACTTCATGCTGGGGATATTTTTCGCGGATCTTATCCACCATCTGATTAACCCGCGGAAGGGTCATGTCTTCGCCATAGAACAACGTAATCCGTTCGAACTCTTCTACCTTCGCGGCGCTAAGCAGTTGGAAAAGCGCGTCATCAATCGAATGCGTGGAAATGATAAGCTTGCCGTCCAGCAAGGCAATCACGCTGTTCTTCTCGACATGCACATCGTCAATAGTCACATCGCGGGTCGCGGTGGTAATTTCACCCGTGTGCACTTCGGTGATCGCTTCTTTCATGGATTCTTCGTTTTCCGCCAGCGTTCCTTCTGGAAGCAAGCGCAGCATAGCGGCAAAACCCTGCGGCGCGTTGCGCGTGGGGATTACCGCGATTTGTTTCACGCTTACCTTGGCTGCGTTCTGAGCTGCCAGGATGATATTCTTATTGTTCGGCAGAATGATAATCTTATCGGTAGGAAGATTCTCAAACGCGGCCACAATTTCTTTCACGCTCGGGTTCATGGTTTGTCCGCCAGAAACAACCGCCGCGGCGCCAAGGCTGGCAAAAATGCGGGTCAGGCCTTCCCCGGGAGAAACCGCCACCACCGCCACCTGCCCGGGCTCCACAGGAGCGAATTTTATCTTAGCACTTTCTTCTTTCTTGGAATTCATCTGGTCCTGCAGGTTTTCCATCGCGATTTTCTTGACGATGCCTAAACCTTCTGTGTACGCGATCGGTTCATAGCGCTTGTCCAGCGGGACGTGGATGTGCATACGGTAGATTCCGTCTCCTTCGCCTACCTGGATGCTCGTGCCGATTTCGCTCAGGCCGGTGTAATAGCTCTCAAGCGAGAACTGCGAATGCGGGGCAAAATCGATTACGACCTCGTAGTCCTGCCCTTCTTCAACCGTTTCAAGCGTGTTAGCAAGCTCCAATTCGGATAAGGGCTTCACCACCGCGGTGGAAACATCCAGCGGCTGCCCTTGCAGCAGGCGCAGCATGCCCTCGAAAATGTAAAACAACCCGGTGCCGCCGGAGTCAACCACCCCGGCCTGTTTCAAAATTGGCAACAGTTCGGGGGTGTGCTTCACGCTCTCATCGCCGGCCTTAACGATGGTGACCAGCAAGTCGCTCAGCTTGGTCTCGCTAACTGTGCCAGTCTCCACCGCCGCGGTGATGTCTTTGATAACCGTAAGGATGGTACCTTCCACCGGACGCACAACGCCTTTATAGGCTGTGTTGCGGGCTTCCTGCAGCGCGCGGACGAACAGGGCGCTGTCCATAGTGTCATAATGGTCCAGCGCGCGTGAAAATCCGCGCCAGATTTGGGATAGGATAACGCCGGAATTACCGCGCGCGCCCATCAGCGCGCCCTGCGCAAAAGTATGCGCCATCTCGCCCACATTCTTGGTCGTCTTGGATTCGGCTTCAGCAAAAGCTGCCTGCATCGTCAACACCATGTTCGTGCCGGTGTCGCCGTCGGGGACCGGGAAAACGTTGAGGGAATTAACGTACTGCTGGTTGGTTGTCAGCCAGATGAGACCGGCTTCAAATAATAATTTTAATCCTTCGCCATCCAAAGGGGACTGAACCAGGCGGTGCCGTTCAGCCTCAGATAGAATGGCTATCGACTTTCCATTCATAAGACCTCGATAATAATTTATTGATAATACCTAATCCGGATTGCTAATTCTTAAGCCGCGGACGTGCACGTTCACCCGGTTCACAGGGATGCCCATCGTTTTTTCGACATTGTATTTCACAGCTTCCGCCACTGAATCGGTTACGGTCTTGATGCGCAAACCGTATTCAATCACCAGGTTAATGTCCAGGTACAAGCCTTCGCTGTCCGCAGTGACGTTGACTCCATAAGAATTGTTTTTACGTAAAAGTTGACCGGCAGCTTCAATCACATTGGCTGGGGCTAAACTGATCACCCCATAAGACTGCAGAGCGGCGTGCCGGGCAACAGATTTTATCGCCTGAGGGAGAATGTAAATTCGTCCTAATGGATTCTGCTGACTTGTCATGTTTTCTTGTCTCTCTTCTCTGTTTTCGCCTTGATTCTTATTTTGATATGTGATATTATAAACCCTTGCTTGGGTCGGTCAATCCCACCCAACCTCGACATTATACTGTATGAAAGGAAATCGAGATGGCAAAGTGCGATCACTGTGGTAAATCAACCAGTTTCGGTCATAATCGCAGCCACTCTCTTGTCGCGACACGGCGCGAGTTCCGCCCGAACCTGCAGCGGATCACAGTGTTTGAAAACGGCAAGAAAGTTCGCAAAGTTCTCTGTGCGCGCTGTATAAAGACCCTGACCAAAGCATATAATTAATTAACACGCAATCTGATAAAAAGTCGCTAAAGCGGCTTTTTTTCATTTAACCAGTGCCTGCCTCAGGCTGGCAATCCCCGCGCTGATGCCACCTGGGTTCCCAAATATCGCCGTCCCTGCCACAAAATCCCTGCCGCCAGCCTCGTAAACCGCCGCAATCGTTTGCGCGTCGATGCCGCCGTCCACCTGAATGACCGCGTCTGAGCCAATCTCCTGCAGCAATTGGCGCGTATCGCGAATCTTTGTCAGCGCTGAGGGGATAAATTTCTGCCCGCCAAACCCGGGATTGACCGACATGATCAAGACCAGGTCAAACATTCCCGCCAGGTAGCGCAAACCCTCCACCGGCGTGGCCGGGTTAAAGGTGATGCCCGGTGCGGCGCCCAAATCGCGAATGCGCTGCAAGGTGCGGTGGATGTGCGGGCAGGTTTCATAGTGCACAGTGATGGCGTCCGCCCCCGCTTCCACAAATGCTTCCAGGTGTTTTTCCGGCTCCACGATCATCAGGTGCACGTCCAGGGGCAGCGAGGTAGCTTTTTTACAGGCTTTGACAATCACCGGTCCAAAGGTAATGTTGGGGACGAAGCGTCCGTCCATCACGTCAATGTGGATTTTATCGGCTCCGGCGCTCTCACACTCACGCAGATCATGGATGAGGTTGGCAAGGTTGGCGGAGAGGATGGAAGGGGAGATGGTCGCGTGCATGCGGAACCTCACGGTCTCAGGGTCAGGTAAACGTACAGCCAGAAGGGAATCAAACCAAACATCGCAGCGCCAGCCACCAGCCATAAAAGCAGCGTACCCCAATCCGGGCTTTTCTTTTCGGGCGTTTCTGTGTCAAAAGCAACCGGGGGAGGCGGGTAAACGGAAGTCGCGGTTGGCGCGGGTGCATGCTCAGGGGCTGCCGCTTGAACGGGGACCGTAGACGCGCTTGGGGCAATCACAGGCTGCGGCCGCGTGCTGGCATCCTTAATTGTTTGCAAGCCCGCCAGCAAGCGTCCTAATTGGTCGGCAGTGCGGTAACGGGCAGCAGGCTCCTTTGAGAGCACTTTCATAATGATATCTTCCAGCGCTTTAGGGACGCCGGGGTTGAGCGCGCGCAGCGGCACAGGCTGCACTTCGCGGTGCATCCGTGCCAACTCCGTGGCGTCCGGGGAATTAAACGGGAGCTGACCGGTTAGCATTTCGTATAAAATCACGCCCAGCGAATAGACATCCGAAGCAGGAGAAGGCGGCAAACCCGCAGCCTGCTCCGGGGAAAAGTAAAGCGGAGACCCCCACACCACATCGCTGCGCTCCTCCGGCGAAATGGTCGCCAGCGCCCGCGCGATGCCAAAATCGGTCACTTTCAGGCGGCCGTCCGGGCTGACGAGCAAATTATGAGGTTTTATATCGCAGTGGACCAGGCCAGCGCGGTGGGCGTAGCCAACCCCCTGGCATGCCTGGACCATCAAGTCCAGTGCTTCCTGGACCTCGAAGCGGCCTTTTTCATGAATGCGGGATTTCAGATCCGTTCCAGGCACAAATTCCATCACGATAAATAGATGCCGTTGGTCTAAGCCGAAATCGTGCACGGTGACGATGTTGGGATGGGAAAGATTGGCTGCCGCTTTGGCTTCCTGACGGAAGCGCTCCCGGAAGGCGGCGTCCACGGAAAAATCCTCGCGCAGAACCTTTACCGCCACAAAGCGTTCAAGCATCAGGTCCTTGGCTTTATAAACGAGCGCCATGCCCCCTGTGCCAAGGCTCTCGACAAGTTGATAACGGTCGTTAAGGATTCCGGGCGGTGTCATTAGACTTCATTATATATCAAAAACAAACCCAAAAAAGAAAGCTGGCCGGCAGCAAACTGTCTTCCCAGGCTGTAAATCTGGTGCGCAATCATTAGAAAGTGGGAATAAAGCGCCGGATTCCATTCCTGAGCCGTGAAATCTTAAAATATTTGCAATTTGCATGCCAAAACCCTTGCATTTTCCCATAAAAGCATCTATAATGTGGGAAGTAATGTCATAAAGTGTCACAAAGTGTCATTTAAAGCGCTGGAACTTGCCCAGCGTTTCGCGATTAAAAAGGAATTAGAACTTATGTTCGTAGGTCAGTTTGATCACAACATTGACGCGAAAGGCAGACTCACTGTCCCCTCCAACTTCCGTGAGCAAGCGCCGGAGGGTCTCTTTGTGACCAAGGGCTTCGACTCCAATCTTATCGCATATCCCCGGGCTGTTTACGAACGCATGGCGGAGAATATTAACGAGCTTTCTGTAACTGACCCCGAGTCCCGCGCCCTGCGCCGCATGTTCTTTTCCAACACCGTCGAACTCAGCTATGACTCAGCCGGCCGCATCCTCTTGCCAGCCTTCCTGCGGGAAGCTGCGCAAATTACTTCTGGCTGCAAACTTTTCGGCAATGGCGACAACGTAGAAATCTGGGCGATGGAAGTTTGGGAGCTGGAAAAACAGAAAAACGGCGGCGATGACAATAGCAGCCGATGGGCAGCCTATAACATCTCGACCAGAGGTCGTTGATGAGCGGGGGAACGGGGGAAATACCCCACCACCGTTCTGTACTTTACCAAGAAACCATAAGTCTGCTTGCACCCTTTAGTTCAGGGCTGTACCTGGACTGCACAGCCGGCGCTGGCGGCCATTCCAACGGCATCCTGGAGGCCAGTGCTCCCGCTGGCAGAGTGCTCGCCCTTGACCTGGACCCCCGCGCGGTTGCGCTGACCAGCGCCCGCCTGGAAGTTTACGGCGAACGCGCGATTGTCCGCCAGGGCAGCTACCTGCACAGTCGCGACTTCCTTCAGGAACTCGGCTGGGAAGCGGTGGACGGCATCCTCCTGGATTTGGGTGTGTCCTCCATGCAGCTGGACGAAGCCGATCGCGGCTTCTCTTTCCGGCAGGAAGGACCGCTGGACATGCGCTTTGACCCGACCAGCGGACCAAGCGCAGCGGACCTGGTGAACCGCCTGGAGGAAAGGGAACTGGCAGACATCCTCTGGAAATATGGAGAGGAGCGTTTCTCCCGCCGTATCGCCAGGAAAATTGTGCAGGCGCGACCGCTGCATAGCACGACAGAACTGGCAGACGTGGTGAGATCGGCTTTGGGCAGAACCAAAGAAGCGCAGGATCCTGCCACCAGAACCTTTCAAGCGCTGCGGATCGCAGTGAATGACGAACTGGAAGTTATCGCGGAAGCGATTCCGCAGCTCATCGCACTTTTACAGCCAAACGCCCGGATCGCAGTCATCGCCTTCCATTCCCTTGAAGATCGCATCATCAAGCAGACCTTTCAGCGGGAAAGCCGGGACTGCATCTGCCCGCCTGAGCAGCCAATTTGTACCTGCGGGCACCGCGCGAGCATCAGAATCATAACCCCGCATCCGATTGAAGCCGGAGAACAGGAAAAAAAAGAAAACCCCCGCGCGCGCAGCGCGAAACTGAGAGTGGCAGAAAAGTTAACGAAAATGGCATAGAATTTGCAGCCAAATGAACATGAAAACTAAGAACATCATCCAAGCCTACAGACAAGCCCCCTGGCGAATGCAGCTCCAGTGGATTGGCATTTTTCTGTTAATCCTCATGAGCATCGCGGTGATAGCGGGCGTGTATCTCTCTCTCAGCGGCAAAGCCGCCATAACCGGACGCAGAATTCAGAGCCTGGAATATCAGGTAAGCGCATTGGAACTTCAGATCAATGACCTTGCCTCTCAGCTTGCCTACGCCTCATCAGCCCGGGTCATGAGCGAACGCGCCGCAGCCCTCAACATGGTGCAGCGCGACCCGGCTCAAGCGATTTACCTGGAAGTTCCGGGTTACAGTCCGGAAAGCTTTTCGCTAGCCCCGGCGCCCACCGTGGATAACATCCCCAGCCCTTCGATTTTGCCCGAATTCACGGCGTCCCTTTGGGATTGGTTGGCTGACACACTGTCCAACTTGCCGGGCACCGCGCAAGGCTCCCTGGAGGCGCAGCCGTGAACAACATGTCCTGGTCGCGCTACATTTTAATTCTGGTGGTTTTCGTGCTGGTCGCTGGCGGCGTTGGCGTGCGGATGGTCAGCATCCAGAACATCCCGGCCGCGCAGACCATTCTCGAGAGCAGCAAGAAGCTGGTGGGAGTCACCCAAACCATTTATCCCGAACGCGGCAGCATCTACGACGCGCAAGGCCACCTGCTGGCAGGCAACGAAACCGTCTACGAAGTAGGGCTGGACCTGCGCAGCATTGCGCAACCGGAAACTATCGCCTCGGTGGTAAGCAATGTGCTTGGCTTGGACTACAGCACCACCCTGGTTTATGCCAAGACCGAAGCAATTGATGATGAAAAACTTTACATTGTGCTTGATTCATTCGTGGACAAGGAAAAAATTGCCCAGCTTGAACTCATCGAAGAAGATTACAAAAACCGCACAATCGGAAGAAATGAAACCCGACCGAGCCTTGAGGGACTGATTTGGACGCCTTATAACAAGCGCAGTTACCCCGAAGGCGATATGGGCGCAAACATGCTTGGTTTTTATTCCTTCCTGGACCGCGTGGACGGACGAGGTTATTACGGCGTGGAAGAATCTTATAATGACTTGCTGGCTGGCACGCCGAAACAAGTGTACACCCCCTTCGATCCTCAAAAAATCACTTCGGGCGATGATATCCCGCCAGGCGCAAGTCTTGTGCTCACCTTTGACCGGGAAATTCAAGCGATGGTGGAGCAGCAGCTTGCTGAAGCAATTGAGTGGTCCGGCGCTGAATCCGGCACCATCCTGGTATACAACCCCGAAGACGGCAGCATCATCGCTATGGCGACCACCCCCAGAATGGATCCTAATTACTATTGGACTCAGGGAGAGGTATTCACTGGCAACACCCCCTTCAACCGTCCTGTCAGCGAGACTTACGAGCCGGGTTCGGTTTTCAAAGTCCTCACGATGGCATCCGCCCTGGATGCCGGCGCCGTAAAGCCCGAGACAGTCTTTACCGATACCGGCTCCATCATGGTCGGGGGTACCACCATTACTAACTGGAACTACGGCGCCTGGGGCGACCAGGACATGACCGGCTGCATGCAGCACTCCTTAAACGTATGTTTGTCCTGGATTGCCATGCAGCTTGGCGCAGACCGCTTCTATACCTACCTGAAGAATTTCGGCTTTGACCGCAACACCGGCATTGACCTGGGCGGCGAATCGCACTGGCCTCTCAAGCTGCCCGGTGACAATCAGTGGTACGAAGTGGACCTGGCAACCAACTCATTCGGTCAGGGTATTTCTGTGACGCCCATCCAAATGGCGATGGCAATCGGCGCGGTGGCCAACGAAGGCCGCATGATGGCTCCGCACATCGTCAAAGCCATCGTGATTGACGGACACCAGTACGAAATTAATCCGGTAATCGTCGGAAACCCCATCAAGGCGGAAACCGCGGAAACGCTGACCCGTATGCTGGTTACTTCCCTCGAGGAAGAATCTTCTATAGCTCTGGTCGAAGGTTATACCGTCGCCGGCAAGACCGGTACCGCGGAAATTCCAACCCCCTTTGGCTACACCAGCTCGGTCACAAACACCTCCTTTGTGGGCTGGGGCCCAGCTGAGGACCCCAAATTCCTGGTCTACGTCTGGCTGGAGAAACCCACCATCAGCATCTGGGGCTCGGAAGTCGCGGCTCCGGTCTTCTCTAAAGTTGTGCAAAACCTGGTGGTTCTGATGGACATTCCGCCTGACCAGATCCGTTTGCAAGCTTCAGCGGAGGACAAATAAGATGCTGAGCTTTCAACATGTACTTAAAGCCCTGCTCGGGCATGGTGTCGGGGAGCTTGATTTCAAGTTGCCGGAGGCTTTTATCGACTCGCGTGCAATGAGTGAAGGCGGTCTTTTCTTCGCGCTGCGCGGGGAACGTACGGATGGGCACCTCTACGTAGACGATGCTTTTGCCAAAGGCGCCAGCCTGGCAATCCTTGACCATCCGATCGCAAGCGCCTACCCTGTCGTCGACCTGAGCGCCGCTGAACCTCAAATTCCGGGCGCTCCACCTTTCAGCCTGCTGACCGACAATTCCCTGCTTGCCCTGCAAAAGTTGGCAGCCTACTGGCGCAACCAGTTCGATATCAAAGTCATCGGAATTACGGGCAGCGTCGGTAAGTCTTCCACAAAGGAACTGACCGCCAACGTGCTCTCCAAGCGCCTGGTGACGCTTAAAAATCCGGGCAACTTGAACAACGAAATTGGCCTGCCGCTTTCCCTGCTCAAGCTCACGCAGGAGCATGAGGTCGCGGTGCTGGAAATGGGCTTCTACATCCCGGGTGAAATTAAACTTCTGTGCGAAATCGCCCGCCCGCAGATTGGCATTGTGACGAACATCGGTACCGTGCACGCTGAACGCGCCGGCTCCATTGAGGTCATCGCGGAAGGCAAATCCGAGCTGGTGCAAGCCCTCCCGCCCGCCCCCGAGGGCGTGGCCATCCTGAACTACGACGACGAACGCGTGTTGGCGATGGCTGCCAAGACTTCCGCGCGCGTCTTTACCTACGGCTTGTGCCCGCAGGCAGACCTCTGGGCTGACGAGATTGAAAGCATGGGCCTGGAAGGCATCCGCTGCCGCATCCATTATAAGGACGAGGAGTTTTACGTGACCGCCCCGCTTATCGGCCGGCATTCGGTTTACACCATGCTGCGTTCCGCCGCTGCTGCGCTCAGCCTCGGTTTCTCGTGGGATTGGATTTTCTACGCGCTGAAAACCAGCAATCTCCAACTGCGTATCGCCACCACCAAAACCGCTTCCGGCGCGCTGCTGATCGATGACACCTACAACGCCTCCCCGGATTCAACCCTCGCAGCGCTGAATTTGCTGGACGACTTGACCGGACGAAAAGTCGCCGTGCTCGGCGATATGCTCGAACTTGGACAGTACGAGGAAGACGGGCACCAGCGGGTCGGCATCCGCGCCGCCCAGGTTGCGGATGAGATCGTCCTGGTCGGTCAGCGCAGCCTGCAAACGCAAGCAGCCGCGCTTGAAAGCGGTTTTTCGGCGGATAAAATTCACTGGTTTGCGGACCAGAACAGCGCGGCTCTGTATCTGCAGGAGACGCTGAAAGAAAAAGATATTGCCTTGATAAAGGGCTCGCACGCGATGCGCATGGACCTGATTGTGGCAAGTCTGGAGGTAATTTCCTGATGAGCGGATCTTCCCTGGCAATAGCCATCAGTGGTTTCAGCTTTTTGCTCACGGTAATATGGGGATCTCCGTTCATCCGGCTGTTAAAGCACCTGAAAATCGGCAAGATTATCAGCATGGATGTGCCGGAATCGCACCTGGCAAAAATGAACACGCCCACGATGGGCGGTTTAATGTTCCTCATTCCCATCACTATTCTCACGGTGATCCTGAACGCGGTTTCGCTTTTCGGGTCGCGGTTGTTCGGTTCCTCGATATTCGTTCCGCTGGCCACCTTATGGTTGTTCGCGCTGATCGGCGCGGTGGATGACTGGGAAGGCATCCGCGGTCCCCGCCGCGGTTTGGGCATGAGCGCGCGCACCAAATTCACCCTGCAGACGCTCGTGGCAATCGCGATTGCGTACAGCTTGAAAGAACTGCTGATTGTTCCCAACCTGTACTGGCCGACCTCAGAGGTCCCGCTCAACCTCGGCTGGTGGTATCTGCCGATTGCGGCGTTCATCATCGTCGCCATGGCGAACGCGGTGAACTTCACCGACGGCATTGATGGGCTGGCCAGCATGATTTGCATGACCATGTTCGGCGCCTACGGCATCATCGCCATCTTCCAGGGTCAGGTTTACCTCGCGCGCTTCTGCTTCTGCATCGTCGGCGCGCTGGCTGGCTTTCTGTGGTTCAACGCAAAGCCAGCGGAACTGATGATGGGCGACACCGGCTCGCAAGCCTTGGGCGCGATGCTGGCGGTGGTAGCGCTGATGACCGGGCGTTGGCTTTTCCTCCCACTCATCGCCATCATTCCTGTGTCCGAATTGCTTAGCGTCATTATTCAGGTGTCTTACTTCAAGCTGACCCACGGCAAACGGGTGTTCAAAAAGGCTCCCATCCACCACCATTTTGAGATGCTGGGCTGGCAGGAGAATCAGATTGTGATTCGTTTCTGGTTAATTGGCTTTATCGGAGCAATGCTCGGCTTTGCCCTGACCTTTTTAGGATAATTATGAAAAACTGGACTGACAAAAAAGTCATTATTCTCGGAGCCGCCCGGCAGGGCACAGCGCTCTCACGTTTCCTCGCGGATCAGGGCGCGCGTGTGGTCCTCACGGATTTACACGGTCCAGAAGCTCTCTCTGCGGAAGCGTTGACGCTGAAAGATGCCGGCGTGGAGCTCTGCCTGGGCTCGCACCCGTTGGAACTGCTGGAAGGCGCGGACATGGTCTGCGTTTCGGGCGGGGTTCCACTCACCATTCCCTTTCTTCAGGAAGCAGTCCGGCGCCGCATCCAGCTTTCCAATGACTCACAGATTTTCATGGAAGTTTGCCCCGCCATGGTTGTTGGCATCACTGGTTCGGCTGGAAAAACCACCACGACCGCCCTGCTGGGCTTGATGGCGCGCAAATTCTTCGAAATGAAGCAAAGCCCGCGGCATGCCTGGGTCGGCGGAAATATTGGCAATCCGCTGATCGAGCATGTCACCGAAATGCAAGCGGATGACCTGGTGATCCTCGAGCTTTCCAGCTTCCAACTTGAACTCATGACAGTTTCCCCGCAAGTGGCGGTCGTACTGAACATCACCCCGAACCATCTGGACAGACACGGGACCATGCAGGCTTACGCCGCGGCGAAAGCCCGCATCCTGAATTACCAACACCAGGGCGATGTGGCCGTCCTTAATCGCGACGACGCAGGGTCCTGGGAGCTTGCCACCCAGTTGAAGAGCGACTTAATTAGTTTTGGCTTCAACCGTCCGGAAGGCAACCAGAATGGGACCTATATCCACCGGGATTCGGTCTACCTGCAGATTGACCGACAGCAGTTGAAAATGTTCCCAGTGGATTGGATCCAATTGCGCGGTCAGCACAATATCAGCAACGTGCTGGCAGCCTGCGCCGCCGCCGCGGCTGCTTCGCTGGCTTTGCCTGCCATCCAGAGCGCTGTGGAAGAATTCACCGGCGTGCCGCACCGGCTGGAATTCGTGCGGAACGTACGCGGAGCAGACTGGTACAACGACTCGATTGCCACTGCGCCGGAACGCACACTTGCGGCGCTGCAGTCCTTCCAGGGTCCGCTAGTGCTGCTGCTGGGCGGTCGGGATAAAGACCTGCCCTGGGAGAAATTGGCCGGGGAAGTACACAGCCGTGTACGGCATGCCGTCCTATTCGGGGAAGCAGCGGACTTGATCAGCAGAGCGCTCGGGACCGTCCGAGCGGGCGAGACTCTGCAGTCCATCACGCAGTGCGCAAACCTGTATGAAGCGGTACAGAAAGCCGCTGAACTCGCACAGGAAGGCGATACCGTCCTGCTTTCGCCGGGCGGCACCAGCTACGACGCCTTTAAGGATTTTGAAGAACGAGGAGAGAGTTACAGACAATGGGTGAACGCGCTGTGACGAATGAATATGTGAAACCGGCTGCGCGCAGAAGCAGCGCCGCCAGACTGCCGTTCGACGTTCCGCTGCTGCTGATCGTCGCCAGTCTGCTGGTGATCGGCCTGCTGATGGTCTACTCCACCAGCCTGGACGCCTCTTTACGCATGGGCCAGGAACCAACCTACCTGTTTACCCGCCAGATCTTGTGGGTGCTGCTCGGAATTGGGACGGCGGTGGGCTTAAGTTTCCTCGATTATCACTTTTACAAGCCTTTCGTGCTTTGGGCGCTGGGTGTCATCCTGGTGCTGCTGCTGATTGTGCTCATCCGCAACGACGTGCGCTTCAATTCCAGCCGGGCGCTGTTTGAAGGTTCCTTCCAACCCTCGGAGTTCGCCAAACTCGGCATTATCCTTTACCTTTCCTTCTGGCTGTCCTCACACCGGGATACGATGAACCTTTTCGGGGACGGGCTCTTGCCGCTGCTCTCCATTGTTGGTCTCACCGCCGGAATGATTGTCCTGCAGCCGGATTTGAGTGCGGCCGCCACGGTGGTTCTGCTCGGTATCCTGCTCTTCTTCCTGGCGGGCGGCGATTTGAAAAAGCTTCTGATTTTCGTAGTTTTCGTCGTCGGCATCGGCGCGTTCGTGGTGTCCGTCTCCCGTACCGGTCAGGCGCGCATCAGCGACTACCTGAGCGGTCTCAAGGACCTTACCGGCAGCTCTTACCACGTGCAGCGTATCTACGAGGCCATCATCAAAGGCGGCATGTTCGGCGTCGGCATCGGCGAAGCGGACACCAAGTTCACCGGCCTGCCCCTGCCGCACACCGACAGCATCTTTGCGGTGATTGCCGAGGAAACCGGCCTGGTTGGCGCGTTCGTGGTGGTGGCGCTGTATGTGCTGCTGCTTTGGCGCGGTCTGGTCATCGCCCGGCGCGCCCCCGACCAGCTCGGCGCGCTTATCAGCTTCGGGCTGACCAGTTGGATTGGCATTGAGGCGTTGATGAATGTCAGCGTTATTGTGGGCTTGTTCCCGTTCACGGGTAATGCCCTTCCACTTATCAGCGCGGGCGGCTCGAGCATGCTCGCGACGATGGGCGCCCTTGGAATTGTGATGAACGTTGCCAGGCGGGGCGTAGTAAAAGAAACTGCGGAAAGGAGCCAGACCAGTGCGATTGTTGATATGCGCGGGCGGGACAGGTGGCGGAGTGTATCCGGCGCTAACCGTTACGGAAACCCTCAGGAATGATGCGCACGAACTGCTCTGGGTCGGCAGTGAAGGCGGCATGGAGAAGGCATTGGTGGAACGCGCCGGTCTCCCTTTCAAAGCCGTACCTGCCGCAGGCGTGCACGGAGTCTCGCTCCGAAAGCTGCCCGGCAACCTCCTGCAGCTCGCGAAAGGTTACTGCAGTTCCCGCCGGCTGCTCAAGCAATTCAACCCGGATGTGCTGTTCTTCACAGGCGGCTACGTGGCCATCCCCATGGCGGTGGCCGGCCTGCGGCGGCGTTCCGTACTCTTCGTTCCTGATATCGAACCCGGGCTGGCGCTCAAAGTGCTGTCCCGCTTCGCCAGCCGCATTGCGCTCAGCGTGGAAGACTCGCGCAGCTACTTTAAACATCAGGAGAAAATCACGGTGACAGGTTACCCGTTACGAGAAGAACTAAAAAAATGGACGAAAGCCGAAGGGCAGGCGTATTTCGGCTTTGACCCCCAACTAAAGACCATCCTCTTTCTGGGCGGCAGCAGCGGAGCGCGGTCAATCAACCAGGCGGTCATGGAAATCGCCGGGGAACTGGTCCGCGAGTATCAGGTGATCCACCTTACCGGGCACCTGGATTGGGAAGAAATCCAAAAGCGCACCAGTCAACTTGGCCCCCGCTACCAGGCCTTCCCATACCTGCACGAGGTCGGCGCGGCCATGGCTTGCGCGGACCTGGTAGTTTCCCGCGCTGGCGCTTCTATCCTGGGCGAGTACCCCTACTTCGGGCTGCCGGCTGTTTTGGTCCCCTACCCTTATGCCTGGAAGTACCAAAAGGTAAATGCCGACTATCTGGTCGAACGCGGCGCGGCTGTGCTGTTGGAAGACAAATTCCTGAAAGCCAGCCTGCTCAGCATGATTACTGACCTGATGAAAGACCAAGAACGCCTGGCGCAAATGAGCGCTGCGATGCGCGCGCTTTCAAACCCTAATGCCGCGCTGGCAATTTCGGAGCTTTTGATGGAAATGGCTGGAGCATAAGACTGGAGCCTATCGATGATCAGCCTGAGTGTCCTCTTCTACGTACTGGTTGCCTTATTCGTTCTGATAGGCGCGATGCGCGGTTTCGGAAAAGAAATCGTGGTTTGCGCTTCCAGCATCCTGGCGCTGTTCACAATTGAAGTGGTCATTCCCCGCATTTTCGGCGACACCAGCGGTTCCAAACGTTTTTGGATCAATACTATTGTGATTGTTTTTTGCGCTTTCGCCGGATACCAGACCCCAAACCTGCGCCGATTCGCCGAAAACATACGCTTTCAGCGCGGACCCTTCCGGGATATGCTCGCCGGTGCGCTGATGGGCGGTATCAACGGCTACATCCTCATAAGCTCGCTCTGGTTCTATTTGGCGGAAGCGCAATACCCATTCAAGGCAATTACTGCCCCCGACCTGGCAACTGAAATGGGACAGAACGCCGCGAAAATCCTTGCGTCTGCGTTCCCGACCTACATGCATGTTCCGGCATTGTACTACGCGGTAGTTATTGCGTTTTTCCTGTTGATAGGAGCCTTTGTCTGATGAAACGCGTACACCTGATTGGGATTGGCGGAACAGGCATGTCGGCTATCGCCGTGGTGCTCCTTGAAAAAGGGTACCAGGTGAGCGGCTCCGACCTGAACGCCTCGCCCTATTTCCAGATGGTCAGCAAGCGCGGCGCTAAGGTTGTGCTTGGGCACGAGCCGCAGCTTGCCCTGCGGGCTGACCTGATTGTGCGCTCCTCAGCGGTCAAAGATGACGACCCCGAGGTCACTGCCGCCCGCGCTGCCGGTATTCCCGTCATCAAGCGGGAAGCATTCCTTTCTGAACTCACCTGGGGAAAAGAAATCCTCGCGGTGGCTGGATCACATGGCAAGACTACGACCACCGCTATGCTCATCTGCATGTTGGACGCGCTGGCGTACGACCCCAGCTTTATTGTTGGCGCGGAAATAAAAGAGCTCGGCACTAACGCCCGCTGGGACGTCGGCAGACACTTTGTAATTGAAGCGGATGAGTACGACCGCATGTTCCTCGGGCTCACGCCCCGGGTCGCGATCGTGACCAACATCGAACACGACCACCCGGATTGCTTCCCGACCCCGCAGGATTATCAGGACGCGTTCAAGGACTTTCTGAACCGCTGCGTCCCGAACGGCAAAGCCATCCTGTGCGCAGACGACCCGGGCGTGCGCAGCCTGCTGAAGGCGGACCTGCGCACAGATATCGAACTGCTCACCTACGGCTTTAACGAAGGCTGCGATTATCGGATTGAGGATTATATCGGGGACGGAAGCGCTTCGCACTTCACCCTAAGGAGTTACAAATCCCACCAGCAACCGCTAACGCTGGGGAATTTTACCCTTCGGCTGCCGGGAAAACACAATGTTTCCAACGCCGCGGCCGCGCTCACGGTCGTGGACGCTCTGGGCGGCAGCGCAGCGGACTGCGCCCCAACGCTGGCAGCTTTTGCCGGCACTGAACGCCGCTTTGATATCGTGCTTGAAAGCGCCGGCGAGGTTCTGATCAATGACTACGGTCACCACCCCACCCAGGTGCGCGCCACGCTGGGCGCCGCGCGTGAACTTTACCCGACCAAAAAGCTGTGGGCGGTGTGGGAACCGCACACCTTTACCCGCACGGAAAGCCTGCAAAAAGAATTTGCGCAGGCGCTGGAGCTGGCAGACGCGGTGATTATCACCAAAATTTACGCGGCGCGCGAGCTGGACGACGGCTTTAGCCCGCAGACCATCGTTGATGCCATGCTACCGGGAAAAGCGAGTTACATCCCGGACTTCGCGGAAATTGTGGACCAACTCAGCCGGAAATTGACCGGAAATGATGTGGTCGTGTTCCTTTCCGCCGGTAAGGGACCCCAAATCTGCGCAGGCCTGCGTGAAAACATCCTGAAGCAAAGCGGGGAGGCTGCCGCATGAACATCCCGATGCGTAAACTTCAGGCTTTGTTCGGCGCGCGGCTGCAGGAAAACGTGCGCATGGCGGATTACACCACCTCCCGCGTCGGCGGACCCGCGCTTGGTTTGGTCTCGGTCAACACAATCTCTGAAATGCGGGACGCTGCGAATGCCTTATGGAGCCTGGATGTGCCCTTCAAGCTCATCGGCAGCGGCTCCAATATTCTGGTGAGCGACAGCGGTTACAACGGCATTATCCTGCTGAACCACTGCCACAACATCCGTATCAATACCCAGCAGGAACCGCCCGTCATCTTTGCCGAGAGCGGCGCGAACCTCAGCAACATCGCCCGCCAAAGCGCCCTGCGCGGTCTTTCCGGTCTGGAATGGGCTGGCAGCGTGCCGGGTTCGGTGGGCGGCGCAGTCTACGGCAATGCCGGCGCTTTCGGCTCGGATATCGCCAGGTCGCTGATCTCCATCCAGGCGCTCCTGCGGGACGAAGGGGAAAAGACTTTGACAGCGGACGATCTTCAGTTTGCCTACCGCAGCAGCATCCTGAAGCGGGAACGTAAGGAACTGTTGATCCTTTCGGCAACGCTGAAGGCAGAACGCAGCACGCGCGAAGCCGCCTGGAAGACCTTGATGGACATGTCCCAAAAACGCCAGGCGACCCAACCCACCGGCGCGTCGACCGGCTCGACCTTCAAGAACCCTCCCGGTGATTACGCCGGCAGGTTGATCGAAGCAGCAGGATTGAAAGGATTTACAGGTGGACACGCCCAATTTAGCGGCCTGCACGCGAATTTTATCGTGAATGACGGCAGTTCCAGCGCGCAGGAATACCTGAAGCTCATCCGCACAGCTCAAAAAACCGTGAAAGAGAAATTTGGCGTGCAGTTGGAACTGGAAATTGAACTGATGGGTGATTTTAATGATGCAGAATAAGATAAATCTCGGTTTGGTTTTTGGCGGTCGTTCTGGGGAACATGCCGTTTCACTGCGATCCTCGCGCTCGGTGCGTTCGGTGTTGGACCCAGCCAGATATAACGTGTTCGAGATCGGTATCACGCTGGAAGGTAAGTGGTTGAGCGGAGAGAACGCACTGAGCGCTTTCGAGAACAGCGATACTGGCAGTCTGCAGGCGGTCAGCCTGCTGAGCTCGGATGGAAAAGTTGGTCTGTATCGGCACCAGGGCGACAAGCTGCAGCTCATCACAGAATTGGATGTTATTTTCCCGGTTCTGCACGGTACCTTCGGGGAGGACGGCACCATTCAGGGTCTGTTTGAGATTTTGAACGTTGCATACGTCGGCGCCGGCGTGCTGGCTTCCGCGGCTTGCATGGATAAAGCGGTCTGCAAGGACCTGGCCCAGAGTGCAGGTATTCCTGTGCTGCCTTACCGGGTGTTCAGCCGCAGTCAAATCACTGATTACCTCGAAGAGGTTATCACGCTCTCGGAAGCAGTTTCCGCGTATCCTCTGTTCGTCAAGCCCGCCAACCTCGGCTCTTCCGTGGGCATCAGCAAAGCAGGCAGACGTGAGGAGCTGCGTGTGGCGCTGCTGAAAGCTGCGCGCTTTGACCGGCGCGTGCTGGTGGAGCGCGGAATTGACGCGCGCGAAATTGAAATCAGCGTGCTCGGCAACGACAACCCGCTGGTGTCTGTTCCCGGCGAAATTGTCCCCGAAGATGTCTTCTACACCTACAAGGACAAATATCTGAGCGGCGACCCCGAAACAATCATCCCTGCTCCTTTTGACGCCAAGCTGACCCGGAAAATCCAGGAATACGCCTTGCGTGCCTACCGGGCGGTGGACGGCGCTGGGCTTTCGCGCGTGGACTTTCTGGTGGATAAACATTCGGGCGAACTCTTCTTGAGTGAAATCAACACCATGCCGGGCTTCACCAGCATCAGCATGTATCCAAAGTTATGGAAAGCCTCCGGGCTGGAGTATCCGGATCTCGTAGACCGCTTAATAGCTTTAGCATTGGAACGCAAAGCCGATCAGGACAAAACTGTACGCAGGTATGAGGATTAAGAAGTAAGATGGCACCCCGTGACGAAAATTTGACCAGAGCGGACCAGGTGAGAGCGCGCCGCAGCATTGAAGCGCCGCGCCGTAAACCGATTCCGCAGCCGGAAAAGTATTCCAAACGGAATGCGGAAAGTTCCGCGCGCGTCACGGTCCGCCGCGCAGACCTGAATATGGCGCGGCCCAACTCCTCAGCCTATACGCAGCGCCGCCGCAAGTACTACCTGCCCACGGACAACTCAGGCGCTGAAATTCGCATCCCTGCCCTGCCGGTGGTCAAGCTCAGTTGGCGCATTGCCTCAGCCCTGCTGGCTATGCTGGCAGGCATCGGTATCTACATGGTCAGTTCCTCCCCTGCTTTTCAGGTTTCTGCCATCAATCTCAGCGGCGCGGTGCGCGTTTCCGCGCAGGAAATTCTGGACACGGTCGACCTGGAGGGCGCACAGATTATTGATGTAACCCCTGAGCAAATTCGCGCAAAAATCGTTGCGGCTTTCCCAGATATTGACTCCGCGCAGGTAACGGTTGCTTTCCCGGCTGAAGTGAACGTGGCAGTAAGTGAACGCATCCCCGCTATAACCTGGTATGAAAATGACAGCCCTATGTTCTGGGTGGACGAAAAAGGCTTCAGCTTCCCCATCAGGGGCGAAGCAAGCATCCCGCTGGCGGTATACGCCAACGGCGAACCGCCCAGGCCCTTGGGATATCAGACCGCGCAGGAATCTGCACAGGCAGACCCTGAAGCAGAGACTGAAACGGCGCAATTGCCAGCTGCGCCAACACCCTCGGTTGACCCTCAGTTCGTGGAGATGGTATTAAAACTGCGCGCAGTAATCCCTGCCGGAACCCCGCTCCTGTACGACGCTGAAAACGGGGTTGGCTGGACGGACCCGCAGGGTTGGCAGGTATACCTGGGTACGGACCCGGCTCATATCGACCTGAAGCTGGCGGAGTACCAGGTCATCGTTGCGGATCTGCTGGAAAGAAACTTGCAACCTGTATTGATTAACCTCGAATATTTGCACGCACCTTATTATCGATTGGAGCACTAACATGGAAGAACCCATTGTCGTCGGACTTGATATTGGAACCTCAAAAATCTGCACTCTGGTCGCCCGCGTGGAAAACGGCACAAACCTGCGCATCCTGGGCGTCGGCATAGAGCCTTCCCAGGGAATCCGCAGAGGGACGGTATCGGACATGGATTCCGCCGCACAGTCCATCGCGCGTTCTATTGAAAAAGCAGAGCGCACCTCTGGATACGAAATCAACAGCGCCCTGGTGAGCCTGGCGGGCTCGCACGTAACTTCCATGAACAGCCGCGGCGTCGTGGGTATTTCCGGTCGGGTAATTGACCAGGATGACGTATACCGCGCCCTGGATTCCGCCCAAGCGGTGGCCGTTCCGCACGACCGCGAAATTATCCACGTCATCCAGCGCGGCTTCACCATCGACGGACAGAACGGCATCCGCAAGCCAATTGGTATGCACGGCTTCAGAATGGAAGTGGAAGCGCACATCATTACCGCCTCCGCGACTGCCGTGGAAAACCTGCGGCAGTGCGTATCCCAGGCAGGCATCCAGGTTTCGCAGTTCGTCTTGAATCCGTTAGCCGCCGGAGAAATGGTCCTGTCCGATTCCGAGCGCGCCATGGGCGTGGCGGTCGTGGATCTGGGCGGCGGCACAACCAACCTGGCTATCTACATTGACGGCGACGTGTGGTACACCAACGTGCTTAATGTCGGCAGCAGTCATGTCACCTCCGATATCGCCCAGGGGCTCCGGCTGCCCGTTGAAGTGGCGGAGGAAGTCAAACTCCATCACGGCTACGCAGTGCTGGAGGAAATTCCTGAAGACGAGAGCTTCAATATCGTCTCGTTTGGCTCGGAACAGAGCCGCAAGGTCTCCCGTCGCGAGCTAACCGATATTATCGAAGCCCGCGTGGAGGAGATCTTTATGCTCGTCCACAAGGAAATCAAGCGCTCCGGTTACGACGGAATGCTGCCAGCCGGGCTTGTGCTGACGGGCGGCGGCAGTTTGCTGCCGGGAATCCGTAAACTGGCTACCCGTGTAACCGGGCTGCCTGCCAGGATCGGAAAACCGGAAAAAATGGTGGGGCTGACCGATCAGATCAGTTCCCCGGCTTTTGCCACCAGCGTCGGTCTGCTGCAATGGGCAATTTTGATGAGTGAGTCTAACCAGCTTGCCAGTGAGCATTCTGGAAAAACTAAGAAACAACTCGATATCAAAGCGGAGAAGATAAAGAGTTGGTTTGGAAAGCTGTTACCGTAACTTATTGTCAAGAGGAGAAATAAAATGGATGCTAAACAGACGGAAGTAAACGCAAGAATTAAAGTAGTAGGCGTCGGGGGCGGCGGATGCAATGCCATCAACCGCATGATTGCCGAAGGTCTATCCGGGATCGAGTTCATCGCCATCAACACTGATGCGCAGGCTTTGCTGAAATCCAGCGCGCCTACCCGCGTCCGGATTGGCGATAAATCCACCCGCGGTCTCGGTGCTGGCGGCGACCCCAGAATTGGTCAGGCAGCCGCGGAAGAATCGGCCGAAGAACTGTACGAGGTGCTGAAAGGCAGCGATATGGTCTTCGTCACCGCAGGTCTTGGCGGCGGAACCGGTACTGGTGCGGCTCCGGTAGTGGCGCAAATTGCCAAGGAGATTGGCGCGCTCACCATTGGCGTCGTTACGCGTCCGTTCAGCTTTGAGGGCAACCACCGTGCCCGCGCAGCGGAAGAAGGCGCGATGCGCTTGAAAGACCACGCGGATACCTTGATCGTTATACCCAACGACCGGCTGCTGCAGATTGTCACCAAGAACGTGGCGCTGCAGGATGCCTTCCGCATCGCGGATGACGTATTGCGCCAGGGCATCCAGGGCATCTCGGAACTGATTACCGTCCCCGGGCTGATCAACCTGGACTTCGCAGATGTGCGCACGATTATGTCCGAAGGCGGCGCTGCATTGATGGCTGTTGGCGAAGCCTCCGGTGAGGACCGCGCCAGGATTGCCGCCGGACAGGCGATTTCCAGCCAGCTTTTGGATGTGACCATCAACGGCGCCCGCGGGATCATCTTCAACATGACCGGCGGTTCCAACTTCTCGCTGTACGAGGTCTACCAGGCCGCGGATATCATCAAAGAGACCGCGCACCCGGATGTCAACCTTATCTTCGGCGCCGTAGTCGACGAGTCAATGGGTGACAAGGTCCGCATCACCGTCATTGCCACCGGATTTGATCAGGCGAACACTCCCGCCGAGGTGGAGGGCAACTCTTTTTTTCACAGCGTACCTCCCCGAAAACCGGAGAACGTAAGCACTGGAGATTATCCTAAGCGGCAGGAGACCGCGCCCAAAGTGCAGACACCGGTTGAAAATTACGCATATACTTCCGGTGCTGATATCGACGTACCGACCTTCCTGAGGAAACGCCGCGACCAGCAGGGCAGTTCAAACGGATAAGCGCGCCTGAACTCCTCTTGGGCAAATTGCGTACAAGCTGCCTTCCTCCCTGGTCTCATGGGGAGGATGGCAGCGAATAAATCAAAGCCTGCGAGGAATGGCTGCGCTTAGGTCCTGCCGCGCCTGACAATGATCGCAAACCGCATCCTGGAAATGCAGGCATTGTTTTTTAGCTGCCTGACTGTCATAGAACTCGGACATCGGCTAGCTTGTATTTAACCACATGGTATCCTTGCATAGCCGCTCATTCCAATGCTAATAGTGCCAAACTACACAGCGCTGACGCAAAGCTAATCCTCTGTGTAAATAGGCTCAACTGACGTTGACCGGTCCTGCCCCACTGGCCGGACGCTCCCATTTCTTTCCACAATCTGGCTAGTAAACTGGTGGCTTTTTTTCTGCCTATCCCCGCTGCAAGCAGACGGGGCATTACGGCAGAAAAAGGTCGTCAGCCACCTCAAAGCTATGAACCGACGTAGCAAGCTACGCGGTATTCTGCTTCGCTAATAAAACTCGTACATCGGCTAGCTTGTATTTAACCACATGGTATCCTTGCATAGCCGCTCATTCCAATGCTATTAGTGCCAAACTACACAGCGCTGACGCAAAGCTAATCCTCTGTGTAAATTGGCTCAACTGACGTTGACCGGTCCTGCCCCACTGGCCGGACGCTCCCATTTCTTTCCACAATCTGGCTAGTAAACTGGTGGCTTTTTTTCTGCCTATCCCCGCTGCAAGCAGACGGGGCATTACGGCAGAAAAAGGTCGTCAGCCACCTCAAAGCTATGAACCGACGTAGCAAGCTACGCGGTATTCTGCTTCGCTAATAATTCCGCGCAACGGTTTTAGAATCTCCAGCTGCCCGCGGCATCCGCACAAAAATGTAACAGTAATTCCTCCGTCTGCGTCCTTGTCGAAGAAAAACGCCTGTTTTTTGATTTTAGCCAGCTTCAACATTGTTCCGTAGAAATCCTCCTCACAATAAAATACCAAATCTTAAAGTCTGCCAATTTTTAAGGTTTCTCCCCTCAAAAATCTTGCTCCAGTGCATAAATCGTGCTAAAATGTCAGAACCTAACAGGTGGGGGATAAAACTATCCGCACCGCCATATATTGGGGTAGATGAAGAAAGGAGAACGCGATGAATTGCCCATTTTGTCAATATCCTGATTCCAGGGTCATCGACACAACCAAAGATTCGCACGGCGGAATTCGCCGGCGCAGAGAATGCGCCTCCTGCCATCAGCGCTTCAGCACCATGGAACGCGCGATCCTGGCCACCCCGATGTTAATCAAGCGCGACGGCACGCGCGAGGAATTCAGCCGCGACAAGTTGCTGCAAGGCTTGCGCATCGCTTGCGCCAAGCGCCCGGTCTCCGCTACAGCCCTGGAACAGCTCGCCAGCGCAATTGAGGCGGAACTCCAGAAAAAGGGTCGATCCGAAATCAACTCCAGGGTTGTCGGCGACCTGGCAATCAAAGGCCTGAAAGAGCTGGACCATATTGCCTATGTGCGCTACGCGATTGTGTATTTACGGATGGATGATCTGCATACTGTCCGTAATGAAATTGATCATTTGCTTTCCGAAGAAACCAAGTAAGGACATCCTATGGAACACTCATCTACCCCGCCCGCGGGTCTCTTGCCCACCCCCCCAATCCCCCCCGACCTTCCAGCGATCACACTGAGCGATAATTCCCGACAAATCCTCACCAAGCGCTATTTACGCAAAGGAGAGGACGGAGATCCCGTGGAAAGCATCGAGGAAATGTTCTGGCGGATTGCCTGGCACGTCGCGGACGCGGAAACTGAGGAGCATCCTCTGGACACGGCCAAGTCTTTTTACCATTTGCTGGTCTCCAAGTCCTTCTTTCCAAACTCCCCGACCTTTACCGGCGCCGGCACGCCGCTTGGACAGTTGGCTGCCTGCTTTGTGCTGCCCATTTCCGACGATATGGGCAGGGCTTCCGACGGTATTTTTACCACGCTGCGCAATGCCGCCCTTATCCAACAGACCGGCGGCGGAAATGGCTTTAATTTTTCACGCATCCGCCCCAAAGGCGCGATTGTAAAGACCTCCTCCGGGCAGGCCACCGGACCAATCGGTTTCCTGAAAGTTTACGACAATGCCTTCGGAGAAATTGCCCAGGGTGGCACCCGCCGCGGCGCCAACATGGGCGTCCTGCGTGTGGATCATCCGGACATCGAAGATTTCATCAGCTGCAAGACAAACGAAAACGCGATTACGAATTTTAATATCTCGCTTGCGATTACCGACGCCTTCATGCGTGCGGTTGAGGAAGACGCCCCCTGGGACCTGCGCTTCCCGGATGTTAGTTATCCTGCTTACAAAAATTTTTCAGGCCCTTTGGAAGCTGCTGAGCGCGCTGGTTTGCCTATGCGCACATACAAGACCTTGAAAGCCCGCGATTTGTTCAACAAGTTTGTTGCCCAGGCACATCACAACGGCGAGCCAGGCGCGCTCTTCCTGGATGCCGCCAACCGCACCAATCCTGTTCCACATCTGTACGACCTGGAAGCGACCAATCCTTGCGGCGAACAGTGGCTTGGACCTTACGAGAACTGCTGCCTTGGATCGGTCAACCTTGCCTGTCACCTTGCCCCCGATGGAAAGGTAGACTGGCAAAAACTGCGCGAGTCCACCGTCATCGCTACGCGTTTTCTGGACAATGTGGTGGATAAGAACGCCTACGTGCCAGCAGTGCCTGAACTGAAAAAATCCGCTTTGAATGCCCGCCGCATTGGGCTGGGCATCATGGGCTTGGCCGACCTGATGTACCATGCTGGCGTGCGCTATGGCTCTGAAGAATCATTGGAATTCGCCGGGCAGGTCATGGAATTCATCCGCTACCACTGCATGCTCACCAGCATCGCTATCGCAAAAGAAAAAGGCCCCTTCCCGGCAATCAAGGGCAGCATTTACGACCCGGAAGACCTGCGGTGGTCCGCGCCCGAACCGCTATTTCCTTACACGCGCGACTGGGGCCGGCCGGCTGTGGAATGGCAGCTCGTCGTGGACGGCATCCGCAAGCACGGCATCCGCAACGCCGCCCAGACGACCATCGCCCCCACCGGAACCATCGGAACAGTCGCTGGCTGCGAAGGTTACGGCTGTGAACCTGTGTTCGCGCTGGCTTACGTCCGGCACGTCAACGACCACGGCACGGACCTGACCCTGAACTATGCCAGCCCGCTTTTCCAGGCCGCTCTGGACAAAGCCGAGTTCAGTCCCGAACTCAAGGAACAGATTATCAGCCAGGTTATCGAGGCGGGCAGCTGTCAGCAAATCGCATACCTTCCGGACGAAATCCGTAATGTCTACGTTGTTTCCGCTGATATCAGCGCCCATGAGCATATCCGCCTGCAGGCCGCTTTGCAACGCTTTGTGGATAACAGCCTGAGCAAGACCATCAACTTCCCGCCAGGCGCGACCGAACAGGAAGTCGCCGACGCCTTCCTGGAAGCCTGGAGATTAGGCTGCAAGGGTATCACGGTGTATATCACCGGCTCACGCGAAAAAGTGGTCCTGGAAACCAAAGCGACCATGCAGGCCAAGCAGTCTTCCCCTGAGGAGAAAGCGCTGACCTACACCGACGCGGTAGTCTCCCAACCCACCTTATGGAAAGACACTAAAAAGCCGCGCCCACGCATTCTCAAAGGCTATACCTACAGCATAGAAACCCCGCTCGGGAAAGCGTTCATCACCATCAATGAAAATGGCGGCGACCAGCCCTTTGAGGTCTTCATCAATACCGCCAAAGCCGGCTCGGAAACAGCTGCGCACTCCGAAGCGCTCGGGCGTTTGATTTCTTACGTGCTGCGCATCGCCTCGTCGATTGAACCGCGCGAACGCCTGAAGATCGTGATGGAGCAGCTTGCGGGGATTGGCGGCGGAAGATCGCTCGGATTCGGCCCCAACCGCGTGCGCTCACTGCCGGATGGCATTGCCAAAGCCCTGGATGAATACCTTTTCCAGCAGCATTGGGAAAAGGAAGAAGACCCTGAGCCACTGCCAGGCGAACCGCTGCCTTTCATGGAAGATAAAAAATCAGTCCGGCCGATCGGAGAGCTTTGCCCCGAATGCGGTCAGGCGACCCTGATTAACGAAGAAGGCTGCCGCAAGTGTTATACCTGCGGACACAGTGAGTGTTAGCTGACGGAGGCTTATGCCCGCAGGTAGTTGGACGGAAGGCGAATGCTTAACTGGGGGGCATAAACTGGCGTACGTCCGCACCTGTGGAAATTTGCCCCCCATTGTTCTGCTGCACGGCTTCACCGAGGACCGCTCCACCTGGTTTGAGCTCGCCGGAAGCCTGGAGTACGAATACGATTTAATCATGCCGGATATGCTCGGGCATGGTAAATCTGACCGGCTGATCCCCGGCAGCGCGCCTGCCCTTGGTCAAGACCTGGCCGATCTGCTTGCAGGGCTTGGCCTCCAAAAAATCGCCCTGCTTGGGCATTCGCTGGGCGCGTTGACGGCCGCGCAGTTCGCTGCCCAATACCCGGAACGTACCGCTTGTCTGATACTGGAAGATATTCCCTGGTTCGAGCCCACCGCCCTACCTGCCATTCCGCAGGATGCCTACAGCGCAGCAAACCCGACGATTATTGCGCAGCTTGCCAGCGGTGACCTTGCCCAGGCGCTGGCATACTGCACGCAGCATTTCCCGCGTTGGAATGAGAGCGCGCGCAGAGCCTGGGCGGAATCAAAGCTGCATTTTGACACGGCGTGGTTTAAGCAAGCCCCTCAACGACAGTCGGATTGGCGAGAATTGAGCGCCAGGTTCAATTTCCCGACTCTGCTCATCAGCGGTGAGAACAAACTGGGAAGCATGATTTCTGAGGGTTTTGCCCAAACCGCGCTAAAAACAATTCCCCATTTGGAATGGGCGCGCGTCCCCGGCGCCGGGCATTATATTCACTATGACGCGCCTGGTCCGTTTTTCTCCACCGTAAAAATATTTCTGCGGATGCAGTACCCGTCCAAAAAAGGATAACATGATGCCCAGGCTAAACACAAAGAAATTCGTCTTAATGGCCGGCAATATCGGCAGCGGCAAGACCTCACTCACGCGTCTGATTGGTGAGAGACTCGGCTGGCAAACGGCGTACGAATCCGTTTCCGACAATCCCTATTTGGCTGATTTTTATGGGGACATGCGCCAATGGTCATTCCACCTGCAGGTGTATTTCCTCGGCAACCGCGCGGCGCAGCACCTGGAATTTGCGCACTCCCCGCGCTCAGCCATTATCGACCGCAGCATTTACGAGGACGCGCACATCTTTGCGCGGGCGCTGAATACCATGGGAAACCTTCCCGACCGGGAATATCACGCCTATTTGCGCCTGTACGACCTGATTGTGAACACCCTGCCCAAACCGGATTTGCTCATCTTCCTGAAGGCACCGGTAAACGTGCTGCTCAAGCGCATCCAGATCCGCGCCCGTTCCATTGAGGACAGTATCGACCCCGACTACCTGGCCTTGCTTGAACAGTATTACGATGAGTGGATTGAGAGCTTTGACCTCTGCCCGGTGCTCACTATCGAGAGCGACGCGGTGGACTTTGTTAACAAACCGGAGCAGTTGGAACTCGTTACCCAACGCATGCTGGACCGCCTTGCCGGAACTGAGAAGCTGATTTTGGATTGATTCAATACAGCAAAACGCTGCCGGGTTGCGCCCTCTACGTGCACGGAAACGCGTGTGAAACTCCTCGTCAAAACAGATTAATTTGCCCGATTTTCTCGTTGGATTTTCAGAATAACCTGTAATTACAGGATAACAAGACCTTGACAAGATTCGGTGGATATGATTAAATTGTGCCGTTCACCGATTGGGTGCCCCCCTCACCCAGTCGGTGAACATTTTTTTAATCCTGCCACTCCAGTTCATAATCGCCGATGCTGACCGTTTCCCCTTCTTCGATGCCAGCCTGACGCAGGGCTTTATCCACCCCCAGGCCGGTCATCAGCCGTTGGAAGCGCCGCACAGAACCGGGCTGATCCCAAAAAGTCATCGCCGCTGCGCGCTCAATGATCTTTCCGCGCACAACCCACAAGTCGTCCTCTTTTGTCACAGTAAAGGCCTTGGGGTCCTCTTCCGCGCGATAAACAGGCAGCTCGGGTTCTGTTTCTTCAATGGGCGCGTTCTTCAGCGCGTCGTGCGCTTTCCACAGCGCCGCTTTCAGGTTGGTGTGCGCCACAGCCGAAATCGGCAGCAGTTCCCGACCCTCTTGCGCGAATTTTGCCTGCAAAGCCGCAAATTTCGCGGCGGCATCCGGTAAATCAATTTTGTTGAAGACCACAATTTGCGGAAGCCTGCTCAGGCGCTCATCAAACAATTCCAGTTCCTGGTTGATGGTAAGAAAATCCTCGTAGGGGTCCTCCGAAAGCCCGTCCAGGACATGGATCAGCACGCGTGTGCGCTGGACATGCCGGAGGAAGTCGTAACCAAGCCCGATGCCTTCGTGCGCGCCTTCAATCAAGCCCGGAATATCGGCCATCACAATGCTGTTTTCTTCATCCATTACAGCCACGCCAAGGTTTGGTTCCAGCGTAGTGAAGGGATAATCCGCGATTTTTGGTGTCGCCTTCGTGGTGGCCGCCAAAAACGAGGACTTACCTGCGTTGGGCATGCCCACCAGCCCGACATCCGCAATAAGTTTCAGCTCCAGGCGCAGAACAAACGCTTCGCCCGGCTCGCCGCGCTCGCCTGTCAGCGGCATCTGATTGCGTGAGGAAGCAAAATGCTGGTTGCCGCGCCCGCCGCGGCCGCCTTTGGCTACAACCAGCGTTTGACCGGGGTCAATAAGGTCGCCCAAGAGCTGGGTCGTCTCATCGTCGTACACAATCGTCCCAGGTGGAACCGGGATAATCAGGTCCGGCGCAGATTTTCCGGATCGATTGGAAGGACCGCCGTTTTTACCGTTTTCCGCGCTAAAAACTTCGTTGTGTTGAAATTTGTTCAGCGTGTTCAAAGTCGGAACGACCTGCAGGATCACGCTGCCGCCCCTGCCTCCGTCGCCGCCGTCAGGTCCACCGCGGGGGCGGTATTTCTCACGGTGCATGTGCACCATGCCATCGCCGCCCTTGCCGGATTCTACTGTAATTGTCACTGAATCAATGAACATTCGCTTTTCCTCACAAATATGCTTGCCGCCCTTATTATAAATCAGGGGACAATAAATCAGGGGTCAGGCTAGCCTGACCCCTGATCAAAGTTTGACTATGCTGTTTCCAGCTTACTTGCCAAATCTGGCGCTCAGAATATCGGTCAGGGTCGGTTTGCCGATTTCTTCCAGGTCGTAACGTACGCGTTGGCTGGGTTTGTTCAGTTTGAGCACGCGCGTTAGATCAATCGGTGTACCGATGATAACCAAATCCACATCGGCATTCTCAATAGTTTTCTCCAGGTCGCGCACCATCTGGTCGCCGTAACCCATCGCGGGCAAAATCTTTCCTGTACCCGGATATTTCTTGTAGGTATCCAGGATGCTGCCCACCGCGAAGGGGCGCGGATCCACGATTTCGGCAGCGCCGTAACGCCGCGCGGCAACATAGCCCGCGCCGTAGGCCATTCCGCCGTGGGTCAGGGTAGGGCCGTCTTCCACCACCAGCACGCGCTTTCCGCGAATAGCTTCGGGGTTGTCCACAAAGATTGGTGATGCGCCTTCCACCACGATCGCCTTAGGATTCATGCGGAACAGGTTATCGCGCACAGCGATGACGTTGTCAGGGTTGGCAGTGTCCACTTTATTGATGACAAACACATCCGCCATACGGACGTTTGTTTCGCCAGGAAAGTATTCAGACTCATGCCCGGGGCGGTGCGGGTCGGCAACCACAATCAGCAGGTCGGTGGCATAGAAGGGGAAGTCGTTGTTTCCGCCGTCCCACAGGATGATGTCCACTTCCTTTTCGGCTTCGCGCAGGATGGCTTCGTAATCCACGCCGGCGTACACAATCACGCCCGCGTCAATATGAGGTTCGTATTCCTCGCGCTCTTCGATGGTGCAATCGTGCTTATCCAGGTCGGCATAGGTCGCGAAGCGCTGAACCTTCTGTTTCACCAGGTCGCCGTAGGGCATGGGGTGGCGGATAGCAGCCACTTTGTAGCCCATCCCGCTCAGAATCGCGGCGACTTTGCGCGTGGTCTGGCTCTTACCGGAGCCGGTGCGCACAGCGCAAACGCCGATGACAGGCTTAATGGATTTTACCTGGGTGGCATTAGTACCCATCAGGCGGAAATCCGCGCCCAAAGCGTTCACTTCCGCAGCTTTGTGCATCACATAAGTGTGCGGTACATCGCTGTAAGCAAAAACAACTTCATCCGCTTTTAGTTCTTTAATCAGCCGGGGTAATTCCGCTTCAGGGTAAATATCGATGCCGTTCGGGTAAAGCCCACCCGCCAGCGCCGCAGGATATTTTCTGCCTTCGATGTTCGGAATCTGGGTGGCTGTGAACGCCAAAACTTCATACTTCTCGTTGTCGCGGTAGAAGGTATTGAAGTTGTGAAAATCCCGGCCAGCTGCCCCCATGATGATAGTGCGGATACGACTCATAACGTGCTCTCCTTTATTGGTAAATTTATTGACACTTTATTTTACATCACTTCTGGCGCGCGGATGCCCAACAGGCGTAAAGTGTTCCCGAGGCACAAGCGTGCCGCTGCTACCAGCGCCAACCTTGCCGCGCGGACGTCCGGCTCGGCGCCCAAAACCGGGCACTGATTGTAGAAATCGTTAAAGCTCTTTGCCAGTTCGTAAGCGTAATTGGCAAGCAAATTCGGTTTGAGCTCTTTTGCCGCCCGTTGAATCTCTTCCGGCAGACGCGAGATGCACTCAACCAGGTTAACTTCACTGGCATGGGTTAGTTTGCCGTAATCGGGTTCACCATCCGGCAGCCCGCCTACTTTCCGCAGGATGCTGTTGGCGCGTACGTGCGCGTACTGAATATACGGCGCGGATTGTCCATTAAAGTCCAGGGCGCTCTCCCAGTCAAAGGTCACCATCTTGGTGTTTTCTCTCGAGAGCATCGGATACTTGATAGCGCCCAGCGCAACGGCTTCAGCAATCTCATGCATCCGCGTTGGCTCCAACTCGGGGTTCTTCTCCCGTACGACGTCCAGCGCCCGGCGCGTGGCTTCGCGGATAAGATCATCCAGCAGCACAACCGTGCCTTCGCGCGAAGACATGGTCACGTTCCCAGGCAGATTCACAATCTCATACGCGAGATGGTGAATTTTATTCGCCCAGGGATAACCCATCAGCGCGAGTATCTTGCGGAACTGCTGGATATGTAGTGTCTGGCGCACGTCCACAACGTAGATGGATTCTTCGAGGCCGAACTCGTTAAACTTCAATACCGCCAAGGGAATATCCTTGGTGGCGTACAGGGAAGTTCCGTCCGAGCGCAGAATAATGACCACACGGTATTCTTCCTTGGTGCCCACAATCTGGTCCAGATTGACCACTACCGGCAAATCCGGGCGTCCATCTTCCGCCAGACCGGACTTAATCAGCTGGTCGACCATGGCTTTTCCCGGTTCCTCCACTTCGCTCTCGAAGTAAATGCGGTCAAAGTGTTCCCCCAGCAAGTCATAAACCTGACGGAAACCGTCCAGGGACCATTCGCGCGTTTCTTTCCAGAGCGCCAGGATGTGTGGGTCGCGCGCGTCCCATCGGGCAAAATACGCGCGGACCTCGGCTTCAAAGCCCTCCTGGCTGGCAAAACGTCGGTCAGCCTCAGCAAAAAGATCGCCCATCCAGCGCGTTTTGTCCTGACCGGGTTTTTCTCCCGCGTGGTATTTTTCGTAGTTACACAACCATTTGATGACGTGCAAGCCGATGTCGCCCAGATAATTGGCACGAATTACGCGTTTGCCGCTGGCTTCCAGGATATTACAGGTGGAACCGCCTAGAATCACATTGCGCAGGTGCCCGACGTGCAGGGGTTTGTGCGTGTTCGGGTTGGAATACTCCACCATCACTGGTTTGCCGGCGGGCTGCTGTCTGCCATATTCGTTGCCAGAGGCAAGCACGCTGCCAATCACCTTGCGAGCGTAAGCGCTTGTTTCGTAATAGAGATTGAGATAGCCGCGCACTGCCTCCATGCGGCTGAAACCGGCAGGGAGCTGGATGCTGTCGCGCAGCGCTTCAGCCAGCGCCTGGGCGTGCAGCGGTACTGGCAGCTGCCTGGCAGGGTCGGCTGCGGCCAGCGGAAAAAGGGGCGCCGCGATACCCCATTCCCCGCTAAAGGGGATACTGCGCCATTCCAACTTGTCCGCCGCAAGCGAGCGCTCCTGGCAAAACTTAAGCAGCTGGTTTTCTAGAAGCGATTTTTCCTGTTCAAACATGCCTGTATCCTGTGTGTAGTTTTCTGGATTATATCATCCCGCTTTGCGGCTTAACAACAAATACGGGAGCCATCCGGCTCCCGTACGTACAAACCACTTTATCGCCTACTGAAGGGAATTGAGCTTCTTAACCAGGCGGGACTTGCGGCGGGCAGCGTTGTTTTTGTGAATAACACCCATCGTGACCGCTTTATCCAGAGCCTTGATGGCGGTTTTCACTTCTGCCTGCGCGTCAGTTTCTACGCCGGTCTTGATGGCTGCCTGAGCTTTGCGGACAAAGGTGCGCGCTGCGCCGCGGTAAACGCGGTTGCGCTTGCGCTGAGCCTGGTTCTGTTTATTCCGTTTGATTTGAGACTTAATATTAGCCAATTTCTTCCTCCGAACGATAATTCCAATTTCACGAACTTTTATTTTACAGCAAAATCAAAAATTGTCCAGCCCAAATAGGCTGGAATACCAAAATTTTAGGAAATTTGACCGCCGTCTAAGAAATTTTACCGCAAAATGTGGGAATATGTGGATATGGCGGGTCAGTCGACGCTTTTCAAGGGACCAGTATTTGAAACTAACCATCCATCATCCACAGGCGGTGCGAAGCATTTTATAACGGAAGCATTGGTTTATTACCTACCCTGGGATGGGTGCTTCGCCCCTACGCCCTTGTTCATGTGTGACCTTACTCTGATTTGGTCTCCAGACCATTTAAAGTTTTTGACCGTCAGGCCTGCAGTTTTCGTTGGTCCGATTGCGTACTTCAACCTGACCTATTTTGCGGCTTGAAAAACACCAGCCGCCGTACCACCTCCTGAAGAGTACTACCGTCCCGTAAAGCTTCTCCAGGGAGAAGCTGGCGAGCGAAGCGCCTTTCCTGAAGCTTCTCCAGGGAAGAACCGGCAAACGAAGCGCCTTTCCTGAAGCTTCTCCAGGGAGAAGCTGGCGAGCGAAGCGAGACTGATGAGGGTCCTTTTTCTCCCTTGTCCAAACTCAGGCAAGTTT
>DIXT01000018.1:0-34429 GCA_002436085.1 Anaerolineaceae bacterium UBA6073
AATCACTGGAGGGTGTTGAAAAACATTGGTTAATCGATTACATCCAAATTTTTCAAAGTTAAGAATTTAAATCCGCCCTCACCCTGCCCTCTCCCAGATCCGAATCTCTTTCGTTTTTTAGCGTCAATCTGCTGGGAGAGGGTGGTTCTTTTGCAGGCGGGGGCGGCCGCCCCTGCCTGCAAACATCTTTCCCCTCACCAGCATCGTGCGGAAAGTTTTACACTGAAACGAGACGCTGGGGAGGGGAATCAAAGGGGAGGGGTTTATGAACATATTGTGTTCTTCTTGAATATAAAGTTGTTCATTTTTTATTGTTCTGGACATTTTCAACACCCTCAATACCTTGGAAATTACCTTGGCAGCGGTCTGGATGTCTTCGCAAGCCTGGCGCGGAGCGGGAACCCCAGCATTTCAGGCCTCTTTCAGGGGCAGCGCACCCCGGTATGAATTAGGCTACTGCGCGGCCGGAAAATATTAACGCAACGCTGATATACACAACCCGGAAGGCGGTGGAGCGGATGTTATAATCCAGAGAATTGAAATCAAAGGAAACGAGTCTCTAATGCCGAAAACAACCATTGCATGCCCGCGCTGCCGCACTCCAATCACCGCCGAGATTACCCGCCTGTTCGATCTAAGCAGCGATCCCGAAGCCAAGGAAAAGCTCCTATCGGGATCCGCCAACCTGATTAACTGCCCCGTGTGCCGTTACCAGGGCGTATACCCCTCTCCGATTGTGTACCACGACGCGGAGAAAGAACTGCTGCTGACTTACTTCCCGCCAGAAGCCAACCTGCCCGTGCCGGAGCAGGAAAAGATCATCGGACCTCTGATTAAGAAAGTGGTGGATACCCTCCCGCCTGAGAAGCGCAAAGGATATCTGTTCCGCCCGCAGACAATGCTGACCCAGCAGCTCTTATTCGAAACTATCCTGAAAGCCGACGGGATCACCCCTGAGATGATGAAAGCCCAGCAGGAGAAACTGGCTCTTATCTCGCAGCTGGCGGCTGCCGCGCCTGAAAGGCTGCCGGAACTGATTGCGCAGAACGACAGCAAGATTGATGAACAGGTCTTCATGCTGGTTTCGCGCCTGGCGGAAGCTTCCGCAGCCGGCGGCGACCAGGAAGGCGTGCAAATCCTGGTAAATCTGCAGCGCAGGATGCTGGAACACTCCAGCTACGGCAAGAACCTGGCTGAACAGACGCGTGAGTCCCAGGCTGCTGTTAAAAGTCTGCAGGAACTCAGCCAAAAAGGGCTGACGCGCGAATCCTTGCTGGAGCTGATGATTGAATCCGCGGGTTCGGACGCGCGGCTGACCACCCTGGTGACGATGGCGCGCGGCGGCCTGGATTACACCTTCTTTGAGCAGCTCAGCGCAAAAATCGACGCCTCTACTGGCGAGGAGCAGGCTAAGCTGAGCGCCCTGCGGGAAAAACTTCTGCAGCTTACCGCCGCGGTGGACGCGGCCTTGAAGGCTCAGCTAGACCAGGCGCAGGCGCTGTTGGACGAAATTCTCAATTCAGAAAATATCGAAGAGGCCACGGAAAAAGCGCTGCCGCGCGTGGACCAGGCATTCGCGGATGTGGTCAATCATGCCGCTGAGCACGCCCAGGCAGATAAAGACCAGGCCAAGCTGGAGAAGCTGATGCGGATTATCGCGGTAGTGCAGGCTGCCAGCCAGTCCGGCGCGGCCTTGCAGATGATTGAGATTCTGCTGCAAGCGGAAGATGAAACTGCCCGCCGGCAGATATTTGAAAAAGCCGGAGACGAAATTGACGCGGAATTCCTGCAGATGCTGAACGAACTTATCGGGCAGATGGAAAAAAGCAACGAGCAGCCGGAAGCTGTGGCGCGCCTGAAAGATATCAGCCGGGAGGCGCTGCGCTTCTCGATGCAGCGCAACCTCTCAAGAGAAAACCCCGCCTAGTGCGGCTGATTTTCCAGTCGTAACCCGTGACCCCGAACTGTGACTACATAGTCATAATCGGGGTCAATTTGATTAATCCGTTCGCGCAGGCGCCGGACAAGCGCGTCAAAAGCCTGTTCGGTCACCCAGGGTGTCTCGTCGCCCCACACCGCTTGGATTAACTCTTCGCGGGAGACCACCTCGCCGTTTTTAATGAAAAGGGCGTTTAGCAGGCTGAACTGTTGGGATGATAAGGGCGGCGAAATTTCCGTCCCGCGCACCCAAACCCTCCGCGCGTCGGCGTCCACCTTGAGGGTGAAGAGCTTAAGGTACTCATCAGGCAATTCCGAGAGCGGCAGGGTGGCATCTGAGGAGAGGAAGAGGAAAGTTTGGGCGAACGCGACCCGGATTTCATCGCTTTCGCGCAGTTGCGTTGGGGCAGCGAGTAGCTGACCGTTCAGGTAGGTACCGTTTTTGCTTTTCAGGTCTTCCAGGAACACCGCGTTTTCGCGAAGGGACAGGCGGGCGTGTTGACGCGAGACCTGCCGGTCGGGTACGACGACCTCGCAGCTTTCGTCCCGGCCGATGGTGAGCGTGTTGCTGACAGCCCACTGCTGGCCGGCAAGCGGACCTGATTGTGCAAGAAGAACAGCAAATTCCATCCCAAGCCCTTCAAACTTATGCGCTATAATTTAGTATTATAAACCACGCGATTATGCGTGGTTTCCGCGCGCAACACTCCCAGACGCCGAAAGAAGGGAGCGCGGATAGTCTTGGAAAGGGAAGCACCCATGCCCGTTCGTGCCGCCAAAGGCGACCTGCTGCATGACCGTTATCGCATTGACCGCATTATCGGTCAGGGCGGCTACGGCTGCATCTATTTGGCGGAAGATACGCGCCTGAGCGGGCGTTTTTGCGCGATCAAGCAGGTTAGCTACGATGCCTCGCTTCCGCCCAAACTGCTGGAGGAGTCCCGCGATCAGTTCCTGAAAGAAGCCACCGTGCTTGCCCGGCTGGACCATCCCAACCTGCCCAAGGTTTCTGATTACTTTTCGATTGGCGAAGACGATTACCTGGTAATGGATTACGTCCCCGGGGATGACCTGCGCACGCTGGTTTCCAAAGCAGTCGCTGAGAAGCGTTTTCTGGACGAGGAAGATGTGCTGGATTGGGCGCGGCAAATCGGCGATGCGCTGGATTACCTGCACAACCAGCAGCCCCCTATTGTGCACCGGGATATCAAGCCTTCCAATTTGAAACTCACCCCCACCGGGCTGGTCAAGCTGGTGGACTTCGGCTTGGTCAAGCTGTTGGCGCCGGGTGAAGTGACGATTACCATCATGCAGGGGCAGGGCACAGCAATTTACACACCGCTGGAACAGTACGGCGGCGACAGCCTGCATACGGACCGACGGGCGGATATCTACGCTTTTGGGGGGACGCTGTACCATCTGCTTACCAACCAGGCGCCTGTCAATGTACGCGACCGCTTTCTGGACCCCAAAAGCCTGCCGGCGCCGCGCGCGCTGAACCCTTCTATTTCTGCAAGGGTGGAGGAAGCCGTTCTGTGGGCGCTGCAGCTGCACCCGGACGACCGACCCGCGGATGTGCGCACTTTTCTGAAAGCCCTGACCGGGGAATCCACCAATCACCTGCGCGCAGGCTTGGGCGGGAATGGCACCAAACGCGCTGAGCGCATGAGTGACGCTGATTGGCGTCTGGTGGCGATTTCCGCTGGGCTGGGTTTTTTGAGCCTGCTGCTGACCCTGCTGCGCAACCTGTAAGCGGGTTGGCCTCCGTCATCGCGATACCCTGATGGGTACAGGTCGCAGGGAAGCGATTCTCCTCTTGGTCTTCATAATGGTCTTCACTTCATATTAATCTTACAGGCAGATTGCCACACCGTTTTGCCCTCCCCCTTTGATTAGCTACCGCGTCGCCTGATGGCAAAACGGTAATGACGAATCAGACCGGCACCGCGATACGCTAAAGGGTACAGGCTGCTGCGCCTGAGCTGGTCTCCCTGTTCTTTTCCGTCATCCTGAACGCATGTGAAGGATCCTATTGTAAGACGCAGAATTCTTCATTTCGGCCTGTGCCCTTTAGGGCATCAGAATAACAAATTAATCGTCACCGCGATTCGCTAAAGAATATAGGTCTTGCAAAGCGCTTTCCGCTTAGCAGGGAGGGAGATTGCTTTACCCGTCCGTTCCACGGCTGGCACAGGCACTTTGTTTGCAATGACGAAAAATTTACTTCGGACGCACAGCTGTTTTTTTTGCGAACCACCACACCAGCGCTGAAAGCCAGCCAAACAGCATGCCGCTTAGCGCGACCTCGACCACAAACCAGGTGCCGCCTTCTTTAACAAGCTCTTCCAGTGAGGGCAGACCCAACGTGAGCAGCAGGTAAGCGGCAAATCCGCCAATCAGCGCGCAAACCCCCGCGCGCGCGCCCCACAGCTTTGAACCCCACCAGAACTGCCCGCTCGCAAATGCCGCGGCAAAACCCAAGGACATCACCATCATCGTCAGCAGCCAGTCATCTATCTTCGGGAAGCTGCCGTCTGTCAATGCGCCCGGTTCAGGGGTGGGGATTAGTTCAGGCGTTGCCGTTGGCATTGGTGTGGGGCTTGGAGCAAGCGTTGGGGTGGCGGTAGGCATTATCAACTGCGCCAGACCGCCTTGCGTGTTCAGGATGAGCGTTCCGGAGGTTGTTGCCGGTTCGCTGCTGGCGGTTACCTCAAAAATGCCGTCGCGTTCAATCCGGTATTCCACCGAGGCTAAACCGTCTTTGGTGACAGCCTGAGGCTGGGCGATGATGGCCTGATCGCCGGCCAGGCGAATGGTGAACTGCACCACTGTGCCGTCCGGTACAAGGTGCTGGTTATGGTCGCGGATGACGCCGGCTTGAATTTGGACTGTTTCTCCTACCGCGAAGAGCGGCATAGGATTGGCTTCTGCGGGCGCAGTCCCGGCTTGCGGGGTGGACATCTCGCGCGAGGTGACCAGGGTGATAGGAATGACCTGGTCCGGGTTTGGAGATGTCTCAAAAATCAGGTCGTAACCGACGGCGGGTAAAGAAATGGGCAGCGCACCGGAAGCCTGGATTTCCTGCATTAGCACGCGCGCGGCCACGTCCACGCTGGACTGGCTGTTGTTGTAGAGCGCGAAATAGGCTGAAAGCTTGGAAATCTCGGTAGCGTCCAGGAAGTATGGGGCGTCATAAGCAAAAACAACAACCTTTTTGTCGCGGATTAAGTCCAGGCGTTCCGACAGAAGGCGGCGCAGGGCGTAAGACTCCGGCAGAGCCGGGTCTAAATCCTGTATGTTGAAAATCACCCAGGTAGCGCGTTTGAGGTTATCCGGCAGGTACGGGTCGGATAGCTCCGTCTTCCGATCCAGCACCTCGCTAAGATGGCTGAAGCTATAAGAGCTCAGGCGATTCTGGAGCAGTTGGTTGCTGCCTCCCTGCCCGTACAGCTTCAGGAGCGTGTTCTGGAACATATTGGTAGACAGTTCGTAAATGGGCTGGCACGTGCTGCATTGCTTGTTGGTGCGCTGGTCGCTAAAGATGACCATGTATTCATAGGTGCCGGGCGGGCTGGGCAGCAGGCTGTTCAGGTAGTCCTGGCTGGGAGAGATAAGCGTGACAGCTTCGCGGGCGATGTTGAATGCGACGTCGGAAGTGCTGCCGATCTGGTCCAGGCCAGCACGATCAGGAATGACTGTTTCGAGCGTGAACTCGCCGTAAAGTTGCAATTTTACATTCAGGATGCGCAACACCGCTTGGTCCACGCGCTGGGCGAAAGCAGGGTCTTCCTCGTATTTACCGCTGAAATAATCCAGCGTCTGGAGGATCGTTTCATAGGGTTTTGTCTCGCCTGAGCTGGCGAAATTGTTCAGATACAACATGTCGTTGCCGGCAATGAAAGCGGATCCGGCGATTGTGTTCGCGTCGAAGCTCTGCCCGGTGGGGTCAAAAAAAGAGCGCACGGCTTTGCTGCCCAGGCTGTCGCTGACCGTCAGGCCGCCCGTGGAACGCCAGCTTGCCAGGGGTTCCACCGCCAAAAGCTGAGCCAGCGCGGTAGCGTCAAAGCTGATGGGGCGGGTTGTGGCGCGAATATTGCCCTGAAAGCCTTGAAAGCGGATATGTGAAACCATTACGCCATCTGCCTGCGCGTTCGGGTCTTCAGCGGAGGTCACCGCGAAGAACGGGGCGAGTTCAATTTGCTTCAACTGTTCGAGCGACTTGCGGACAGTGGCAACCTCCAGGTCCGGCGGCCGGTCGGCGCTGCCAAGGCCAGGGAAGTGCCGCGCTATCACGCTCAGGCGGTTCAAACTGCCAGCGTGCAGCCCGGCGATATATGCCCGGCCAATTTCGCCTACCCAATAGGGATCAGCTCCGTATAAATCCGCGCCGGAGTATGCTGCGGTTTCCATGCTGGTGGTCTCCGCCACGTCAAGGGTTGGACCCAGGAATAAATTGAAGCCGAGCGCGGAAAGTTCGCTCCCCAGCACCTGCCCGGCTTGCTGCGCCAGGGAAGGGGACCAGGTGGCGCCGAGCGTCATTTGGTTGGGTTGGTCGCTAAGACCGCTAAGAATCTGGCTGGCACTATTTCCATTCTGCTCGATGCCAATAAAGAGCGGCACGTAGGCAGGAAGTTCGCCGCCCAAGCTGGTGTTAGGGGAGAGTTGGGATTTATCCCAGGCAGCAGTTTGCATGTCGGCAATCAGGTCGTACGTGGAGGCAAGCGTGTCGGTTCCGGAAAAATTGTCGTGGTCTGCGCGCAGCACGAAACCGCCAATGTGATAAGTGGTGATTAGACTACGCAAAAGCGAACCCTCGCTGATGCTGCTGCCGTTGAATGTAATCAGAAAGAGCTGCCCGACTTTCTCCGCGGGGCTCATCGAATCCAGCAGTGTTTCCGCTTGTGTGGGGGTGTTCGCCCGCGCCGGGGTGGGCAGCATACAGAAGAGCAGGCTGAACGCCAGGAAGAGCCCGAGCGCGCGGCGGGTTCTCATTATCTGCCTTCCAACACGGCACGCGCCGCGGCGGGGTTGTTACAAATGATGCCGTCCACGCCGATAGCGCGCAGACGCAGCAGCGCCTGGGGCTCGTTCACGGTCCAGGTATTCAACTGTTTTCCACGCGCGCGCAGGTCAGCGGCCATCTCAGGCGTTACGTCTTCATAATACGGATGCAGCGCATCGTAGGGGAATAAGCGCCCCACCCCGCCGAGCATCCGCCGATCGCCCGGGGAAACAAGCAGTCCGCGGCAAATTTTCGGGTTCTGGCGCCGCGCCTTGCTCAGATTAATCGGATTGAATGACGAGAGGAGGACAGAATCTTCAAGCTGAAAACGCTCTGCGAGGGCAATCACGCGCCTGGTCAGGTCGTCCATGGGGTGGGCGTAGTTCTTCAGCTCCACGTTAATCCGCATTTTGCCGCCCACTGTTTCAAAGACTTCAGTCAGCGTGGGCAATTTTTCTCCGCGAAATGCTTCGCCAAAGTGTGCGCCGGCATCCAGTTCCCGCAAGGCTGCCAGCGGCATTTTCGCCACCTTGCCCGTGCCGTCCGTGGTGCGGTCGACCGTGGAATCATGGATGACGACCAATTCTTTGTCGCGGCTGAGCATCACATCCAGCTCGATACCATCCGCGCCGGCTTGCAAGGCCAGCAGGAAGGCAGCCAGCGTGTTTTCAGGCGCTAAAGCGCTGGCTCCTCTATGGGCGTAGATGAGGGGAAAAGGCTTCTCTTCGTATTCCATTGGAATAAATTATAGCATGCGCGCCGGAGGAATGTCCCCAGCGCCCAAATCAGCCCAGGTTAAAGTACAAGCAGCGGTCCGTCGTTACCGCTGCATGTATCTGGAGGAGAAAGATCGAAATCGTTCGTTTGTGTTTTTCTGCAGTCAGTTATCCATTCTGTCTGCTGCTGTTTCGTTGAAGCGAAACAGCGTCCCGTCAATCCTAACACCTATATAGTAAGCGCTTATCCTGTGATTCAGCCAAATAAAAGCTTAGAGAACGCTGTGAAAAACGCTGTCACAGGATTTTCACAGCCGCGGCGGGTATATTGTGATATATATCAATGAGGAATATTTACATTCAGGATGCCGCGCAATGCCAAAAGTACTGATCACAGATGACGACCAAAAACTGCTTAAGATGCTGAAACGTACGCTTGCGTACGAAAACATGGACGTGCTCACCGCCTCGACTGGCGTGGAAGCTCTTGAAATTGTCCACCAACAAAAACCGGACCTGATGATCCTGGATTGGATGATGCCGGAGATGGACGGGCTGGAGCTCATCCAGAGGCTGCGCGCCATGAATAACCGCCTGCCTGTCCTGATGCTCACCGCACGTGACGCGATAGAGGATCGGGTTGATGGCTTGGAAAGCGGGGCGGATGACTACCTGGTAAAGCCTTTCGCGCCGTCTGAACTTGTGGCGCGCGTGCATGCCTTGCTGCGCCGGATTGAGACGCGCCCGGATGATACCGTGGTGCAATACGCCGATCTCATGCTGGACCCAGTCCAACACGAAGCCTGGCGCGGCACACGCCTGCTCGACCTGACCGTAACCGAGTTTAACCTCCTGCATTACTTTTTGCGCCATCCACGCCAGGTGTTGGAACGCAGCCAAATCCTGACAGAAGTGTGGGGCTACGACTTTGGCGGTGATAGCAACGTTCTGGAAATCTATATCAGCTACCTGCGCAAAAAAATCGAAACTGATGGGGAACCGCGGCTGATTCAGACTGTCCGCGGGATTGGATACGTCCTCCGCGAGGAATGATGTCCATTCGGGCGCGCTTCACCCTGCTCTACAATGTGATCCTGCTGGTCACACTGCTCGCGTTTGGCGCGGCTTTATATGGCATTCAGGCAAGCAGCACGCTTAACAGCCTTAAGAAAGACCTGATTTACAGCAGCGACGAGGTCGCCATCAACCTGGTGCCGATGCTCCTGGCAAACCCGCCGGGCTTGGGGCCTTACACCTCTGCGGACCCCAAAACTTTTGAGAGTTTATCCAACGCTGAAGTTATCAAGAGCCTGCGCGAGCGCGAAATTGTGCGCGTGCTGAATGCTGAGGGCGAGCTCATCGCTGCGCCCTACGGTGTGGCTGAAGGCGGGCTGCCATGCAGCGCAGAGGGGCATGCGGCGCTTCATAGGGGCGAAGTTTGGTGGGAAACGACTTATCTGGATGAACGCCTGCTGATTTTGAACCGGCCGGTGATGCTGGAAGGCAAACTTTCCATGATTCTGCAGGTCGCCCGTCCCCTAACCGAACGCGACCGCAGCATGGAAGCTCTGCGCAATACGCTGATCGCCTCCACCCTGCTGATTATGGTCGCGGCAGTCGCGATCGGCTGGTTTTTTTCCGGTTATTTTCTTAAACCAATCCAGAAAATTTCGCAAACCGCACGCCAGATTGGTGAGGAACGGGATTTTTCGCGCCGGGTAGATTATCAGGGACCTCAGGATGAAGTCGGGCAGCTGGCGGTTACGTTCAACACCATGCTTGAGGAGCTGGAAGATGCCTACGATGCCAAAGCGCGCGCGTTGGAAATGCAGCGGGAGTTTGTTGCGGATGTTTCGCACGAGCTGCGTACGCCGCTGACCACCCTGCGCGGGAACCTGAGCTTGCTTTCGCATCAGCCCGCTGTTACCCAGGAGGAAAGGGCGGATATCCAAAAAGATATGGTGGACGAAACCGAACGGATGATTCGCCTGGTCAGCGCACTCTTGGAGCAAGCCCGGGCGGATTCCGCCCGGAGCACAGCCAGGGATGTGGTGGAACTCCCCGCCTTGCTGGAAGAAGTGGTCCGCCAGGCGGGCCAGATGGACGAAACGCGGCAGATAAGCCTGGATGCGCCTGAGGGGCTGCGCCTGCTCACCTGGCGGGACGGCTTGAAACAGGTGCTGTTAATTCTGCTGGATAACGCGTTGAAATACGCTCCAGGAAATATTGAGGTGGAAGCCGCGGCTGTGCAGGATAGAGTGGAAATCCGGGTGCGCGATCACGGTGATGGTATTCCCGAGGAAAAGCTGACGCATATTTTTGACCGTTTTTACCGCGGAGAACGCGCCAGCGGAACGGGCTTTGGGCTGGGGCTTTCGATTGCCAAGAGCCTGGTGGAAGCCATGGGCGGGCAGTTGACTATTGAGAGCCGGCTGGGCGAAGGCTCCACCGCGATTGTCAGCCTTCCGTATGAAGGATAGAGTGTTCGCACCGAGCGCGGGGATTAAAAATCAGGTCCCCAACCTTTTTCATTCAATACCGGAATAAACACGTCGGGTTGAAGAATGCAACCCGATCTACGAGCTGAAAAAATGCCCTCCGTCCTAATAGAGTCAGACAAGGAGCTGTTGGGTCGTAGGGGCGAAGCATCCTTAATGCTAGTGTTGCCGGAATTTGCTATGTTTGTCTGGGATGCTTCGCCCCTACCGCTGTTAATCCCAATGCAAGCAGAATAAGGACCCTCATCAGTCTCGCTGCGCTCGCCAGTTTGGCCTCCGGAGCGCAAGCAGAGCCTCTGGCACGCAAGCAGTCCCCGGAGAAGTTTTTTCCATATGCCGGTTTGCGTTTTTTCTGTGTTCCAGTCCTTCGTCAAACGGTTGATATTGTCAGGTTGAAATGCGCAAACTGACCTACTTCAACGATTGCGTTACACAATTGAGAGCCCCCGCGCGTGCTATAATCCCAGCATCAGCTCAATTTTCACCACGGAGGAGCGCATGAGTCAGATCACCCACGTCGTAAAACGCAACGGGACCCTTGTTCCCTTCACGCCGGAGCGCATCACCAACGCCATCTACCGCGCGGCTGTGGCTGTCGGCGGGCGGGACCGAAAAACCTCGGAAGAACTGGCGGCTCAGGTGGTGGCGCTGCTGGAGCAAAGCACGCCGCCAGGTGAAGCCCCCAACATCGAACAAATCCAGGACCTGGTCGAAAAGGTTCTGATTGAGAACGGGCACGCCAGAGTCGCGAAAGCGTACATTCTGTATCGGAATGAACGCGCGCGCCAGCGGGAAAAGCGTAAAGAGCCCGACCAGCAGCCCTCCAGCAACATTCCCTGGGCAAAACTTTGGAGCGTGTTGGACTGGGCGTGCAGCCACGAAGTACATACTGTCGCGCAGTTGAACGGGTATACGCGCGCCGGCAATCTGCATCAGATAGTGACCGCCGCGGAAGCCGCCTACCATGAGGACGTGGAAAACGCCGCCAACCTGGTGCTCAACCGCAAGGACGAGGTGCGCATGGTGTTTATCGCTGGTCCCTCTTCCAGCGGAAAGACCACTACCACCATCAAACTGGGCGAACAATTGGCGCGCGAAAACCTGCGCCTGGTGACGCTGAATGTGGACCATTACTTCCACGATCTGGAGCTGCACCCCAAGGATGAGTTCGGGGATTATGATTTTGAGACCCCGCAGGCGCTGGACATGAACCTGATTAACCAACACCTGAGCGCGCTTTTTGACGGGCAGGAAGTGCGCATCCCGTATTACGACTTCAAGACCGGCCAAAGTATCAAAGACTATACCCCCATGCGGCTGGCGAAAAATGAAATCATCCTGATTGACAGCCTGCACGGTTTATACCCGGAGATGACCATCTCCATTCCGGCTGAAATGAAGTTCAAGTTGTACATCGAGCCGCTGTTGCAGTTGAAGGACAGCGCGGGGCGCTATGTGCGCTGGACCGACATCCGCCTGATCCGGCGCATGCTGCGGGATGCCTCACACCGGGCTTACGACCCGACCCGCACCCTGCTGCACTGGCACTACGTGCGCAGCAGCGAACTGCGCCACATCATTCCTTATGTAAATTCGGTGGATACCATCGTGAACAGCGCCATGCCCTACGAACTGCCGCTTTACAAAGCCAAACTGGGCGCTGAATTCGCACGCTGGACCGAAGAATACCGGGATGACCCGCTCCATCAGGACGCGTACGAGCGGGCGGCACGCGTGAACGCGCTCTTTGCTGAGATTGACGCGGTTGCCGACGACAGCATCGTGCCCGAAAACTCGGTTATCCGCGAGTTCATCGGCGGCGGGATTTACAAGTACTGACCCTCCGCTAACACAGGTAATAAAACAGCGGCTGTCCCAAAAGTCATTAAATTGCTTTTGAGACAGCCAAAAGTGGGGGTAAAGCCTCGTAATAGGTCCATTTGTGGGTATAGAAGCCCATAATTAGCTCTTAATAGAGGATAAAGTGGGGAATTAAAAAATTAGCCGTTGCTTTTGGGTCAGCCGCTGTGTGCGTCTTCTGGGTGTTTACCACCCCGGGCATGGGCCGGTGAAGCCCTCAAAGTTGCCATTGGGCGGATAGTTATTATAGGAATAGAGGTAATTGCCAAGCGCGTCGTAACAGGTGTAGGCGACGTAGCACTTGCCGTCGTAGATCCGGAATTCAGCCTCGCAGCCCTGCGGGATGCCGCGCGGTTCGTCGCTGAGCCCTGTGAAGAAGGTGCGCCGGTCCACTTCCTGCGTGCGGGCTTCGTCCGCGTAGAACACAAACTCGACCCAGGATTTTTTCCAGTCCGTAAAGTCGGACAGACACTCCATGTGGTTCGGATATTTCGGGTCAGGGCTGCAGGTGATTGGGTACTCGCCGGCGATGGTGCCGTAAAGGTTCATATCCACCTGGGAGTTTAAAAAGTAGAAATGGGTCTGATTGTCAGCAATCCAGGCTTTGTTGAATTCAAAGATGCGCGAGAACCCAGGGAAAGGCACGAGCGTGTTGGTCGGCGTGGGCGGGAGCGTGAGGGTCGGGCTGGGCTCAGGCGTGTGGGTGGCGGTAGGAGCGGGGGTATTGGTGGCGCTGGGGGCTGGCGTGTTGGTGGCAGTAGGCAGCGGGGTGGGGCTTGGCGCAGCGCTGGAGGCGCACGCAGCCAGCAGCAGCGCGAGTAGGCTAAAGGAGAGGGCTTTCCGGAGATTTCTCATCGTATGGTCAGTTGCAGGGGGTGGTGTAGCCCTGAAATTCATTCCAGACCTCGGGAATGTTGTCCCGGGAATAATACAAGCCGCAGGCGTCGTAGCAGGTATGCGCGTAGTAGCAGCGTCCGTCGTAGAGGCGGTATTCGGATTCGCAATGCACGTCCTTGCCGCGGTCCGGGCAGTCGGTGTCGTGGTGGTAGACGATGTTACTCACCAGGCCGGTGAAAAACTTTTGGGTGTGGACCAGGTCCTGGCGGTCTTCATCCGTGAAGAATGTAAAGGTCATTTCATCCTGGCCAAAAATTTCCTGATTGCTTTCGCACTGCATATGCAGGGGATACTTTGGGTCGGGGCTGCAGACCAGGTCGTAGCTGTCGGCGCGGGCGTACATGGTGCCCGGGAAGTTGGACTGCAGGAAGTAAAAATAGGTTTTGCCTTCATTGGACCAGGCCCGGTACAGGCTGAAAAGCTGCATGAAACCGGCAAACGGGACCTTTGTGCGGGTGGGGGTAACTGTCTCGGTAGGTACTTCGGTCTGGGTCGGGGTTTGGGTGGGCGCTGGGGTCTCGGTAGGCGGAGGGTTGGTGGGTGTGAGGGTCGCGGTTGGCACGGCGGTCGGCTGGGGGGCGGAGCCTGCACAGGCAACCAACAGCGTGCAAATCAGCGCGAACAGTGCAAGCCTGGTAAGAGTTTTCATCATCGGGTCTTCCTCATGCGGTAGATCGTGCCAGCACAAGCCTGCAGGCAGACAGCGTTGGCGCAACCCTTATTGTACTCCGAATCATTGTTGGCAGAGTTTTGTTTGGTTTAATCTTTGTCGCCGCGAGGTACAAAGCGATCTCCCTCTGGTTCTAATAGGTCGCCATATCCTTGTGGTACCAGTCAGTTTTCATCGTCTGCCCGCTGGAGACCTACGGTCAAAGCCCTCGCTCGGTCTGGAGACCGGCGAGAGCAAAGATTAATCTTCGTCAGCGCGAGTTTGTGAAGCGATGCCCGGAGGGCACGGTGTCTCCATCCGGTTCTACTAGGTTGCCATATCCTTGTGGTACCAGTCAGTTATCATCGTCTGCCCGCTGGAGACCTACGGTCAAAGCCCTCGCTCGGTCTGGAGACCGGCGAGAGCAAAGATTAATCTTCGTCATCGAAGGCACGAAGCGATGCCCGGAGGGCACGGTGTCTCCATCCGGTTCTACTAGGTCGCCATATCCTTGTGGTACCAGTCAGTTATCATCATCTGCCCGCTGGAGACCTACGGTCAAAGCCCTCGCTCGGTCTGGAGACCGGCGAGAGCAAAGAAGGGGTATGGTTGGACGGATATCTCACGTTGCCCCTTTCCCTCACCTGTGTATAATATGCAGATGCCCAAAACCGAGCCCGCCAACTTCGATAAAGCTATCCTGCAGGAACAGCAAACCGTCTCCCGGATGATCCGGATTTACTGCCGCGCCAAACACCAGCCGGAAGGGGAACTGTGCGCTGAGTGTGAAGGCCTGCGCGCCTACGCCCTGCACCGCATCGAGCGCTGCGCCTTCCAGCCGGATAAACCCACCTGCGGCAAGTGCCCGGTGCACTGCTACCGCCCGGAGATGCGCGCGCGCATCCGTTCTGTAATGCGCTACGCCGGCCCGCGCATGCTGACGACCGACCCGGTCGCGGCAGTCCGGCACCTGATCCGAACATTTCGAAAACCCAGCGCGAAGGTTAAGCAGGCCATTCAACGGCAGAACGACCACGCCTGAAGCTGGTAAGATCCCGCCTTAACCCACACTAAGCTGTTTTTGCATTGCGGCAGCCCGTACTTGCCATAAAGCATCCGCAGGCTGTTATTTTTCCACTTTTTAAGGTATCCTTAACTTTTGAGTGTCATGAGGAGGCAAAAATGATTAAAGAACTCATAAAAGAAGCGCAGCAGCGCATGCAAGCCGCTCTGGATGTGCTGGAAGAAGACCTGACCGGCATCCGCACCGGCAGGGCATCCCCCGCTCTGATCGAAAAGCTGCCGGTGGAATATTACGGTGCGACGCTCCCATTGATTCAGATGGCGACCATCAGCGTCCCTGAATCCAGGCAGCTGCTGATCCGTCCGTTCGACGCGTCTACCCTCAAGAACATTGAGCGGGCCATCCTTGCCTCCGAGCTCGGCCTGACGCCTAATAACGACGGCAAATCCATCCGCCTGAACCTGCCGCCACTCACCGAAGAGCGCCGGCGCGAACTGGTGCGTGTGGTGCACGGCAGGCTTGAAGATTGCAAAGTCTCAGTGCGCAACGTCCGCCGCGATGTGATCAAAGACCTGAAAGATTTCGAAAAAGAAAAGCTCATTTCAGAGGACGAACTAAACGACGCTGAAGAGGAACTGAAGGAACTTACAGCCGAGATGGTCGATAAAGTCGACGAAATTGGCTCCCGCAAAGAGAGAGAAATCCTTGAGGTTTAAACCCATGGAATCCGCGGAAGAAGCCCTGAAGATACCCACTCACGTGGGTCTGATTATGGATGGGAACGGCAGGTGGGCCAATGCCCAGGGTCTGCCGCGTTTGGCCGGGCACCGGGCTGGCATCGGAAACCTGCGCAGCGTCATCACCGCCGGCATCAAGTTTGGCGTCAAGTACCTCACCTTTTACGCGTTCTCAACGGAAAATTGGAACCGCCCGCAGGATGAGGTTTTTGGCATCATGGATTTGCTGGCAGAGTTTATCGACCGGGAAACCGAACCGCTGCACAAAGAAGGCGTGCGCATCCTGCACATCGGGCACCTGGACCGCTTGCGACCCTCGTTGGTGGAAAAGATCAAATACGCGATTGCGCTCACCAAAAACAACCGCAAAATTACTGTGCTGTTGGCGTTCAATTACGGCGGCAGGGATGAAATTGCCAGCGCGGTGCGTAAAATTGTCGCCGCCGGGACGAAACCAAACGATGTGACCGAAGCCCTGATCAGTCGGAATTTGTTCACCGCCGGCATCCCCGACCCTGACCTGATCATCCGCACCAGCGGCGAGATGCGCACGAGCAACTTCCTCATGTGGCAAAGCGCTTATGCCGAATGGGTCTTCCCCGCCACTTACTGGCCAGATTTCAATGAGGACGTTTTCCGGGATATGCTGCGCGAATACAGCCGCAGAAACCGCCGATTTGGAGGATTAAGCTCCAAGTAATGTTCTGGATCCGCTTCAAGTCCGCGCTGGTGTTTGTGCCGCTCATACTCGCCGTCTCCTATGTGGGCGGCGCTGTTTATGGGGTCTTCATGCTGGCTGTCCTGGGGATTGGCGCCTGGGAATACTGGCGTTTGCTCAAGACCATGGGCTATTATGTCTCGTTTCCGCTCATGTTGGGCGGCGTGCTGGCGCTGCTGCTTTTGCGTCTGTTTACCGGCTTCACTTTTATGGACCTGGCGCTGGTGGTCATCCTGGTCGCTTCCGCCATACTCAGTCTGCACCGCTTCGAAAAGCAGGATGCGCAGGCAGTGCTTACCTTCGCGCTGCATGTCTCAGGGATTCTGTACATCGGCTGGTTGGGGGGCTACTTCTTCTCCCTGCGCTCGCTCCCGAACGGGGCCTGGTGGACGATGCTCAGCATTGGGTTGGTGATGCTCGTGGACCTGGGCGCGTACGCTATTGGCGTGAAGTTTAGCAAGCACAAAATATTTCCGCGCCTCAGTCCGCGTAAAAGCTGGGAAGGCTATGCGGGTGGGATTCTGTTTGGGGCAGGTTTCGGCGCTTTGCTCGGATTAATTCTGACGCCTGTCATGCCGGAGCTGACAGTCTGGGAAGGCGCGCTGATGGGCCTGGTAATCGGGGCGCTTGCGCCGTTCGGGGATATTTTTGTCAGCATGCTCAAACGCATCGCCGGCGTGAAGGACAGCGGCACGCTAATTCCCGGGCACGGCGGCATCCTGGACCGGACGGATACCTGGATCTGGACGGCGATGCTGGGCTATTACCTGTCCCAGCTGTTTTCCTGAAAGACAAAGAAAAACCCCGCGCGCAGGCACGGGGTTGCATATTACCGATGCAGTTGTTACGCCGCGAGGGCAGCGTCCACAATTTCGCGCGCTTCAGACTGAATACGCGCCAGATGCTCCTCGCCTTTCAGGCTTTCCGCGTAGATCTTGTAAATATCCTCTGTGCCTGATGGGCGCGCGGCAAACCAACCGAAGTCTGTAGTCACCTTCAGCCCGCCAATCGGGGCATTGTTGCAGGGCGCTTTGGTAAGCTTGGCAGTGATAGGATCGCCCGCCAGCATGTTAGCTTTGACCATCTCGGGGGAGAGCGCCGCCAGGACGGCTTTTTCGCGTGCTCCGGTGGGGGCGTCCATGCGCGCATACCAGCTTTTGCCCAGCTCGGCTTCCAGCGCCTGGTAGTGCAGACCGGGGTCTTTACCTGTCACCGCCAGAATTTCCGCCGCGAGCAGGTTCAGGATGATGCCGTCTTTATCCGTAGTCCAGGTGGCGCCGTTTTTGCGCAGGAAAGAAGCCCCCGCGCTCTCTTCGCCGCCAAAGCCAACGCTTCCATCCAGCAGACCGGGCACAAACCATTTGAAGCCGACCGGCACTTCGCACAGGCGCCGCCCGATTTTGACGGCCACTTTATCGATGATGGAGCTGGAGACCAGCGTTTTTCCGATAGCCGCGTCGAGCGACCAATCCGGACGGTGCTGGAAGATGTACCAAATGGCGACTGCCAGATAGTGGTTGGGGTTCATCAGACCCACGCTGGGCGTGACGATGCCGTGGCGGTCGAAGTCCACATCGTTCCCGAAGGCAATATCGAATTTATCCTTCATGTTGACCAGGTTGGCCATGGCGTACGGACTGGAGCAGTCCATGCGGATCTTGCCGTCCCTGTCCAGGGTCATGAAGGAGAAGGTGGGGTCCACACGCTTATTGACCACTTCGATGTTGAGGGCGTACCGTTCCGCGATGGGCTCCCAATATCCAATGCCTGAGCCGCCCAGCGGGTCCACGCCGATATGCACGCCGGACGCCGCCAGGGCTTTCATGTTCACAACGCTGTCCAGGTCGTTCACGTAAGGCGTGATCAGGTCAATCTGGTGGGTGGTGTCGGCTTTGAGCGCTTTTTCAAGGCCGAGCCGCCGGACATCCTTCAGACCCTCGCAAATGATTTCGTTCGCGCGGTTCTGAATCCATTTGGTGGTGTCGGTGTCCGCGGGTCCGCCGTTCGGGGGGTTGTATTTGAAACCGCCGTCATCGGGCGGGTTGTGGGAAGGAGAAATGACGACTCCATCCGCCAGAGCGCTCTGCCTGCCAGCGTTGTAGGTGAGGATGGCGTGCGAGATGACCGGCGTGGGGGTGTAGCGCATGTCCGCGTGGATCATAATTTCCATACCGTTGCCCGCAAAAACCTCAATCGCGCTGTAAAGCGCCGGTTCGGAGAGGGCGTGCGTGTCCATCCCAATGAAGAGGGGGCCAGTGATGCCAGCCAGTTTGCGGTATTCGTAAATCGCCTGGCTGATGGCCAGCACATGGTCCTCATTGAAGCTGCCGCTTAGCGAAGAGCCGCGATGACCGCTTGTGCCGAAGACTACCGCCTGGGCGCTATTCTGCGGGTCGGGGTGCAAGGTGTAATAGGCGGAAATCAGGCGCGGGATATTGACCAGCGCTTCGAGCGGGGCAGGCTTGCCTGCCAGGGGATGGATGGGCATGGCTTCTCCTTTATTCTGAAACAGGCGGAAAACCGCCTTCCTGAAAGGTTTCGTTCAGGTCCTTGCGCTGGTTCGGGTATTCGCGGTTCTGGTTGTATTCGGAAAGGTCGCTGATTTCCCCGGGGTAGCCCACGGCCGCCATGCAGTGCACGGTGTAAGCCTCCGGGATGTGCAGTTCGGCGCGGGCGCGCTCCTGGTCAAAGCCGCCCATCGGGTGCACAACCAATCCCATCGCTACGCCCTGCAAAGCCAGATTTTCGAATGCCAGACCGGTATCGAAAGCGTGCGTGGAAATCTCCTTGCCTTTGGGTGAGATTCGGTTGGAAAGGACGATTAGCAGTACGCTGGCGCGCACGCACCATTCCTGATTCCAGATATCCAGCAGCGAAAAGAAATGGTCAAATTGCTCCGTGCCGCGGTGGGCGTAGAGGAAGTACCATTCCTGGAAGTTCCCGGAGGACGGCGCCCAGCGGGCGGCTTCGAACAGGCGCAGCAGCTCTTCCTGGGGCAGGTTTTCCCCGCTCATCGCCCTGGCGGACCAGCGATTAATGATGAAATCCTCAACCGGGTATTGGTTTTTCCGGTAATCCCGCACCTTTATCTCTGAAACTTTCATCCGCTCCACCTTTTGGACCCTTGAAATACTGAGGGAATTTTATCACAACGCGGCTAATAAATTGCCCCTGAAAAGGTGCTTTCAGGGGCTGTTCGGGTTTGCTGTTTTGGACGCAGCAGGGTTTATTTGATGGCGTATGTCAGGTTGACGTCGTAGGTGATGACAATCTGCCCGGCGGAAACCGGAACGGAGGGTTCCTGGCTGGCAGCTCCGCCGCCGCCCATTCCATAGGCGCTGTAAGGCTGCACGTAGCTGGAATTGGTGGCGCTGATGGCTTGCACTTCGCCAAGCTGCACACCGGCGACGCCAGCTACAGACAGGGCTTTGGTCTGGGCGTCCTTGATTGCCAGGTCGCGCGCGCTGGCAAGAGCGCTGTCGCGGTCAGCAATGTCAAAGTTGATGCCGTAGATGTTGTTCGCCCCAGAAGAAATGGCGACGTCCAGCAGCTTGCCGAGCGTGCTCAGGTTGCGCACGGTGATGTATACGGTGTTGTCCACCACGTACACAGTGCCGGTAATTTGGCCCATGTTATCGTACTGCTGCATCGGGTAAACATTGAAGTTCGCGGTCTGGATATCCTTCACATCCACGCCTTCCGCCTGGAGGGCATCGGAGATGGCAGTTGCCAGGGCATTATTGTTGTTCAGGGCAGAGCTCACGTCCGGGGCTTCGCTGTGCACGCCGATATTAATGTAAGCAATATCGGGCACCAGAACGACCTTGCCGGTTCCATTGACAGTGAGCGTGCGTACGTTGGCGGGGGCTGCGGTTTGCTGCGAGGCCTGGAATAAGGCGCATCCGGTTAACGTCAGGGCGCCGACGAGTAAAACGACAATTGAAAGAACTGGAATTTTGGTTTTCATGGATAACTCCTTAGTATTCGTTTAAATAATGACGCAGAAAGTATCTGGAATGTTCCCGAAATCCAAAACATCTTTCGGAAGAGCGTGGAAAAGCGGTAGGCATTGGATATAATAAACATCGGGGTTCTTGTCACAACCTCTCAGAAAGAGAGCTATGCCAGTAAATTATCCTCAAATTGAGCAGAGCCTGCCTGCCTACGCCAGCAAGGAAAAGGGCTATCAGGACCTGCAGATCGCGCAGCAGGAGAAGCTTTGGCAGATGTTTTCCGACCCGTCCCTGGAAGTGGACGCCATGCGGGAAAAGATTGCCAGGGCGGAAGCGCTGCTAAAGAGCCTGTATTGCGCCAAACCAGTGCAGGAGAAGCTGCTCACCCGCAGCCCGCTGCCCGCGCTGCCGCCAGCCTATACGCTGATTGCGGCGGACGGTTCGCAAATTGCGCCAAACCGCCACAGACCTGTGCAGTTTTGCGTGCTGAACATCGGTTTGATAAAAATCCAGAGGGGATCCGGGCGCGCGCCGGAAATTAACGTGCTGAGCACGCTGCTGGACCATGAAAGCCTGTTCACCCCCGATGGTCATCTGATTGGCGAGGAGGATGTGTCGCTTTTTCGGGACCTGGAGGAACGTAAGGCTTTGCTGGATGCCGCCGTTCCGCAAGAGGAGCCGATTATTACGCTTACGGACGGCCCGCTGGATGTGTATGAGAACATTACCACGCGCAGGGAACGCAAGCAGATACAAGTGGACGTTGAGAAAATCCACGCCAACCTGGAAGCCCGCGGCGTACTCAGCGCGGGTTACATTGACAAGCCGGGCTCAGAGCTTATCAGCCGGATGCTGAGCGTGCTGCAGGTACCGGACGCGGAACTGGGGGCTTATGACGACACCAAGCGTGAAATCCGCGGCATCAGCGACGCGGAACTGCTGAAAAAACTGCTCCAACCCGGCGAACGCTCGGCGGTCTTCGAAGCGGTCACTAAAGGGGACGGTAAGGGCAGCCTGAGAGTGCATTTCTTTTATCTGAACGTCAGCGGCGGGGAGGAGCCTAACCTGGCGCGGGTCGAATTCCCGGCCTGGGTCAGCGAGCATCCGCGCCTGGTGGATACGCTGCACAGCGTGATATACCACGAAGCCATGGTCCTGGATACGCATCCGTATCCGTACGCGCTGCACCGCGCGCATGAACTGGCAATCATTACCATGCCCGAACACGAACAGGTGGAAGCCATGTTGGTGCGCGAGCTTGAGCAGGCCGGCGTGCGGGTGGGTAAACGCTCCAACAAAGACTGGAACAAGGGTCTCACGAGAGCTTGAGGGAAAAATGAGTGAAGAAACAAAAATTCTAATCGGGAAACTGCTGCGGGCGGATAACCATACCTTTGTGGCGGGCTGCCGCACCAAGGACCTGGTAGCGCCGGCGCTGGGGGCTTTATGCAAGGTGCGCCTGGAGGACGGGCTGGAGATTTACGGGCTGATTGGCAATATTGTCATCAACGATGACAGCCTGGTGCGCCAGCTTGTCTCCGGCATCAGTATTCCCACCGAATACACCGAGGATAACCGCCATAACCGCAACCTGCCTGTCGAAATCAATGTAGTGTGCGTGGGGTTTGGGCAGGATGGAAAGATTTTTCACCGCCTGCCGCCGCGCCCGCCCCTCAGCCTGGACGCGCTTTACCTGTGCGACGATGAAGAGCTGGTGCGCTTCACCGGCACCGGCAGGTACGGTTACTTCCGCCATATCCTGCGCCTGGAAGACCAACCGGTTGAGGAAATCCTGACAGCGCACCTGGCTCGCGCCAGGCAAGCGCACGCGCGCGGCGGTCGGCCGGACTGGTACACCGGCGCCTGCAAGGAGTTAATTGTATTGCTGCGGGATGACTACGAAGGTCTGATGAACGTGCTGAACGCGTTGGCAGAGTTGGAGTGAGGTGGAAATGGAAGAAATGATAAGCGCGCAAGCGCACGTAATAGGGTACGTGGTTGGCGGCGGGCTGGAAGCCAACTTGCAAGTGCGCCTCACCGTCCCTCCGCAGGATGTGCAGGAAGGTTCGTTCGTGGTTGTCGACAGCGGCGGCTGGCGCTTTTACGGGCTCGTCACCGACTTGCAGTTGGGCTCCACCAATCCGCGCTTTGCCGACGAGCAAAGTGAGGAGCGCCTGCCGCGTCAGCTGGCGGAACTCCTGCACGGGCAGACGCTCTATACCAACCTGGCCGTGATGCCGGTGTTGATGATGGAACGCGGACCGGAATTAGGAACAAAGGAATACAGCCAGTGGAAAGACCTGCATCCTGATGAGGCAAAACCAATCACCGTCAAAACTGTACCCAGCCACCATTCCCCGGTGATGCTGGCGGATGCCGCCGATATCGCCCAGATATTCGGAACGGATAACCACGCCGAGATATTCACTATCGGCTATACACGCGAACAGGGGCACCCGGTGTGTATGGACCTGGATAAGTTCGTCAAGCGCAGCTCCGGCATCTTTGGCACAACCGGCTCGGGTAAGTCCTTCCTGGCGCGCATGATTCTGGCGGGTCTTATCCACGCCAACCATGCTTCCGCGCTGATTTTTGATATGCACAACGAATACGGACCGGACAGCAGCTCCTCAGACACCGGCGCGGCGGTGCCGGGGCTCAAAGGTAAGTTTGGGGGCAAGATTCAACTGGTGGGCTTAGGCGCGGGGACTTCCTTCGGTAAGCTAAACGCGGACCTCTCCCTGGAAATCGCCCAGTCGGACATCACCAGCGAGGATATCCTCCTGCTCAGCCAGGCGTTGAACCTGAATGAGACCGCCGCGACTGTGCTTGCCGCGCTGGAACGGGATTTTGGCACAGATTGGTTTAATGCGTTCATGCGCATGGAAACCGGTACAAGCGAACAGGACGAGAACGGCAAGAGCGTGCCCGCGCCCGACAGCGTGGAAGCCTGGGCTGGGGCCAGTAATGTGCACCCCAAGTCCGCCCTTGCGCTGCACCAGAAGCTGGGACGCCTGCGCAGCAAGACCTACCTGATTGCCGACCCCGCCACCAAAGGTTTGAAGGCAATTATTGAGAGCCTGGAACACGGCAATTCCGTCATCCTTTCCTTCGGTAAGAGCAACACCGAGTTGGATTACCTGCTGGTGACCAACCTGATTACCCGCAAAATCCGCGACCATTGGGAGGAACGGACCGAAGCGTTCCACGCTAAAAAGGACAGCAAAGTGACGGAACCGCGCCCGCTGGTGGTTGTGGTGGAGGAAGCGCATAAGCTGCTCAACCGCGAGATGGCTTCGCAGACCATCTTCAGCACCATCGCGCGCGAGATGCGCAAGTATTATGTAACCTTGCTCATCATTGACCAGCGCCCGTCGCAGATTTATGACGAGGTCATGTCCCAGCTCGGCACACGCATTTCAGGTTCGCTGGGGGATGAAGACGACATCAACGCGGTGCTCTCCGGCTTGCCCGGAAGAGGCGCGCTGCGCGGCATGCTCTCCAAGCTGCAAGCCAAGGAAGAAGCGCTTTTGCTGGGCTGGGGCGTGCCCATGCCGATTCCCATCCGCTCCAGACGCTACGATGATAAGTTCTGGGATGTACTTCTGGATGACACCAAAGGCCCGAAAACCATTGATGAGGCCAGCAGAGCACTAGGATTCGGCGGATGATACCGATTAAGCTCTCCCTGTCCGGTTTTACCTCGTATCTTGAGCCGGTGGAAATCGATTTTACCGGGCTGGATCTGGTCTGCATCTCCGGGCAGAACGGCTCTGGCAAGTCCTCGCTGCTGGACGCGATGACCTACGCGCTCTACGGTCAGGCGCGTCGGCGCGACGAAGCCATCATCCACCACGCCAGCCAAAAAGCGGAAGTCAGCCTGGAATTCGGCTACGAACATCAGGTCTACCGGGTCACGCGCTCCATTACCCGCGGCAAAGGCAGCCAGGTGGAGTTTTTTATCCACACGGACGACGAACAGAACCCCTGGAGAGTGCTCACCGAACGCACGATGAGCGAAACCAACGCTAAGATTGAGCACACCCTGCGTCTGGATTACGAGACGTTCATCAATGCCTCGTTCTTTCTGCAGGGCAAAGCCGACTTGTTCGCCACCCAAAAGCCGGCGGACCGCAAGCGCATCCTCAGTACCATTCTCGGTTTGGACAGTTGGGAGGATTACCGTAAACGCGCCGCGGATCTCGCTAAAGAACGCCAGGGCGAGGTGCGGATTAAGGACGACCGCCTGCGGGAGATTCAGAATGAACTGGATGAAGAACCAGCCCGCCAGTCCAGGCTGCAGCTGCTGGAAGAAAAACTGAAAAACGCCAGGGCGGAAACGCTTTTGGCACAATCCGCGCTGGAACAGAAACGCGCGGTGGAGCAAAGCCTTGCCAGCCGCCGGCAGGTGCTGGCCTTGCACGAAGCGCAGGAACGCAAGGCGGCTGCCGCGCAGACGGACCTCAAGCTCCGTTTGAGCGAGAAAGAGACCGCGCTGGAAGAACTGCGGCGCAAACTGGAGACCGCGGAAAGCGTGGAAGCCGCTTTCAAGCAGTTGGAGAGCCTGCGCAAGCAGTTGGGCGAACTTGACGCGCTTTCCGAGCGATTTCACCCGCTTGAGAACCGCAAACGCGACCTCGATAATCACATCGCGCTGGAACGCCAGAAACTGCTGGCTGACCAGCAGCACCTGGAAGAAGAAAAACAAGCGCTGGAACGCGAATCCGACCAGAACACCGCCCGAAAAGCGCAGCTGGAGCAGCTGCATGCCCAAATCATTGCGCTGGAAGAGCAAGTAAGCCGGAAAGAAGCCCTGGAACTGGAAGCGGAAATGCTGCAGAAGCGCCTTTCCGAGCTCCAGGCGGAAAACGCGGGCATCGAGAAGAAGGGCAAGGAAACCCTCGAGCGCCTTGAAAAGGTCCAGAAAGTGGAAGGCGCGGAGTGCCCCTTGTGCGGGCAGCCGCTGGCGCTGCACGACCGCGAACGGCTGGAACAGGAACTGAATGAGGAGCTACAGAGCCAGCGTGAGCTATACAAACAAAATAAGGAAGAAATAAATAACATCACCTCTCGCCAGCGCGAGCTTGCGCAAGAACGCGCGCAAATCCAAGCCTTTGAGAAGCAGATTCAAACGCTCACCCGCCAGGCAGACCAGTTGGGTCAGCAGCTCAACCTGCAAGCCAGCCGGATGGAACAGTTCGCCAGTCTGAAAGCTCCCCAGTTGGAGCGAACGCGCGCCGCCCTGGCAGACGATAGTTACTGCGCGCAGGAACGGGCGGAGCGGGCGGAGATCATGGCTCAAAGCACCGCGTTGGCTTATAACCCGGAAGAACATTCCCGCTTGCGCGAGGAAGTACGCAAGGCAGAGCCAGCCCGCGCGGCTTACAATGAGCTGCAGATTGCCCGCAGCACGGTTGGGCAGCTGGAGCAAAGCGTTTTGGAATTGCGCGAGAGCCTGGAGAAGCAGGAGGAAGAACTGCAGCGCGTCGGGCAGGAGCGCTCCAAGGCCGCCGCGGATCTGGCGGAAATTGAGAACAACTTGCCGGATATTCAGGTGACCGATCAGTCATTCCGGGCGATACAGGAAGCCGAAGCGGCTCTGCAGCGCCAGCTTGGCGCGGCGCGGCAGGACTTGCACGTGCTGACTGAACTCAAAGCGCGCAAGATCAGTCTGAGGGAAGAGAAGGAGCAGTTGAACGCGGAAATTGCGCGGCTGAAAGTATTGGAGCGGGCTTTCTCGAAAGACGGCGTGCCTGCCATGCTGATTGAACAAGCGCTGCCGGAATTGAGCGAAGAAGCCAACCGCATTCTCAGCCGGCTTTCCAATTACAGCATGAGCGTGACCTTTGACACACAGCGGGAGTACAAGGACGCGAAGCGCGCCGATAAGATGGAAACGTTGGATATCCTGATTAGCGACGGGTCTTCCACCCGGGATTACGAAACTTACTCCGGCGGTGAGGCTTTCCGCATCAATTTCGCCATCCGGCTCGCGCTGGCGCGCCTGCTTTCGCGGCGCAGCGGCGCCCAACTGCGCACACTGGTTATCGATGAGGGCTTTGGCAACCAGGATGCCGAAGGTAGACAGCGCCTGGTGGAAGCCATCGGTCAGGTGGCGGATGACTTTGACATGATCATAGTCATCACGCATATTGAGGAACTGAAAGAGCAGTTCCCCAAGCGGATTGAAGTGGAAAAAACGACGTCGGGTTCGCGCGTCAGCGTTATTCGGGGTTGAGCCTAAGGATTTCCTCAACCAGCGCGGCGTGGAAAGCCGGCAGTTCTGCGCGCGCGGCCGCTTCTATTTCTCTCGAGAGTGCGTCCCCCGCGAACTGTGCCTCCAGGGCGCCGGCCAGGCAGGGGGGTAGCGGTACAGGCGCCTGGCTCTCGCAGTAGCGCCGGACGAGCTGGGTCTTGTCGTATTCCAACTCACCGCGCTGAACCTGCAGGAAGGTGCGCATCAGCACCAGCGCGTGCTTGAGCAATTCCGCTATCCCGCCTTTCTTCCAAAAAATCTGAAGATCGCCGCCGTGTTTTTTTTGCAGGTACTCCAGGTAGCGCCTGAACGCGCAGGCTAAATCCTCTGTCCCCGGCGCCTCCAGAGAGCTGAGGTCAAACGCGCCCCACAGCAATTTGCTTTGGGAGAGCAAGCGCTGCACAAAATCCGCGTAAGGTAAGCGTCCGGTCTGCGGGTCGCGCTGCAGGCGGGATTCGTGCAGGAATATCAGCTCCATTTCGTACGGCGCGGCTTGGGCGGCAAGCGTTTCCAGCTGCTGCTTTTCTTCTTGCTGGGCTGCGCTGAAAACCATTTCCGCGTTCGGCGTGCCGCGCAAAAGCACCAGCACGTCCAGGTCGCTTTGCCCGGGCCGGAAGTACCCGCCGGGCAATGACCCGATAGAAAAAATCGCGCGCACTTCGTTCAGACGCAGCGCATCCGCGGCACCGGCAAATGCGGTTAGCTCTTCCCAGGCTGCGTTAATCTGAGCGTTGGCTGTCATCGGGCTGCCTCATAGTTGGCTTCCCCGGCCGGGTTAAGCTTAATCCGCCCTAAGACCAGCACGGAGAACAGGAACAGAAAGCCGTAGATGCTCATCAGCACCACAAATCCGGCTCCGTCGCCAATCGGCCCGCCGATATAGGCCCCGATAGCGCCGGCGCCAGCCCCAGCCAGATTGGAAATCCCAAGATAGCGCCCGGCTTGTTCGCGCGGAACCAGGCTGGTGCCAAGCGCCCAATTGGCTGTATAGAATATGCCGACCCCCAGGCCCACCAGCACCCCGCCTACGTACATCACGGGCATGACCGGCGCGGCAATCACAATGGCGGTGCCGAGCGTGGCAAGGATGCCGCTGGCGGCGATGAGCGGTTTAGTGCCGAATTTATCCGTCAGCCAGCCTCCGGGCAGAGCGGCTGCCAAAATCGCCACGCCCACAATCATCACCAGGAATGCCGAGGGGCCCGCCGCGGCGCTGCCCTGCAGTTCGGGGAAGCGTTCCTGAATGAAGTAAAGCAAAAAGCTGGCCAGGTTGTTCGCCGCGACCAGAAAAGCCAGGCGGTTGACGACCCACCAGGTGAAGGCCGGCTTTTGGGCAGCTTCGGTGCCCAGGCTGATGCGCATAGAGAAAATCACCCCGACCGCGACGGCAACGAGCATGCCGATCGCGCCGATCACGCCGGTCACCAGCAGGCGGGAAAGCCCGGGCAGCGCGCCCGCCAGGGGCACCAGGCGTTTGACGGCCTCACCAGCCAGCAAAATGACGCCGGTAAACACGGCGGTCATCGCCGCCAGGCGCCCGATTGCCGGCCAGTCCATCGGCGCGGGGGCTTTTTCCTGCGGGGTTTCGCGGATGAACATAGCCAGGATGGTACAGACAATCAGCGTGGCAATGACGGTGATAATGGCCGCCCAGTAGTTGCCGGTTTTGACCATTCTGGAGACAAAAAAGGACACAAAGATGAGCGGGAGCGGCAGTTCGAAGAGCGTTTTGAGACCTGAGTAACGCCCGCGCTGACTCTCCGGTACAAGGTCCGGGATGAGACCCTGCGCGGCGCCGTGTCCGATATTGGAAAAAACCATAGAGAGCAGCACGGCGGCGAACAGCGCGGCGTAGCCTGCCTGCCCTTCCATCTGCGCGGCAATCACGCCGATGGCAATAAACGCCGCGGTCTCAAGCACGGTGCTGGCAAGCATGAACGGCCGGCGTTTGCCCCAGCGGTGGGTGCTGCGGTCAGAAAGCATGCCCATCACGGCCTGAGCGAGCAGGGCAATCATCAGGGAATACAGGCGGATGCTGCCATAGCTGCTGCCCTTGGTCTCATCGCCGACGAATTGCTGGACAAGCAGCGGCAGGATGAGCGGGGCGAGGGTTTGGCTGCGAACGGTCAGGCCAAGGTAGTAGATATTAATGAAGATGCCGTCGTACCAACGCAAGGACTTTTGCATGAAACCTCCGGGCGCGCACAGGCAAAGCTTGCCTTAGTGCACGCCGCTGAAAAAATTGGATTGAAAACCGCGGTCCATTTCCCACGGATAAATGATATGCGCGTCGGTGGTTGCCGCGTAATAATCGGGACGCATGTTCCCGAACAGGTTCCGATAGGGGTTGAAGTGCAGCACGCATGTGGAAGCCCGGCCTCCGGAGGATATCACGCGGTTTTTGACGGCGGTGATGGTGCGCCCGGAGCCCCAAACGTCGTCTACAATCAGCACGTTGTGGTCGCTCAGGTGGCTGGCGTCCGGGAACTGCAGGAACTTTGGCCAGGTCAGGAATTTTGATTGGGGGGTGGGGGTGGTGTGCGCTTCGGCGGGGAAGTCCACGGAGGCGGTAAAGAGGCTTTGGACGTTCATGGCTTCCGCGAGCATGCCGCCCGGGATGATGCCGCCGCGCGTAATCATCACCATGACGGTATAGACCCGATTGAACTGCGGCAGCAAATGGTCAATCAGTCGGGAGACTTCATCCCAGGTAATTATTTCATTGCGTTGATTCATCACACCACCTTACTTCCCGTCATTACGAACGAAGTGCGGCAATCTCCCAATGTGCCACCAGGAAGACACCGTGCCCTCCCGATATGCCAGCGGGGAGACAGCGTGCCCTCCGGGTATCGCTTCGCAGGACCTGTACCCTTTAGGGTATCGCGATGACGAACTTCGCGATGACCTAACATCTCGTCATTGCGAGGGAGCGCCAGCGACCGCGGCAATACCACAAGGGTACTTTGTCTGCCTGAATGCCAGCCTGGAGACAGCGTGCCCTCCAGGTATCGCTTCGCAGGACCTGTACCCTTTAGGGTATCGCGATGACGAAAATCCCGTCATTGCGAGGGAGTGCCAGCGACCGCGGCAATACCACAAGGGTACTTTGTCTGCCTGAATGCCAGCCGGGAGACAGCGTGCCCTCCGGGTATCGCTTCGCGATGACGAACATCCCGTCATTGCGAGGGAGCGCCAGCGACCGCGGCAATACCACAAGGGTACTTTGTCTGCCTGAATCCCTGCGACTGAACCAATCTCCTGCCAGATCAACAGGGAGATCGCTTCGTAGGCTCGCGATGACGAACTTTTGCGCCAGCGACCGCGGCAATACCACAAGGGTACTTTGTCTGCCTGAATGCCAGCAGGGAGATCGCTTCGCAGGCTCGCGATGACGAACTTTTGCGCCGGCGACCGCGGCAATACCACAAGGGTACTTTGTCTGCCTGAATCCCTGCGACTGAACCAATCTCCTGCCAGATCAACAGGGAGATCGCTTCGCAGGACCTGTACCCTTTAGGGTATCGCGATGACGAACGCACCCGCCAGCAGGGAGACACCGTGCCCTCCGGGCATCGCTTCGCAGGCTCACGAGGACGAAAATGCCCGCATTGTTAAACAGCCAGAATATTATAGCAGGTTCGGCGGGTCTACCTCTACTGTCCAGCCCAGAAGCGGCAGCCCGTTCAGCATCGTGGTCGGGTCGGGTCCACGCAGGATGATTTGCCAGCGGAAGCGCCCGAACAACTTGCGGGTGTAGCAGGGCACCGGTCCGATAAAATCGGTCTGCGCCATCCCCAGCCTGCGAATTTCGGTCCGCAGGATTTCCGCCATCAGTTCCGCTTCCTGCAGGCACTTTTCTTCGGAGGGGCTGCGGTATTCCAGCCGCACCAGGCGCGTGAAAGGTGGATAACCCAGCTCGCGGCGGTTGGCTAGTTCCTGCGCGTAGAAGCCGGCGAAGTCGTGCCGGGAGGCAGCCTGGATGACGTAATTCTCAGGTTGGTAGGTCTGCATGACCACACGCCCGCCCAAGGGGCTGCGCCCCGCGCGCCCGCTGACCTGGGTGAGCACCTGAAAGCTGCGTTCCGCGGCGCGGTAATCCGGCAGGTTCAGGCCCGTTTCCGCCAGGATGATGCCGACCAGCGTCACCAGCGGCAGGTCCAGCCCCTTAGCCAGCATCTGCGTTCCAATCAGAATATCCGCGCGGTGGGCGCTGAAGTGTGAAAGGATGAGCTCGTGCGCGTCGCGCGTGGTGGTGGTCTCCGCGTCCCAGCGCAGCAAACGGGCCTGCGGGAAAGCCTGCTGCACCAGCGCTTCCAGGCGCTCCGTGCCAATGCCCATCTGGCGGATTTGTTTGCTGCCGCAGTGCGGGCATTTAGTCGGCATGCCGCGCGTATATCCGCAGATGTGACAGAGCAGCCCGGCGCGGTCCTGGTGATAGACCAAGGGGCTCAGGTCGCGCGGGCAGAGCAGCGCCTGGCCGCAATCCCTGCAGAATACATAGGTAGCGCTGCCTTTGCGGTTGAGGAACAGGATGGCCTGTTGGTTGTGCGCGAGGACGTTTTCCAGCCTGGCATGCAGCACCCGCGAAAGCACGCTGGTATTGCCTTCCTTCAATTCCGCGCGCATATCTACCAGGTCCACCGGCGGCAGCTCCAGGCTGAGCAGCTCGTCGCCGACAGAGGCTGGAATGATCTCGGTGTGCAGGCTTGCGGCTAGCCGCAGCAGCGTCTCGCGGTGCGCTAAGACGCGCCGGGGCAGTTCCAAAAGCTGCCAGTCGCCTTTTTGGGCGCGGTAGAATTGGCTGACGCGCGGCGTGGCGGAGCCGAGAATTAAATTCGCATTGCAGATGTGCGCGTAGGCTTCCGCGGTCTCCACAGCGCGGTAGAACGGCTCGCGCTCAGTTTCGTCGTAGGATTCGTGGTCGCATTCGTCCAGGACGATGAGGCCGATATCCGGCAGCGGCACGAACAGCGCGCTGCGCGCCCCGACAATGATGGAAAGCTCCCCTTTGCGCGCGCGCCGCCAGGTGTCGTACAGCTCGCCTTCGGACAGTTTGGAGTGGTACAGCCCGACGCGGTTGGGGAAGCGCGCCATGTAGCGGCGCACTGCCTGGGGGGTCATGGCAATTTCGGGCACCAGAACGATGACCTGCCGGCCGCGCGCCAGAGTCTGCTCGACCGCGCGCAGGTAAATCTCGGTCTTGCCCGAGCCGGTGACGCCGTGCAGCAGGACAGGCGCGCTCTCCGGTTGGCCAAGCTGCGGGAGCAGTTGCTCCCACACGCGCTGTTGGTCCGGGGTGAGGGTAGGCGCGTGCGCGCTTTCGATCTGCAGGTTTTCCAGCGGGTCGCGCCAGACTTCGGTCTCGTTAAAATGCAGGTAATCCTGCTCCGCGAGGGCTTTCAGGTCCGCGTAGGAGCTGTCGGTCTGGGCGTAAATCCAGGAGAAATCCATTGGGAACGCTTCGGAGGCCAGCAGCTTGAGGACTTCCAGACGGCGTGTGCCGGTTTCGAGGCGCGGGCTGAGCGCCCTGGGTTCCAGCTTGCTTACCGCTTCCGGCGGGATGGTAAGCTGGGCGGTCCGTACCACCTTCGGGCTCACCCGCGGCGGGGGGAACACGCTGGTGGTGCGCACCAGGCCGGCTTTGCGCAAACGTTCCAGGCTGCCGCGCCATTCCAGTTTGGGCAGGGCGTGTTCAAGCTGCGCTCCGCGCAGGGGTCCGCGCTCTGAAAGCAATTTCAGGAAGCGAGTCTGCAGCGGCGCCAACCCAACTGGGATTTCCGTCAGGTCAGGCTTCAGTTCAGCGATAAAATCGGCGCGTTGGGAGAGCCCGCGCGGTAGCATGAGGTTCACAGCCGCCCCCAACGGCGCAAAGGTCTCGCGCGCCAGCCAGTGTGTCAGCTGCAGCTGCTGGGGGGTAAGCACGGTATCTTCTGAATTTAGTGAGAGGATTTCGCGGATATCCTTTTCAATGCCAGGTTTATCCACAAGCGCCAGCACCACGCCCTGCACGATTTGCTTGCCAAAAGGCACCACGACCAGGCAGCCAGGCTGGACTTTTCCCTGTAGTTCCGCCGGGATGGCGTAGCAATAGCTCTTTTCAATTGCCGCGAGATTAATGCTGATATCCGCGTATTTAAGTTCTGGATTACCAGGCTGGGCATCCATCAGGGAATCACAATAATCAAATATTCAGCCGAGTAGGATAAACCAGCCTGAGCAACGTCCGCCGGGATAACCTGATTTTGCAGCAGGTACGCGCTCCAGGCTTCCGCCATGCGGCTTTGCCCGGTCAGCAGGTCAAAGGCGTCGTGGTCAAAAAAGGCATCCAGCCGGGCGGCTTGCGCGCTGAGGCGGGACATATCCAGGTCCGCTTGCGCCCAATCGTCCGGGCGCCAGATGACCGGATGATGCGCCAGCAGAATCACGCGTTCGGGCAGGTCGGCCAGCATCTGCTCAAAATCGGTGAGGGTCATCTGCTGGAACAGGGTCTGGCGTTGTTCAAAAGGCAGCAGCCAGTCGGACTGAATGGTCCAGGGCTCGAACACGGCGTCGGAGTTCTGGCTGCGCAGGTTCACAAACGCCGCGCCGTCCGCCGGCAGGGCGCTCACTGGAACATCGCGCCCGAAGTAACCGGTGAGCACCAATTTGGTCTCAATCGGCACCTGGTTATAGATGTGGCTGACACGCAGGTAATACACGGTCACGTCCTGGTCGCGCACGCGCACAGTCTCGGAGTGGATGCCGCGGTCCAACAGTTGAAACGCGACCGCAGCGGAGAGGCTGAGCAAGCTTCCGTCGTCCCGCAGCTCTTTGCGGCTGAGGTAGAAATAGCTCCAGTTCACCGTGTTCGCCCCGCCGGCTTTGAGCGGAAAAAGCACGGCCGCGCGCGGCGGGATGGGCGTGGGGGTTTCGGTCGGGGTTGTGCTTGGCAGGGGCGTGGGTGTATGGGTCAGCGTAGGGGTTGGAGAGGAAGTGACGGTTGGCGCGGGGGGCAGCGTGGGCGTAATAGTGGCTGTGGGCGTCTGGGAAGGCACGCGCGTGGGTAGGGCGGTGGGGCGTCCTTCAAATTGCGGCTGGCAAGAAGCGCTGAAAAGCAGCAACCCGGCAAGCAGGCAGAACAGCAGTGAAGCGCGCGGTGGAAGGGAAGCTGAACGCCGCAAGCTCCACCGCCTACTTTGTTTTGGTGATGACGGCGGAACCGTAACCCACCACGGAATCTGCGTCGTGCGTAACGGCGGCAGAAGTGCGGTAATCCGCGATGACGAGCTTGTCCGCGCCAAGGTTGCGGCAGGTGCGCAGCACGCTCAGGATGGGCGCCATGCCGCAAGCCTGCCCCTTGCCGCTGGCATTCAGCATAAAGAGCTCAAAAACGTCCATGGCTTCCAGCGCGCTGAGTACGCGTTTATCCAGTTGATTGGCTTGTTTTTCGGTGTAAAAATGTGACAAATCGCTGGACGCGACCAGCAAAGTTTTTTCTTCAGGCGGCAGCGTCAGCATGAAGCCTGCCAGCGCATTGGAAAGCGCGCTGACCAAATCCATGGACTGGTTGACCAACATCAGCGGCACCAGTTTAAAGCCCTGCGGCAGCACAACCTGCAAAAACGGGAGTTCAATTTCGAGCGAATGTTCGCGGTCGCGACGGACTGGGGTGATATCCGGTCCCTTGCTGACTTGCAGAAGCATGCCCAGAGTGGATAAAGCCTCGCGGTCAACCGGCACCTGACCGAGGGGGGTGGCGTAGGCTTCGTGCCCGCTGGTGAGCAAAGGCTCGCGGTAATACTGGTGCGAGGGCGAAAGCAGGATTACGCGCGTGAAACTGCTGCCAATCAAGGTTTTGAAGGCGTGCGCGGCGGTGAAGCCGGAATAGACCAGGCCTGCGTGGGGAACAACCAGCCCCAAAATTTCTCCGCTCAGCCCTGGCGCGGCGGCTTTCTCCAGAAAAGCCTCTACCTGCGTGCGCAGTTCGGTTGGCTCGCCCGGGTACCAGGTTCCAGCGATTGGTGAGGGTCGGATATCACGGAATTGCTGTGTTTCCATAGATTTATTTTAGCACAGCAGCACCAAGGAAATGTTAAAGAGGGTGTTGAAAAACATTGGTTAATCGATTACATCCAAATTTTTCAAAGTTAAGAATTTAAATCTGCCCTCACCCTGCCCTCTCCCAGCTCCGAATCTCGT
>DIXT01000018.1:34459-47123 GCA_002436085.1 Anaerolineaceae bacterium UBA6073
GGTTTATGAACATATTGTGTTCTTCTTAAATTTAAAGTTGTTCCTTTTTTACTGTTCTAGACATTTTCAACACCCTCGTTAAAACATTCAGTAAGATTGGCACAAAGAAAACACAGAAATTTGATAAAATATTTAAGGAGTTGATTCTCAAATAGAATAGAACCTGTTCAAGCCGAGGTAAAAATGCCTAATCTTTATTGGAAACACGAGGGAACGGCAAAGAACATTCCTGTTAAAGAATTTCCCAGCGAGCGTGATTTTGAAGAATATGTTTTTAAAAATCAAGATCTACTAGGCGATATTATCATCATCTATCGTCAAATTCGCTCAGGCACTAGGCAAGGCATTCCTGATATGTTAGGTGTCGATCCGGATGGCAACATTTGCCTTATTGAGATGAAAAATGTGCAAGTAAGCGAAGACGTCCTTCCGCAGGTATTAAGCTATGCAGTATGGGCGGAGACAAATCCCGATTCAATCAAAGCAATTTGGTTAGAAGCAAAAAATAAGCCAGAAGACATAAACATTGATTGGGACTCTATTCAAATAAGGATTATCATCATTGCACCGTTGTTTAATCCTAATGTTCTTCGCATGTCTTCCAAAATAAACTACGCTGTCGATTTGATTCAAATTCAACGGTTTTCAGATGAGCACGATGAATTCATCTTGGTAGAAGTTTTAGAGGATACTAGTTACAAAAAAGCTATTTCTACAAAACCTATGGGAGACTATTCCTGGGAATACTATGAAAAAAATCATGGCAAAGAGGCTACAGCAGAATTCAAAAAAACTATGGATGCATTGGCAGCTTTTGTAAAAGAGCAGAAATGGAATTTAACCTATAACCTCAATAAAACCTATGTACCTTTTAAACTGGGCAATAAAATAATATTTCATGTTGAATTTGATAGCACTCAAAAGTGGAGCCTGAGATTAAAAATCCCAGAAGAAGTTTCTAAAAACTATAAAGGTCAAAAATGGGCATATCAGCGGTATGAGAAATCGTTTAATGATGCTATTTTTAGAACCCTTTCAGGAAATTATGAAAATATTGATGAGTTGAAAGATTTACTGATTTTAGCCTATAAACACGTTTCAGGAATTGAAAAATAATAAACACTCTGTTCTGGCATGGTACCCTGCGAGTAGGGTTCGCACTCTCCCGACCATGCAAGGCTTGTGACCTTCAGGTCTCAAAAAGATTACCCTATTATCACAATCGTCAATCAATAATGATATAAATGCGGAGACCTACCGTCAAACCCACTCGCTCGGTACTCTACGGGCAGGCTGCGCACTCAGAGACCGGCGAGAACAAGAGGAAAACTGACTTTCCTTGATTTATCCATCAATTATCTAGAAGAAATTACTGCAGAAAGTCCCACGGGTTTACGCGGCCGTAATCGTCGCTGCGCAGTTCAAAATGCAGGTGCGGACCACTGGAGTTGCCCGTGGTGCCCACGGTGCCGATGATATCGCCCTGATAGACTTCCTGCCCACAGGAGACGTCCACCGTGCTGAGGTGGGCATAGAGCGTCTGCCAGCCCTGTCCGTGGTCAATCACAATCATCTCGCCGTAACCCCAGTCATTCCAGCCGGCGTACACCACCACGCCGTTATCCGCTGCGGAGACGGGGTCGCCAATTTCGCCGTGAATATCAATTCCGAAGTGGTTGGCTTCGGGATTGTAATCGTATCCGGAAAGGTAGCGGCTGGGAACAGGCCAGATGAAGTTGAGCGTGCCCATCACGCCGTCGTACGAGCCCGTACAGGCGCCTGGGCCCACGTTCACTGCGCTGGCTGGGTCTTCACGCGTAATGCGCGGGGTACGCCAGTCCGGGAATTCGCCTTTACCGCCCGGGACGATGAGCAATGTGCCCGGGGCGATGTTTGGGAGGGCGTAATCGCCCAGGCTCGCGGCATTCAGATGATTGCCGGGGTAGTTCACGATTGCGTCAGCGGTCACGCCGTAATAACTTGCCACGCCGTTCAAGCCCTCGCCAGCACTCCAGCGGTGCAGGGTACCGTCCAGGGGCAGAATGAGCAGCTCCTGCCCAGGGTAAATCATGTGCGGATCGTCGCCCAGAGTGTAGCGGTTGCCCCATAGAATAGACTCAGGCTTGAGCCCGAATTTTTCCGCGATAGAAAAGAGTGTGTCGCCGGGCTGGATCACATAAGTAAGTAGTTCGGTGCGCCCGCGCGAGGGCAGGATAGTATGCACAGAAACCTGCGGCACGATGCCCTGGGGTTCGGCTGCCGGGAGCGCATCTTTTTGAATGGCAGAGAGCGCTGCCGCTTGCGCGGTGGGGGTTGGCGCTGCTGCAGGCAGCGGCTCGGCCGGTGTGCTGCCGCTCGCGCTGGCGTAGAAGCGGCTGAGCACTAACAAGACCCCTACCAATAGCAGGGCGGTGAAGAGCGCAGAGGCCACCCTTAGGACGCGGTCGGCAATACCGAGGCTGAGCAGCCTGGCCCACAAGCGCTGCAGCGGACGATCAGGCGCGCCTGATTCTGCCTCGTTAGGTTCTTCGTTTTGAGGAGAGTTGGGACTTTCCATTAAGCTGATAATATCACGAGTCCCGCAAACGTGTGATTTGCGCCCGCCGGGCTGTATACCTGAGCAGGCAGGCGCCTCGCTCGTCAGCTTGGCTTGTACTCTTCAGGGTATCAGATTGACAAGTTGCTTGTCATCCTGGAGCGCAGCGAAGGATCTGGATTTTCTGATGATTCGCTTCTTCACTTCGGCCTGTAACCGTCGGGGTATCAGAGCCTGTGTAGAATGTCAAGGGATTGCTGGTGAAAACAATTCTCCTTTCTTCAACAAAGCATTCAATATCGTCAGGATCTTATACATACAAGCTACCAGGGCTACCTTCTTCGGTTTTCCGGCCTCAACTAATCGTTCATAAAATGTCTTCATCACCGGATTGTATCGGATCCCTACCATCGCTGCCAGATACAATGCCCTGCGTACCCTCGCCCGACCTCCAAAGATACTGCGTCTACCTCTCATCTTCCCGCTGTCATGATTGATCGGCGCCACCCCAGCCAATGCTGCAATCACTTCCCGGCTTTCATATCACAATTCCGGCAACTCAACCAAGAGAGTCATAGCTATGATCTTGCCGATCCCTTTGAAGCTTTGCAGGATTTCCAGTCGTGATTGCCATTCTGGAACGCTTTCTGCCAGTTTATCAATTTGTGCTTCTATTGCTTTGATCTCACCTTCCAGATAGATGATATGAGCCTGGAGCGACTGGAGATTACTATCTGGAGCATTACTATAACGATTCTTCTCCGTTCCAAGCATAATCGTCAGCTGCTCTCGTCTCTCGACGAGCTCTGAGAGCATGGTTTCTGCTTTTGTTTTGGCTGCCTGTGCTTTTGGTTGTTTGACAGAGGCAAAACAAGCGATCATGCGAGCGTCTTTGATATCTGTTTTCGCTAATGTGCCCATTCCCTGACAAAAACGTCTGACATAGGTGGGATTGACTACGCTCACCGGAATCCCGGAACCTTTTAGTGCTTCAACGGCTTTACGCTCATAGCCCCCACTAGCTTCCATGACTGCCAATCCAACTTTATTCTGTTTCAACCAGTTCTCCAGGCGTTTGATGCCAGTATGGTTGTTCGGAAAAACTTTTACCTTTTCCTGGCCATGCACATTGGCATGTAATTCTGCTTTGCCAACATCGATCCCCGCATATTGACTTGTCATCTCCCTCTCTTTTTTGTATAAGGAAGTCGGGTGGACCCACACTAGTAATTCCGGACTCTCTGGTCCCTTGCAACTGTTCGGGTACCACGTGAAGACACGACAATCAAAGCTCTGAGACGGTCTCTCAGACCAAATGACAGTCGATTTGTCGTGTCTTCTTTATTCTATTTCATCATACTAATGACAGTCGATTTGTCGTGTCTTCTTTATTCTATTTCATCATACTAATGACGCGTCTTCGTCATCGCGCAGCGCCGCAATCTCCCTCCCGGCATAGGGGGGGGATTGCTTCAGTCGCTGCCGCTCCTTACTTCGTACGCAAGCAGTCGCAATGACGAATCGGATCGTCATCGCGAATGCTATGACTTTGTCAAGGCCATCTTGAGAAGGGCTGGGTTGACTGAACAATAATTTGGAATGAATTTCGTCCGGGTTTGCGCCACAGCAACCATGATCTTGATCAATTTATTGGCCAGGTTATTAATCACCAGTTGTTTCGGTTTTCCTTCCTTGACTTTACGCAGGTAGTACAAACGGAATTGCTGTTGGTGGGTTGCAATAGACATTGCCGCCAGGTGGAGTAACTTGCGCAATGCCGGAGGACCATAATGCCGTGAGGTGGAAGGTCCTCTCACTGAGGTTCCACTGCTTGATTCATAAGGACAAATCCCAATAAAGGCTGCCAAACTTTTCGGGTTGTACGGTTCAGGAGCTGATTTGAAAAGCAGTAACATATGCGCGGCCAGGAGCGCGCCAACTCCAGGGATGCTGATGAGCAAAGCCGCCAGATTGCGCAGATCAGGATCTTGATCTATCAGGCGTTGGATCTCAGCTTCAATCTCCTGGGCATGCCTTTTCAGCTCTTCAATCGCTTTTTCATGCATCTTCTCCGCCATAGGTGTGCGCACCTGCTTGCGCTTCAGCGCCTGCAGTGCATTCTGATGCCCGCTGCGCTCCACCACGAACTGCTCACGCGTGGTTAGCAGAGTTTTGATCTGCTCCAGGATCTCTTTCCGCGGCGTCCATTGGGATAATTCGTCCCAGAAACGGTAGGCATACTCAGCAATTTGAGTGCTGTCTACCGGGTCGCTCTTATGACCTTCTGGTTTGAAGGCGCGTTTGACCTTCAAGGGCGGTTCTATGGCCACTGTGTATCCATTCGCGCACAGGAAATGGGCCAGAACTTCGTTGTAGACCCCCGTGGCTTCCATACAAATCACACTATTGTCAGGTTTGACCTCGTGGTCGTGCAGCCAGTTCAGGTACGCACTAAAACTATCATACTCGTTGGCAAAACTTGCCGGTCGGACGACTATCTGCCAGCGACCTTCCATTTTGCCTACTGAACATGTAAAACTTGCTGAGGCAATGTCTATGCCCACGTAGTATTGCGGTGCTTTCATGGTTATCCTCCGATTGGCTGATGAAGGTAACCGAACTTTGTGGATGTGACTTTCTCCATGTAGTAGCCTTTTAAGGACGGAAATGCTATTTAGCCTGATCCACACAGAGACTGGGTCTTCTTCGCGATTTAGGCATTTTGCCTTCGAGGCGCATAGACTTATTCAGTCTCTGTTCGGTTACTTTCATCATAATCCAAGTCTAATGGAGGCACGAAGCGATCTCCCTTTAGTTCGTCATCGCGATACCCTAAAGGGTACAGGCGGAAGCAACGCGGCGATACCCAAAGGGCACTTTGTCTCCCTGCCAACCAAGCAGATGCTTCGCCATCTTCTCAGCATGACAAGCATCAACGCACAGAACCCGAGACGCCTTGTCTGGGATATAATCCACTCAGGGCTCCTTTTTGCGCAGCACTTTTATCATACCCAGGCCCATGCAGGAGGAATCACCATGATTGACAACTTTACCTTCTACAACCCCACCAAAATTGTTTTTGGAACCGGCACCATTGCGAAAATCAATAAGCTCATCCCCCACAAAGCCAAAGTGATGGTCCTCTACGGCGGCGGCTCCATCAAGAAAAACGGCGTGTACGAGCAGGTAATGGCGGCCCTCAAGAAGCGCGAGGTGCTGGAATTCGGCGGGATTGAAGCCAACCCGGACTATGACACCCTCTTGCAGGCTGTCAAAAAAATCCAGAAAAAGGGCGTCAACTTCCTGCTGGCGGTCGGCGGCGGTTCGGTCATCGACGGCGTCAAGTTTATCGCGCTGGCAGCCCTCTACCCCGGCAAAGACCCCTGGGACATTCTGGCGGGCGACGGCCTCTCCCAAGCGACCGAAGCCCTGCCTTTTGGCACCGTGCTCACCTTGCCCGCCACAGGCAGCGAAATGAACAGCAACGCCGTGATTTCCCGCCGCAGCATCCAGGAAAAGCTTTCCTTCGGCAGCGACCTGGTCTTCCCGCGCTTTTCCATCCTGGACCCCGAAACGACCTATTCGCTGCCTCAAAAGCAGGTCCGAAACGGCCTGGTGGATGCTTTCGTGCACGTGATCGAGCAGTACCTCACCTATCCGGTCGGCGCCCTGGTGCAAGACCGGCAGGCGGAAGCCATCCTGATGGCCTTGATGGACGCCGCCCCGGCCGCGCTGCGCATGCCGCCCGACTACAACGCGCGCGCTAACTACATGTGGGCGGCCACCTGCGCCCTGAACCACACCCTCAGCCGCGGCGTCCCGGAGGACTGGGCTACCCACAACATCGGGCACGAGCTCACCGCGCTCTACGGCCTGGACCATGCCGAAACGCTCGCAGCGGTGCTGCCCTGGCTGCTGTGGTACAAACGCAAGCAAAAGCAAGCCAAGCTGCTGCAGTACGGCTACCGCGTGCTCGGCATCAAGACCCAGAAATACGCCGACCGCATCGACCAGACCATTGAAGCCACGTCTGCCTTCTTCCACAGCCTGGGCATGCCCACCACGCTCACAGCCTACGGGATCGACCCTGAAGAAGCCGCCCAAAAGGTGCAGGCGCGCATGGAAAGCCATCAATGGACCTTCGGCGAACACAATGACATCACCGGCAAAGACGCCGCCGAGATTCTGCGCTTGAGCCGTTAGTTTACCCCCTACCAAGAGAGCGCCGCCCGGCGCTCTTACTTTTTAACCTTGCGGAACAGGTTTTTCACCAGCGCCCACACCAGCTTGGCGCCCATCATCAGGTAGAAGAACCAGTTGAACAAAAAACAATAGTCCCGCGCGAAGTGTTTGCGGTAGTAAAGATAATACGAGCGGTGCCATTGCAGGATGGAGTTGGCCGGCTGCGCCTTGCTGCCGCCTTCCCCGCCGTAATGCACGATGCGCGCGATGGGCACATACATCACCTTCCAGCCGGCTTTCCGCGCGCGCAGGCAGTAGTCGCTGTCTTCCTGGTAGGCAAAAAAGCGCTCGTCAAACTCCCCGATTTGCTGCCAGGCCTGGCGCCGGATAAACATGCACGAGCCGGAAACCGCCTTGACCTCCGCGATTTCGTCCTCCGGCAGCCAGCTTTGCAGGTAACCGTTCAGCGCGCGGTTCCTGGGGCAGAGCTTGCCCAACCGGAAGAAGTACCCGAACACCTCGGCCGGCCTGGCCTCGCCGCGCCTGCTTTGCTTCTGAAAAGTCCCGTCCGCGTTCAGCACTTTCGGGATGGCAATCCCCACGCGCTCATTCGCGCGCATCCATTCCAACATTGGCGAAAAAAGGTCTTCTATCAGCAAGGTGTCCGGGTTGAGCAGCAGAAAGAAATCCCCGCGCGTCTCTGCCAGCATCTGGTTGACCGGTTTGGTGAAGCCCAGGTTGGCGTTGTTGCGAATGACCCGGACGTATGGGAATTCTTCCGCGAGCATTGCCAGGGTGTCGTCATCCGAAGCGTTATCCGCGACGATAATCTCATATTCAAATGACGGACCGCCTACCATATGGGACCGCATAATGACGTCGTGCCGTGCTGACGGGTCTTCCCCGCGCACAAAGCCTTGCGGCGTGTGTTCAGCAATGGAAAGCAGGCAGTCCCGCAGGTAGGCTTTGGCATTCAGGGTGAGAATACAGATGGAAAGGGTCGGCGCTACGCCCCCCCACGCCGATGGTTTTTCTGGTATTCGCGCGCTCAGCATGTCCATCAAGAAAACGCCCCTTCAGTATTTCGCGTATCAGCAGACCTGAATACGATTATACAATCGATTGGCTGAACAAAAATTGTCAATTCCTGGATGTCAATTCCTGGATTTCCACACGGGAGGGCGAACTTAGGCCTGAAACTCCGCGCTGTCATCCGGCAGCCAGATTTCCGCGCCTTGCCCCATTGCCGGCAAATACAAAACGCCGCCCTCCGCCGCCGCCTGCCCGCCGCCCAAAAGCCCGCGAAAGACTTCACGAACGCCAAAGCCCGCTTGCGGGAGCGCCAGCTCGCGCTCCGGTATCGTCTCTTCCGCGCGGTTGGCGTATACCAAGACGCGCTCTTTGCCCAACACGCGCTGGAAGAGCAGGCTGCCCGAATCCCCAAAGAGAACCTGGAAAGCGCCCTCAGTCAGCACGCGGCTGATTTTGCGCAAGTTTATGAGCTTCCGGTAAAAGGCGAACAGCTCCTGGTCCCATTGGCTTTCATCCCAGGGCATACAGGCGCGGCTGCCAAAGCCTTCCTGGTCCCGCAGCCCGATTTCGTCGCCGTAATACAGGCACGGCACGCCCGGGAAGCAGAATTGCACCGCGGCGGCCAGCTTGCTCAGGGCTTTGTTCCCGCCCAGCTCGCTTAGGATGCGGGCGGTGTCGTGGCTGTCAATCAAATTGAGCTGCTGCAGGGCTATCGCCCAGGGCACTGCCGCCAGATGTTCCTGCCAGGTGCGCAATACCAGCTCGGTCGGCCAGCGTTCGCTCCCGCCCAGCTTGCCCTGCCAGTGCACCGCGTCCTGCTGGTAGGGGCGCAGCCAGTGCAGTAGCGGGTCGCTGAAGCCGGAGTAATTCATCACGCCGTCCCAGCCGTCGCCCTGCAGTTGGGAGGCAGCTTCAAAGAAGTTTTCCGCCACCAGGTAGGCTTCCGGGTTGGTCTCCTTCACTGCCCGCCGGATTTCCGGCAGGATTTCGCGGTCCAGCTGCTGTGCGTCCTGGCGCCCGAGCATATTCCCGACGTCCACGCGCCAGCCGCTGGCGTTCCAGGGCGCGCGCAGCCAACGGCGCATGATGCCGTCCGCGCCGCGGTACATCAGCTCGCGCAGGCGCTGGCTGCTATAGTTCAGTTTGGGAAGGGAGCCAAAACCCAGCCACGAGACGTACTCCTCCGGGCTCTCCCCAAAAAAGAAGTACTCCCGCTCCGGGCTGTTCGGGTCCGCCTTGGCAGCCTGGAACCAGGGGTGCCCGATGCCGCAGTGGTTGGGGACGATATCCAGGATATAGCGCATGCCGCGCCGCGCAAATGCTCCGCTGAGGGCTTGCAGGGCTGCGTCGCCGCCCAAAACCGGGTCCACGTGTTCGTAATCCGCCACGTCATAGCGGTGGTTGGTGTAAGCGCTGAAAATCGGGTTCAGGTAGACCGCGTTCACGCCCAGGCGCTCCAGATAGTCCAGGCGCTCTCTGATGCCAGCCAGGTCGCCGCCGTAGAAGGGCAGCAAGCCGGGCTCGCGCGGGGCGGGCTGACCCCAGGCGAAAGTTTGCCGGCGCCAGTTGCGGTAGGGTATCGCTTCGTTGCGGGGGTCGTTGGTCGGGTCGCCATTCTCAAAGCGGTCTGGGAAGATTTGATAGAACACGGAGCGCTCCAGCCAGGGAATCGCGGGCGTATCCGCCAGGAGCTTGAAATCAAACAGCGAGAAAGGGACGCCCTGCCCGATGCCGGCCGCGTTCAGCCACCAGACCACTTCTTTCGTGCGGATGGCGAAGCGGTAGGGGACGCGCGGCTCGTTCACGCGCAAATCGGCTTCCCAGGCTTGCATGCCGCCTTGTGCGCCGGCCGGGGTCATCGCGCTGAACTGCTGCTCACCGTTGGGGATGGTGCGCAGCACCACCTGCTCAATGGGCGCATTGGCAGGCGTGAGCAGGCGCACGCGCACCAGCTCATCCAGGCGCGGGTGCGGGTTGGAAAGGTAATCGGCTGTGCCAAAATGCCGGATTTGCGCCAGCCACTCGGGTTGTGCGGTGCTCACGTTCATCAGCGCTCTCAAGGGGCTAATTTTACCAATGAATGGCATTTCAGGGCGAATTTCCTTTACTAGTAAAACTTTTGCCATGATCGTAGGGTTTTTGGCTTGTCACCCTGAGCCTGCGAAGGGTCTTCTTTTCTTTTTGTCAGAGGGCGCGCGATCAGCGTTCGCCTTCAAAGATTAGGGGCAGATTGACGCACCGTTCTGCCTGACAGACCGGGCTGGTTTGCGCCGAATTCGATGGCAAAACGGCTCGCAGTAACGGACCGTGTCACCGCGAGCGCAAGCGAAGCGGACTGCCATTTTTCGTCATCGCGAGCGCAAGCGAAGCGATCTCCCTGCCGACCTAACATTGCGTCACCGCGAGGAACGAAGCGGTCTCCCCGCTGGCCTAACATTTCGTCATCGCGAGCGCAAGCGAAGCGATCTCCCTGTCGGCTTAACATTTCGTCATCGCGAGCGCAAGCGAAACGATCTCCCTGCTGGCATGCAGGCAGGATCCACAAGGGATGCTTCGCTATGCCACACCGTTTTGCCTGACAGACCGGGCTGGTTTGCGCCGAATTCGATGACAAAACGGCTCGCAGCAACGAATCAAACTCTGTCGCTGCGAGACCCTTTGCCTGCATACTATTGAACAATATGAGACCATTGTGTGGCAAAGGGTAGTGGCAGTCTGCCCTTAAATCATTCGGGAACCTATGACACATGGGTTGTAAAAAGTATTTGAAATAAAGCTGAACCCTCAAGTGTGAGAGCTCTAAAAAAGGCAGATTGCCACGCCCCCTTCCTGTAAATCTCACTTTCACGTAATTCCAGCAGCGGGGGCTAATGACGAATCGGGCGTCACCGCGAGGAACGAAGCGGTCTCCCTGCTGGCACAGCTCGGGCCCTCTGCGCGATACCATTGGTAGGTTGGGTGGAGCGGCATCGGGTCGTTATCATGCAGTTGTATTTACGAAGCGAAACCCAACAAAATGCAGTAGGCGGGGATATGTCAGTGTTGGGTTGCGCTCCTGCGTCGCTGCACCCAACCTACGACTACTTTACGAGTGAAATGCAGGCAGATTGCCACGCCCCCTTACCGTAGTTCTGGCTTTCATGTAATTCCAGAAACGGGGGCTCGCAACGACGAAGCGCGCGTCACCGCGAGGCACGAAGCGGTCTCCCGGCTGGTATTAAAGGCAGATTGCCACCCCCCCTTACCGTAGTTCTGACTTTCAAGTAATTCTAGAAACGGGGGCTAGTGACGAATCTCTCGTCATCGCGAAGGCACGAAGCGGTCTCCCGGCTGGTATTAAAGGCAGATTGCCACGCCGTTTTGCCTGACAGACCGGGCTGGTTTGCGCCGAATTCGATGGCAAAACGGCTCGCTAATGACGAATCGGACGTCACCGCGAGCAGCGCAGCGACGCCTGCTCCCGAAGGGAGGGTGCGATCTGCCTGTTTACTTGTTTGATATCGCCGGTCTTGCGTAGCACCCCAGCACCGAAGGTGCGTGTGGGCAGACCGCGCGAAAGGCCTGACACCGCAGGTCTCCTCTTTTCTAAGGTCGTAAAGCGGCTTCCACTCTTCAAGCCGCCGCTCCAGACCGTGTTATCCGGTCGTATGGGCGAAGCATCCTCGATTAGCGTCCTGGATGAGACGCGCCGTCCATTTTGGGATGCTTCGCCCCTACCCAAGTCCCTTGTCGAACTGGCTTTCACGCTGCCGTATTTGTCGGTTTGACAAAGCGCTGCAAAGCAATAAGAACTCAACCCGACCTTTCCTGGCGGGTGTATTTTTTCAGGGAATTCACTTCACATTTCTTTGAGGGGTTTAAAGCCTTCGCCCAACGCCTCGCTCACTTGCCCGATAACCATAAACGCGTCCGCGTCGGCTTCATGCACGATGGTCTTCAGGCGCATCACCTCCGAGGCGGTCACCACGCAGTAAAGCATGGCGCGTTCCTGGCGGGTATAGCCGCCCACCGCCGGGATAATCGTGACGCCGCGTTCCAGCTCCTCATGAATAGCTGATATGACTTCTTCGGGCTTTAATGTGATGATAAAGCCGGCTTTGGTGATGTTCGCGCCTTCCGAGGCCAGGTCAGCCGCCACGCCGGAAAGATAAATCATCATCAAGCCGTAGAGCGCCTTCTCCCAGCCGAACACGAAGCCCGCCAGCAGCACCACCAGCGAGTCGGTCATCATGTACGCCATGGAAATGGAAATGCCAAAGCGGCGGTTTAGAATCCTGCCCAGAATGTCGGTTCCGCCGCTGGTGCCGCGCCCGAGGTAGACAATCCCCAGCCCGAGGCCCAGCAGAAGACCGCCGAAAACGGTGTTAAGCACCGGGTCGTCGGTCAGAGCGGAAGTGCCGGTCAGGCTAATCAGCAGGTCCGTGAAGATGGAGAAGCTGAGGATAGCCAGGATGGTGCGGGAGGCAAAGCGCGGACCGCCCAGGTAGCGCCAGCCGAGCACGAACAGAGGCAGGTTGCCCAGCAGCACCACCAGACCAATCGGCCAGCCCAGCGTGTAATACAGCAGCTGGCCGGCGCCGCTGATGCCGCCGCTGACCAGGCTGGCAGGCACCAGAAACAGGCGCAGGCTAAGCGCCTGGACGAACGCGCCGAGCAGAATGAGCAGATAGTCGCGCAGTGCTCGCGGAGTGAATTCGATTTTTTGAAAAAACTGCTTGATCACGTGGCTTTCCACCTTTCTGGAAATCAGGTCAACAGGGGTAAATTATACGCCAAAGCGATATGCGCTTCCGGGTGCTTTCGGGGTATGGCATGCAGGTATAAAAACGACGTAACCATCCGATAGTCGCAGGGCAATTTCGTTTTTGAACCTGCCAGATTCCGTCGGATTGACGAAGTGCTGCGGAGCAGTAA
>DIXT01000018.1:47191-70204 GCA_002436085.1 Anaerolineaceae bacterium UBA6073
CCCTGAGCCTGCGAAGGGTCTTTCTCTTGCGCATGAGTCGTAGGGTAGGTTACGCTCTTGAACCTGCTTTTAGTCAGGATTAAAAGCACAACACAACCATAATTGGAATCATACTCGGTAGGGGCGAAGCATCCCAAGCAAAAACCCTTGCTTCCGCTGATGCGCTCACCAAGGATGCTTCGCCCGTACGACCGAGCGCCAAACCACCTACTTGTTTAGGTAAATATGCAGAGCATTTGACCTTTTGGTCTCTATGCATAAAATTATCAAATAAGTAGCCTCATGGATAGATCAGACATATCTCACCGGCGCTCGCTGCGATTGAAAGACTACGATTACTCCCAGGTCGGTGCGTATTTCGTGACGATTTTTACTTTTCAGCATCGGAAATTGTTTGGTGAAATACACGACAATGAGATGCAGTTAAATGCTCTTGGCCAAATTGCATCGGCACAATGGCTGCAATTACAAACTCGCTTTTCTAACCTTGAATTAGGTGAATGGATCATCATGCCGAACCATATTCATGGCATAGTGGTCATCTCTGATAAGGGCGAAGCATCCCTGGAAAAAAGCCCTCTTTCACCAAATCCGCTGGCAAAGGATGCTTCGCCCCTACGACCGAGCGGCACAACGCCTGGCTCGGTAGGTGCGATTATCCAAAATTACAAATCAATCACCTCTCGAAAGATTTCCGCTCATTCGGAAAAACTAAAAGGGCAAATTTGGCAGCGCAATTATTACGAACATATCATCCGCAACCAACGAGAGTTGCAGGCCATTACCGATTACATCCAAACAAATCCGCAAAACTGGGAAAAAGATACAGAGTACAAAACTTAAGCATATTCTGTAACGCAGCTCTAGCACACATCTCTGGTAGGGGCGAATGGCACAACTCCTGGGGGTATAATTGCCGCATAGCATGAGTTCGTATAATTAATAGTTGGCTTGCTGGTAAATAATCAAATTCATTGGAGATAAAATTCATGGGGCCACAAGACAACCTCGATTTACCAAAAGCGTTTAGACGCGTTGATAGTGACCGTCGTGATGACGCATTTCCAGATATTGTTGGATATAGAGATTATAAAAAGGGATTGGAAGTTAATTTAAGCGCATTAAGGGAGCGGATAAAAGACTTCGGAAAATATAAAGCGGATTTGCCATTAAGCATTGATTTACCAAAGCGTGGATTTACCTTGCGACCTGGACTGGTTCCATTAATTGATGACAGAATTACTTACCAAGCAATTGCTGATTTACTTTCCAAACACTTCTCGTCAGAGCCAAATGTTTATAGCAATAGACTTGCCAGGCCAAGTTCAAATCGAATGTTTATTCAAGGGGTTGAACTTTGGATTGCCTTTCAAAATAAAGTTGAAGAATACTGCCATCAATATCCCTTCGTTGTTGAGACAGATATAACAGCATATTTTGACCATATAAACCACGAATTAATGTTAAGCAGAATTAGCGACCTTTTCAGTAAATCATTAGACCAAAGCGAACTAAAGACCGTCAAAGAACTTCTCTATCAAATGTGGGGGCGCTGGAACGTTGGTTATTTAAAACACTTCGGTATTCCCCAAATAAATGACGCATCATCTTTCATGTCAAATTTATATTTGGACGAACTGGATAAGTGGTTGTTATCTCACAAATTTATTTATTTGCGGTATGTAGACGATATAAGGATTTTTGCGAACAGCGAGCCAGAAGCAAGAAAATCATTAGCCGATTTAATTGTAAAAATGAGAGAAATGGGCTTGTATGTTGCATCTGGGAAAACCAAAATACAGAAATCAGCGGATGTTATAGGCGAGTTATCTAAAGGGCGGAACCAAATAAAAGAAATCGAAACAGAAATAGACTCTGGAAATTCAGAAAGAATGAATTTGGCCGCTGAAAAGTTGAAATCATTTTTCTTACAACTTGTTGGCGAGCCACAAGATTTTAATGACAGGCTATTTCGGTTTTGCATACATAGGTTCAAAAAACTTCAGGTCACTGGGTTGGGTGGCGAAACTCAAGACAGAGTAATTTCGGAAGTTTTGTCTCGATTAATCACAATGCCAGAATCGACAGATGTTTTTGTTGACTATCTTTCTTTATTCAAAGATAATGAATTTATTCAATTTGCCGTTTTAAACTTTCTTGAAAGCCAGAATAATATTTACGCTTGGCAAGAAATGCTATTGCTGGAATTATTGGTTAGATTGAACATAACAAAAGAAAATCTTGTTCGGTCATACCAATATGCAAATTCTGTTATCGCAAAAAACAAGCATCCTGCCTGCAAAGCAAGAGCATATGTATTTTTAGGAAAACATGGCTCTTACGCAGAAAGGAGAGATATTCGTTCACGCTATCATCAGGAAAAAAACGAAAGCACCAGAAGAGCTATAATTGTTGCGGTTCAAGAAATACGGGTTAAAGAGCGTAATTGTTTCTATAAGGGAATTGCTGATGACTCTAGGAGTATTAGGCAAATTATTGATTACATACAAAATTTATCAGTGCCAACCTATGACTATTACAACCCCCCAAGCTCTTACAAAGTAATCCCCGAAGATTACGATTCAGATGATTTATTTGATTTAGGCAGTGAGTACTTTATCTAAAACGCAACCAACACAGTGTGCAGCGAACGGTGGGGACTCTGCAGGTTTTAATAACATCTTCCTGGCTTCAGTTTTTTCCAGGTCTCGGGGTTTTATCTTCTCCTGCCCCACCGCCGCTAACGCCAACCGTTAGGTGGTTTCGTGCAAAACACACACGGGTTAAAGAGGATCAATAAGACTGTAGAAGGTATAAGGCTATGGAAGAAAAAACGAAATCTCGCGGCGCAGGTAATCAGCAAGTTGGGCGAGCAGGTGAATATTTTGTTGTCGCTGAATTAAATAAACGTGGCGCTTTTGCCGTTCCGTTTGCTGGGAATATGCCGAAGATTGATTTGATAGCCTGTAATCATGATGAAAGTCGCACAGTACATATTCAAGTGAAAACTAAACGTGGTGGAAAGACTTGGCACTCAAGTATCGTAGGTAGTCAGCCCACGTCACCAAAGAACGAAGAAGTAATGTTTTGGGTTTTTGTTGATTTAGGCAATATTGAAGAACATCCCCGATTTTGGATTGTTCCTGATTGGTGGATAAAGAATGATATTTACAATGCACACCAAGCATATCTAAACAGGCATGGTGGTAAAAGGGCGAGTAATCCCGACTCTACACATCACGCTATTGACGAAAATAGATTGAGTGAATGGTTAAGCAAATGGGATATTTTAGGAATCGTTGAGTAAAGTTATATTCGTTCAGGTATTATCGGTTGTAAAAGTCAAATTTTTGTGCAAATATTTGGTTATGCAGGCAGGTTCCTTTTTGGAACCTGCCAAATTCCGTCGGATTGACGAAGTGCTGCGGAGCAGTAAAAACGCAATCCGACCTATCGGATTCTTGTCACCCTGAGCCTGCGAAGGGTCTTTCTTTTGCGCATGAGTCGTAGGTCAGGTTACGCTCTTGAACCTGCTTTTAGTCAGGATTAAAAGCACAACACAACCATAATTGGAATCATCATTGGTAGGGGCGAAGCATCCCAAGCAAAAAACCCTTACTTCTGCTGATGCGCTCACCAAGGATGCTTCGCCCGTACGACCGAGCGCCAAACCACCTACTTGTTTAGGTAAATATGCAGAGCATTTGACCTTTTAGTCTCTATGCTAAAATTATCAAATAAGTAGCCTTATGGATAGATCAGACATATCTCACCGGCGCTCGCTGCGATTGAAAGACTACGATTACTCCCAGGTCGGTGCGTATTTCGTGACGATTTGTACTTTTCAGCATCGGAAATTGTTTGGTGAAATACACGACAATGAGATGCGGTTAAATGCTCTTGGCCAAATTGCATCGGCACAATGGCTGCAATTACAAACTCGCTTTTCTAACCTTGAATTAGGTGAATGGATCTGAATGGATCATCATGCCGAACCATATTCATGGCATACTGGTCATCTCTGATAAGGGCGAAGCATCCCTGGAAAAAAGCCCTCTTTCACCAAATCCGCTGGCAAAGGATGCTTCGCCCCTACGACCGAGCGGCACAACGGCTGGCTCGGTAGGTGCGATTATCCAAAATTACAAATCAATCACCTCTCGAAAGATTTCCGCTCATTCGGAAAAACTAAAAGGGCAAATTTGGCAGCGCAATTATTACGAGCATATCATCCGCAACCAACGAGAGTTGCAGGCCATTACCGATTACATCCAAACAAATCCGCAAAACTGGGAAAAAGATACAGAGTACAAAACTTAAGCATATTCTGTAACGCAGCTCTTGCACACATCTCTGGTAGGGGCGAAGCATCCCAAGCAAAAAACCCTTGCTTCCGCTGATGCGCTCACCAAGGATGCTTCGCCCCTACGACCGAGCGGCACAACGGCTGGCTCGGTAGGTGCGATTATCCAAAATTACAAATCAATCACCTCTCGAAAGATTTCCGCTCATTCGGAAAAACTAAAAGGGCAAATTTGGCAGCGCAATTATTACGAGCATATCATCCGTAACCAACGAGAGTTGCAGGCCATTACCGATTACATCCAAACAAATCCGCAAAACTGGGAAAAAGATTCGGAATACTAAGGGTAAGCAGTCGACACAACCCAATGGTGCTTAATAACTGGCCGAAAAGTGTCGGTCTGACAAAGTTCCATTTTCCATTAATAGCGCAGCCTGACTTGTTTGCTGGCCATAACTGATAGGGACGAAGCATCCCAAGTTAGCGCAGTGATAAGGCAGAGCATTCCTTCTGGGATGCTTCGCCCCTACTACCAAAATTCCTGATTAACACAACATCTGGCTCGACAAATGCATTTTCTCGCGCTCCTAGACCTGACTAATCCTGTCCAGTCAAAAAGCCGTCCGACCGGCTTGATTTTACACCCCCCTCTATTTACCCAACATTCCAAGCCCTTGACAGTGAACATTTGTTCTGTTATTATCATTTTTAGAACGCTCTTCCTATCTGTTACAGAGAAAGCGAGACGAAATGGCGCGACGAAAAAGCGGTTTGAGCCCCAGACATAAGAAAATCCTCGCGTTTTTAGAGGAATACCAGCAGGATAAAGGCTATCCGCCCTCCATCCGCGAAATTGGCGATCATACCCAAATCAGCTCTACTTCGGTGGTCAAGTATTACCTGAGCCAACTGGAAGAAATGGGCTACATCGCGCGCCAAAGCAACGTCTCGCGCGGCATCAACCTGATCAAAAACGCCGGCGGCAACCTGCTGCAAAACGCCAGGAACGCCGCCGCTCAGGCGCTGGACCAACTTGTCACCATCCCGCTGGTCGGCAACATTGTGGCTGGCGAACCCATGCCCGTGCCCCCTTCCGATTTCTCCTATTACGACCCGGACTCCGGGATTGACATCGCGCGCAGCCTGCTGCCTTCCGCCGACTCGCTGGACCAGCTCTATGCCCTGCGCGTGCACGGGGACTCGATGATCGACGCGATGGTGAACGATGGCGACATTGTGGTGATGAAAAAGGTCGACCAGGCCCGCAACGGCGAGATGGTCGCCATCTGGCTGGCGGACCGCGACGAAACCACCCTCAAGTATTTCTACCAGGAAAACGAGCGCGTCCGGCTTCAGCCAGCCAACCCTTCCATGCAGCCAATCATCATTGACGACCCGAGCATCGTGGAAGTTCAGGGCAAAGTGGTGCTGGTCATCCGCCAGCTGGAAAACGCCTGAGCTTGCCAGCGCTTAACAAAAAAAACCGTATAAAAATACGGTTTTTTTTGTTGTCTGCTGTGGAATTAGAGCAGAACGACTTCGGCACCAGCTGCTTCGAGCTTGGCCTTGGCGTCGTTCGCGACTTCCTTGGTGACAGCTTCGAGCACTTTGGCATCGGCGGTCTCGGCCAGAGTTTTGGCTTCGACGAGGCCCAGGCTGGTGAGCTGGCGGATGACTTTAATGACTTCGATCTTTTTGGCGCCGGCGTTTTTGATTACAACAGTGAATTCAGTCTTTTCTTCGACTTCTTCTTCAGCAGCGGAAGCAGCGGGACCGGCGGCGGCAGCGGCCACAGGCGCGGCAGCGGAAACGCCCCATTTTTCTTCCAGCAGTTTGACCAGTTCAGAGGCTTCCAAAACGGAAAGTTTGCTCAGTTCCTCTACAAGTTTATCTAATTCAGCCATTTCTATATACTCCTATAATTTAGTTAATTCTTCTCATCTGTCTTCCCAGGTGGGTCGACCTTTCAAATCTCAGGCAGCAGAAGGCTGCTTTTCAGAATTTGCTTTGATAACAGCGGCGAGACCGCGGGCGGGCTCAGCGATGGTGCGGACGAGTTTGCTGGCAGGGGCAAGCAATGTGCCCAGCAGCATCGCGCGCATGACAGGCAGGGTCGGCAGATCTGCCAACGAAGACACCTGTTTTACAGAGAGGGCTGCCTTATCCAGGTAACCGCCGCGCACTGCCAAAACCTCATTACCCTTGGTAACTTCAGCGAGCGCTTTAGCGACAGAGGGCGCGTCTTCAAATGCGAAGACGACCACGTTGTTGCCTTCCCAGAACTTTTCGTCATAGGTATAGCCGGATTCATCCAGTACGCGCTTGAACAAACGGTTCTTGACGACATGCAATTTACCATCCGCATCGCGCAGTTTCGCGCGGGCAGCGTTCACCTCGGGCATGCGCATCTTGGAATAGGAGAGCACGAAAACGGCCTTGCTGTCATTCAACCAGGTGCGGTAATCCTCTACAATCTTTTCTTTTTGCTGTTTAGAAAACGCCAATGTTAATTCACCTCCTTCCGGTGAAAATAAAAATCTCTTTCCGTTTTTCCCGCGGAAAGAGATTTAAATACGCACGCAATAAACGACGTTCAGTATCCAATCTCCACCTCGGCGGGAAATTAAGCCGTAACGGCACCAGCTTTCTTAAGTGAAGCACAATATTCAATTGTTACCCGGTTAGTATACCACAACCGGGGTAAAGCCACTAAATCTTGCCGCTCTCCATCGCTATGGCCGTGTTGGTGTCAACCTTCACGCCGGGGCCCATGGTTGAAGCGATGGTAACCTTGCGGACAAACAAGCCTTTCGCGCCCGAAGGACGCGCCTTGCGAATAGCGCTCATCAAGGCAGTCATGTTCTCTTCCAAAGCTTCGACGCTGAAAGAAACTTTGCCAAGCGGAACATGAATATTCGCGGTTTTATCCAGGCGGAATTCCACGCGGCCAGCTTTGGCGCTCTTGATAGCGTCGGCAATATCCCCGGGCTGCACGACAGTGCCAGCTTTTGGGTTCGGCATCAGGTTGCGCGGACCGAGCACGCGGCCAAGGCGGCCAACTTTGCCCATCATGTCCATCGTACCAACAGCCACATCAAAATCAGTGTAACCCTGGGCTACACGGTTGATTTCCTCATCGGTTTCCGCAACAAAATCCGCGCCAGCCTGTCGGGCGGCGTTGGCGGCTTCACCCTGGGCGAAGACCAGAACCCGGATAGTTTTACCGAGGCCGTTGGGCAGCACGACGACGTCGCGAATCTGCTGATCTGCCTGGCGGGGATCCAGACCGGTGCGCAGGTGAATTTCCACCGTTTCATCGAACTTGGCAAAGCTGCTTTCCTTAACCAGCTGCAGGGCTTCCCGAGGCTCGTAGGTCTTCTCCAGGTCGATGTTTGTTAATGCGTTTTCAAATTTTTTGCCGTGTTTAGGCATAATGACTCCTCCGTGGTGCCAGCGGGTTCATAAGAACCCTCCCACGTACACTCTGGTTATTTTTCGACGACAGTGATGCCCATATTGCGGGCGGTACCTTCAAGCTGCTTGATAGCGCCTTCGATATCGTTGGCGTTCATGTCCTTAAATTTGGCTTCGGCGATCTCACGCAGCTGCGCGCGGGTGACGCTGCCAACCTTCGCGGTGTGCGGGGTGGCGGAACCCTTGGTGATGCCCGCTGCTTTCTTGAGCAGCACGGGGGCTGGTGAGGACTTCAGCTCAAACTTGAATGAGCCGTCCATAAATACGGTGATTTCCGCAGGCAGAATTTCGCCGGTGCGGTTGCTCGTGCGCGCATTGTATTCCTTGCAGAACGCCATAATATTGACGCCGTGCGGAGCCAGCGCGGGACCAATAGGCGGAGCGGGGTTAGCCTTTCCTGCCGTGATCTGGAGCCTGATTACTGCTTTTACCTTTTTTGCCACAACAATTCTCCTCTGTGGTGCTGACGGGCCGGCTTGCGGTCCCTCCCACGAAATTCCGGATTGCTCCGGTTTATGCCTTTTCTACCTGCAGGAAATCTAATTCCACAGGTGTTTCGCGCCCAAAGAAGTTCACCATCACGCGAATCTTCGAGCGTTCCATGTTTACTTCCGCGACAGTTCCGCGGAAATCGTTGAACGGTCCATCCACGATGCGCACCCGGTCGCCAGCATGATACGTGACCTTATAGGTGGGCGATTCATCTTCCATGCGGCGCAGAATCTGCGCGACTTCTTCCGGGCGCAGGGCAGTGGGTTCTTCGCCCATGCCTACAAAGCCGGTTACGCCGGGGGTGTTGCGCACCACGAACCACGATTCTTCTTCCAGAATCATATTCACCAGGACGTACCCGGGGAAGACATGGCGCTCAACCGTGCGGCGCTTGCCGTCGCGGACTTCGATCTCTTCCTGCGTGGGAATGACCACGTCGAAGATCTTGTCCTTCATATTCATGGTTTCAATGCGCTGTTCCAGGTTCTTACGCACCTTGTTTTCATATCCGGAATAGCAATGGATGACGAACCACTGGCGCGCGTCGTCCTGGGCGCCGGCCGCAGACTTTTCCGCACCGGAAGCGTCCTCTACGGGATTCACAGAAGCCCCTTCTTCAGGGGTCAGGTTCTGCTCTTCGGCGGGTAAGCCTTCGAACGGCTTCTTGTCTTCCAATTCTGCGTTATCCATATCTACAGCCCTCGGGGGCTTTCCTTCAGCGTCTTATGCTGCCACCAGCAATTTGATAAGCTGGCCGAAAACAAAATCCATAAAACCCAGCAAAGCAGCCATGATGACGGTCACAATTAAAACGAGCTTGGTCAGCACCCAGGCTTCCTGGGGGGTAGGCCAAGTGACCTTACGCAATTCGCCAACCGTCTCACGCCAGAAGCGCTTGATTTTCTGAAAGATGTTTGGTTTCGTTTCAATCTGTGCCATTACAGTTCTCCTGGTTGAAAACTCAACGCCGCAACGTGTACGGCGTTGAATCCTTCTCAACAGGTCAGGTAGGAATTGAACCCACAACCCCCGCTTTTGGAGAGCGGTGCTCTGCCAATTGAGCTACTGACCTAAGCAACCTCTGTCTGACTTACGGCAGACGCAGGTTATTTCACCTCGCGGTGCACGCGGTGCATGCGGCAGCGGGGGCAGTACTTCTTCAGTTCAAGGCGACCGGGATCATTCCGGCGGTTCTTGACAGAAGTGTAATTGCGTTCTTTGCACTCAGTGCATGCCAGATAAATTACTGGTCGGACATCTTTCTTTTTTGACGCCATATCAATTTAACATGGCTGCTTTTTGAAGGCAACCATGTTTCCTCCATCAGAATTTTCTACTCAATAATCTTCGTGATCTTGCCAGCGCCGACGGTCAGGCCGCCTTCGCGGATAGCGAAATCGGAACCCTGTTCCAGAGCAACTTTGGTGATCAGTTTGACCTGCATACCATTCACGTTATCGCCGGGCAGAACCATTTCAACGTCTGCGGGCAGGGTCACGTCGCCGGTCACATCCATGGTACGGATGTAGAACTGCGGGCGGTAGCCGGTGAAGAATGCGCTGTGGCGTCCACCTTCTTCGCGCTTCAGGATGTAAGCGGAGCATTCGAAGGTGGTGTGCGGGGTAATGCTGCCGGGTTTGGCAATAACCATACCGCGTTCCACATCATCACGGTCAATACCGCGCAGAAGCAGACCTGCATTATCGCCAGCCATGCCGGCATCCAGCTGCTTGTGGAACATTTCCACACCGGTGACGACAGAGCTCATGCTTTTCTCGCGCAGACCAACGATTTCGACAGGGTCGTTCAGCTTGACCTGACCGCGTTCGATACGGCCGGTAACCACGGTGCCGCGGCCTTTGATCGAGAAGACGTCTTCCACGGGCATCATGAAGGGTTTGTCCAGTTCGCGCACCGGATCCTGGAAGTAGTTGTCCACAGCGTCCAACAGCTCGATGATCGGTTTGTATTCCGGGGCATTCGGGTCGGTGGAGGTGGATTCCAGAGCCAGTTTGGCGGAGCCGCGAATGATCGGGACATCGTCGCCAGGGAAATTATTCTTGACCAGCAGTTCACGGACTTCCATCTCGACCAGTTCAAGCAGTTCGGGGTCGTCCATCATGTCAACCTTGTTCAGGAAGACGATAATGGAGGGAACTTCCACCTGGTGCGCCAGCAAAACGTGTTCGTAAGTCTGGGGCATCGGGCCATCTGGCGCGGAAACAACCAGGATCGCGCCATCAACCTGGGCAGCGCCGGTGATCATGTTCTTGATATAGTCGCGGTGACCGGGCATGTCCACATGCGCGTAGTGCCGCTTGGGTGTGGAATACTCGACATGGGCGATGTTGATTGTGATACCGCGGGCTTTTTCTTCCGGGGCGTTGTCAATGGAATCGAACGCGCGAAAATCACCAAAACCGCGCAGAGCGGAAACTTTGGTAATCGCGGCTGTCAGGGTGGTCTTACCATGGTCAATATGGCCCATGGTGCCCACGTTCATGTGGGGTTTAGACCGATCGAATTTTTGTTTTGCCATGCTTATCTCCTTAATAAGTACATTTCGTTTTCAAATCTCGGCGTAAAGCCCTCAATGGGATTCGAACCCATGACCTCGTTCTTACCAAGAACGCGCTCTACCAACTGAGCTATGAGGGCAGCCGTAAATTCAGGTCACATTCCTGTGATCTGAGATGGACGGTGAAGGATTCGAACCTCCGAAGGCCTCTGCCAACTGATTTACAGTCAGTCCCCGTTGTCCACTTGGGTAACCGTCCTTGTTGCTGCCGGGCGCTGCGCTCTTTACCCGCTGGAGATCGAGGTTGATCAGGATCAATCTCAATCGCTAACGGTTAATCTGAGCCGACGATGGGAATCGAACCCATAACCTACCGCTTACAAGGCGGTTGCTCTACCATTGAGCTACGCCGGCGCCCTTTTATTAAATTATTAAATATCGGCTTTTAGCTGAACAAGTATATCAAATGCCTTGTCAAACCGCAAGACCGATTCAGGGGCCTGCTATTTACAACAGGGCGTGAGTCTATCAGAGTTAAACCCTTTCGTCAAGCCGATTTAGCCCGGCGAGTCAAGCGTCTCGCCCGTTTTGCGCCTCTTCTACCAGCTTGTTAAAGGGCATAAATCTGCATCAACAAGCAGACCAGACGCTACTGAATTGGTGTTACCCGTACCAGCCCGGACTGTACGTCCTGCACGGTCAGGTCAAAAAGGCGCTGCTTGCCTTCCGTGATCACATCCGCGTTGATATGCGTCAGTGTGATGCCGGTTTTCACCGCCCCGACCTGCCCGCCCTGCAGTAAACGGGCGGTCAGAATCACCGCGTCCGCGCTCAGGTCCGAGCCCAACAAGCCCAACCAGAGCGGACTCTCGTTATAGCCCGCTTGCCCGCTGACGCCGACCAACTGCACGCCGGCAGCTTGCAGATAGTTCACCAGCTCAGGCGAGCTGACTTCAGGTTGGATAAAGATGCCTTTGACGGAATCTGCCAGGAGCAAATCCGCGGCTGCCTGCCAGTCGCCCGGATTGGCTGGGTCGCTGATCTGAGCGCCTTTGGGATAAAACAAAATGGGACCGAAGCGCGAATTGCACAGCCCGCAAAAGTAGCGTGCGCCAACGCCGAAAGAACTGGCAGTTTTCGCGCCCTCGTCGGTTCCCGCCTGGCTAATAACGCCCACGCGGTAATCCGGGATCACCATTCCCAACAGGTAGCCGGCCAAAAAAGCACGCTCTTCCAGCGAAGCAGAAGATGTGTTCAACGCATGCAGGTTCGCGCCAGTGGGCACGTCCGGAACTCCAACCGCCAGGAACTGCACGGCGGGCGCGGCCGCAGCCAGCGCGCTGATCTCAGCCGCCGGGGCAAGCGCCACCACCAGGCGAACCGTGCTTCCCAGTTCCACCGCGCTGAGCTGTTCGCGCTGCTCCAGGGTCAAGCCGTTCGCGTTCGCGTACGCAGCCAAATCGGCGGGGAGTGTCTGCGCCTGCGAGAGGTCGGCGTTTGCTGGCGCCCACAGCACGATGTCCGCGGTGATCAGCGGCAGAGGCTCGGGCGTGGGTTCCGGCGTGGCGGTATCCGCGATAATCAGCGTGGGGGCGGGGATTGCTGTCTCCGTCGCTATCACTGCAGTTTCGGTCGCCGTTGTGCGCGCGCAGCCAGCCAGCAGCCCCGCGGCAAGCAGCAGGAGCCAGAAGGTTTTCATAGTTTTTCGGGTATCCATGCCGACAATTCTACCGCATGCCGGGCGTTTGTCACATCCAAGTGTTTACGAAAACGAGATCAAGGAACGCAACCCCAATGGCGGTATAATCTTTCTGACGCATTGTCAGCGGCGCGAGCTCAGTCACTACTAGCGAGGAGACCGGATTCCCATGAATTTTCCAACCAGCCAAACCAGTCCGGACGGATTCAACAGCCTGCCTCCCAATCAGAAACGCCGCATCCGCCTGATTATCCACAGCGCGAGCGCTGCTGAAATTGACAGCTTTTTACACGACGACCTGCAGCCCAAAACCGCGCTGAACCCGCTTTATTTTGTTATGCTGGCGCTTAGCGCGCTTCTGTTGGCGGCGGCGCTGCTGGCCGATTCCCCGCTGCTTTTACTGGCAGCCCTGCTGTGCGCGCCTTTCAACGCCCCGCTGATGGGGTTGACGCTTAGCGCGGTCATCCCCTCCTGGGGGCTCATGCTGCGCTCTTTTGCCGCGCTGCTGTTCACGGCTGCAGTTTACTTTGGCGCCGGCTGGCTCGCCGCGCTGCTGCCTGCCCGGCTAAGCTCTGGCAAAGGTCTGCCGTTTCTGCATCTGCTCCAGCACGGCTGGTTGGAATGGGCTGGGCTTGTGGTTGGCAGCGCTCTGCTGGCCGCCATGCTCATTCGCCAGCGGGAGACGCCGCGCCTGGCTTCAGCCTTGGTAACCGCGCTGATATTTTTCCCGTTGGGCCTGGCGGGTTGGGCGCTGCAGGCGGGTTTTCCATACGCCAGCGCCGGGCTGCTAGCTCTCTGCGCTGCCTACGCGGCTGCTGCTCTTCTGTGCGCCCTGATTACCTTCTGGGCTGCCGGTCTTCCGCCGCGCCGCGGGGCTGGCTGGGTTCTTTTCGTACTGGCAATTGGATTAACTGTGCTTGCATTGTTAGGCTTTGTCTCCACCAAGCACCACCTGACCCAAACAATAGCCCTTAATACCACCCCACCGCCGATCGGCACCCCCACTCAGCCGGGAGTGGTGCTGCAGCCCACCCAAACGCCCTTGCCCCCGACTGCCACGCTGCCTGCGCCCACGACCGCGGTCCAGAATCCGATTGTAACCGCCTTACCCAGCATCACCCCGACCCCAACGCTCGTAAGCGCCCTGATCCGCTCCGATACCGGCGTGATTGTGCGCTCTGAACCAGGCAGCACCGCCAGCGTCGTCACTTACCTGAACGACCTGACGGAGCTGGTGCTGCTGGGGGAACGGCAAGAAAAAGATGGGCTGGTATGGGAAAAAGTGCGCCTGGCTGACGGGAAAATTGGTTGGGTTTCGGCGCGCTTCCTGATAACAGCCACACCGGCAAAATAGGCTTATTCCAAAATCAATTCAACGTTTTCACGCGGGATGCGCACAATCAGGTCATCCTCGCGCCGCACAACGACCGTGCGCATGACCAGCCCGCTGGCGAATTTCTCGGGTTCCTCAGGGAGTTCAACAATCTCACCGGTGCTGCCGGTATACGGCTTGCCCAGCAGCCGCACGCGCCTGCCCACCTCCAAACGCAGCTCCTCGCGGAACAAGCCCGGGGAGACTTGCGCCTTGCCCGGCAAAATCAGGTCAGGCCGGCTCTGCTCGGAAGCATCCGCTTCATTCGCGTTCAGGTAGACTGTCTGGTCTTCCATCTGCCGCAGCATGGCTTTGCTGAGCGCGTCAATTTCATACTCACCGTACCCCACCAACACCATCACCGGTAGCGGCGCCTGCTCCAGGTCAGGCAGCAGTTCCGGCATGACCGAGCCCAACACCAAGCCTGCCGGCTCGCGGCTAAGCAAGGCGGAAAACGCGGCTTTAGTGGCAACATGCGGTACCACCGCGATTTTCCCTTGCAGGTCGGCGGTAGGCTGCTTCTTGCCAGCGGCTGGCTCTGCGGCGTCCAGGCTTACCAGTTCACCGGAGCTGTTCAGTCCATTGCCCCACACGCCCTGCAGCAGCAAGCCCTGCACAGCCACCACCGCTCCGCGTTCCGGTATGATTTCAACCACAGTGCCCGGATAAGTAGCCAACACCTGCAGCTTCTTCTCGCCCAAAGCCAGGGTAATCCTGCCGTCCCGAATAGCCACAACCATGCCGTCCTGAGGAGCGCGGAAAATGCGCGAAATCAGCCCGGACTTTTGGGCAACCACGTCGCCGGCTTTGACAGGCTCACCCACCAGACGCTCTATGTGGCGCTCTATGTTGCTCGGATTTATCTTCAGTCCATTAACAACGTCAAAGACCTGGTAGCGCTCAGGCATCTTGATTTCAGCCAAAGGCTCTCCGGCCTCGACTTCCTGCCCGGTGCGTACCAACACGCTGCCCGCAAAAGGCAGGGTGTAGCTGCGTAGAATCTGTTGATCGCAGGCTATCGCGAGGATTTCAGTGCCCATGCTAACCGCCTAACTCCCACAGCCAGTTGTAGAAAGCTTCACTGCGTTTGTTCATTTCTTCGGGCAGGTCCAGCGGCCGGCCGCGCGCGTCAATCACCGTGCCCACCTCGGAGAGCGGGACCGTGACCCAGCCGCCCAAACCGGGCAAACCCATGCCCACATCCGTGAGTTCGCCGGGGGAAAGGTAAATCCGCATTGGGCCGGCCGGTGTGCTTTCCACCCGCTTCACCTCACCTCTGCGCACATCCAACGTCTCGCGCGCGCTTTCGCCGCGGTCAATTTCCAGGGTTAAAACCCGTCTGGCAGGGCGTTCCGGGGCATCGGCGCAGATGACCGTACCAAGGTTGGAAAAAACGCCCGAATCAATGAGCTGCACAGGCAGCAGAGGTTCTTTCTCCGCCAGGCTGCCCAGACCCGCCAAAAGCTGGTCGCTATCCAGCGCGAAAGTCGTAATCCCGTGCGGCTGCAAGCCATCCAGCGCCATCAACAGCGTCTGCTGAGGCGCGGGCACGCGCACCAGGCTCTCGCCCGAAAGCAGGACCGGCTCATAGGGGTCCAGCAAGCCCAGCTCAGGGTCGTACCCAAACCAGGGGAACGACTCCCGCGTGCGGCGCAGCGCGTAATGCAAGCGCACGCGCGTCCAGGCTTGCTCAATCGCCAGGTCTTCCAGCGTAGCAGGTAAGAAAGCCTGGTGCAGCTTTTTGTTGAGCATGTAAACTGCGGCGCTTTGTACGTCAATTGGCAGCGTGGAATAGCGGCTGGTATCTTTGCCGACCTGTTCGGAAATCGGCGGGTGGCTGATTGTGCCGATAAACTCTTCGCCGCGCGCCGCGATGACGATGGTGGAGCTGCAGCCAACGTCCAACGCCATGGCGCCCTTGCCTTCGGGGTTCATGCGGTCTATCAGGCGCACGACGCGGCTGGCGGCAAAAGCGCTGGGCAGGGCTTCACATTCCCAGTCCTGTTCCAACTCAGCCAGCCCGGTCAACTGCTGCCGGCGCAGGCGGCGGAACGCGCCCAGCATAGCCGGCCAGCCCGCCGCGAGCGATTCGGCATTGGTGCGCGCTTGGATGTTCAGGGCGCGGTGGAAATCCTCGCCCGCCTCAAGTTCCTCACGCGCGTAATCCGCCAGGGCTTCGTTGCCAGCATAGACAAGCTGCGGTCGGACGAGCCGGGGCAGGCTTTGGTAGACAATGCGCAGGTTATCCAGCGCCGCCCTTACCGGCTTGAAAGCGCCCTGATTAGTGCCTCCGGCGCACACAAACAGGTCGGCATTCGCGGCAATGAGCTTTTCAAGCTGCGCGGTGGCATTCAAGTCGTCCTGCAGGTCAATTTCCAGCACAACATCGGTGTAAAACAGGCTGACGAGCCTGCGCAGAGCAGCCAGGGAATAAGTATCCGAAACGCCGACCAGAACAGTTCGAATAGGCTTTCCTGCGGATACACTGAGCCCGCAGGCACTTATGCCTTCCTCAGCGCGGATTAGATTCTGCTGCAAGTCCAGCAAGCGTACTCCGGACTTTTCCTGCAGCCCCTCAAGCGCGCGCGCAACGCCCGCGCGCAGGTCCTGACCGGAAGCGGCGGTCGTTTCAGCGACCGCGCTGCAAGCCAGCGCGAAACCGTCCTCGCGCTGCTCAAAGAGCCAGGCGCGCGTGTTCTGCGAGCCAATATCCACACTCAGGGTCCTGCGGTTTTCCATCGCCAGCATCCCTCTACCCTGCCAAAAGCGCGAGGATGAACTCTTTCAACCAGAGCATCCGCGCGATTAACGCGGTCAGCGCCGCGCTGAAAAAGCCCACAAAAAGCATTCCCAGGCTAATCCCCAGGAAAATTTGCCCCACGCTGGAGATGCCTTCCACCAGCAGCGGCCTTTGGGTGCCAGCGCTCTTGCGGCTGAGGCGGTGGTGGAAATAGAACAAGACGGAAATGACTCCCAGCAGAATAAACAAGGCTTCCACAATTCCGCCCCAATTCACGCCGGCATTAGCGCGCAGCAATTCAGGGCTGAAACGGTTCACAACAGAGAGCAGTTGGGGCGCCAACGTGCCCCGGGAAATGCCCGCGATAGCAACGGCAGCGCCTGTGCCAGCCAGGAATGCCAGAGGGAGCGTGCCGGCTTTTACCGTACGCGGCACAAGCATCAACACCAGCAGCACACATAAGGCAAGCGGCACCAGCCCCAGCCAGAACGCGTCTGTGCCGTTCCGGCTCAGGGGTTCTACTAAGCGCGGGAGGATGACTTTCGTCACCAGCACGGCAGCCGCGAAACCGGAGGAAACCCCGACCAGAATATACAGCGCGGCGCGGAAGAAGAAGTTGTCGCCCAGCAGGTAGCTGAAAATCATCACAGAAAGCGCGATGCCAATGACGCCCAGCACGATATCCATCGGGTTCATGCTTCCGGCTCCTTCGCGTGCCGCGCGCTCGAGTCTGCTTCCGCCTTGGAGAGGATGCCCAATAAAATTACGGCAATCATCACCAGCAAGCCCGCCTGGAAAGCCCGCGACGGCGCGCTCGTCAGAGGAGCCTGGTCCAGCGCCTGTGCCAGAACGCGGCCTTGCAGCGTGCCCGCCGCGAAACCAGCCAGTTGACCGGCGTCATAATAAGGAAGCAGTAAAGCTTCGTTCTGGCTGCTGGCCAATACGCCCAGTTTGCTCGCGCTCAGCCACGGCCCGGCCTGCTCGATCCAGTTCTGGATGTCTGTCTGAGAATCCTCCAGGAGCAGGATGAGCTCATATTTCTGCAGCTCCTCAATACCCGCGGGGATCACGGCGCTGTTCCCTTCCGAATTCAAAGCGGCTGCCAGCACGCCCAACCTTCCGCCAGCCAAAAACGCCGTCTCACGCGTTGGGATTTCGGCCGCGCGCATCAGCGCGTCCGCCAGCCACAGCCCGTTGGGGTGCGTGGTCAGGAATTGCAGCTCAGCCCCGCGCGTTTCCAGCTCTCGCAGCACCGGCGCGGCAATCTGTTCCAATTCAGGGCTAGTCGCGGCTTGATATTCCAGCACCACGAGCACTTTATCCCCACTTGCCAGCCTGTCCAGCACATCTTTCAGGGCGACGGCTGGCGCAGGATTTTCGATTTGTTTGGGTTTTGCTTCTGGCACAAATACCAGCACAGCCGCCAGCACCAGCAACAAAAACGCGCCCAATATCAAGCGGTACAAACCCCTGCCGCTTACCCGCTGCGTTTTGGCAGGCGGGAGCCCCCGACCCTCTTCACCAATCAAGTTCATCAGAATTTGCGCGTTTTCTTTTTGCCGGCGCAGCAGCAGCAAATCCGCGGAAAGTTCTTCGCTTGAAGCGGGCTTTTCATCCAGCTCCAGGGCGGCGCCGTCGGCAGCCAATCCTAATTCTTCCAGGACCGGTGCAAACTGTGGAGCCGCGGCACTTTCCGGAAGTTCTTCCGCGTCTCCGCTGTCGGAATCTTCCTCATCCGCAGGTTGGGCTTTCTCGCCTGCGCTTTCCGCTTCGGGTTCAGGCTCAAGCTCAGAAACTGCCTCAGCCGCGGGTTCAGTTTCCCCAAGGATCTCCTCCGGGCTGGTTTGCTCGACAACGCTTTCGGTTTCTTGAGCTTGGTCCTGTGCCGCCGCTTCGCCTTGTTCCTCTTCCGGCTCAACTTCTTCTACTGCAGGTTCTTCAGCGGGTTCTTCCGCAAACTGCTCCCCATCTTCCGCTTCAGGCTGGAGTTCGCGCACTTTGCGCAGCCATTCCGGCACGCCTTCATCGCTATCAGCGCTGTTTATCGCAGGCTTGGGCATCAGCAGATTTTCGCGGCGGGCGTTTTCGCGGATGCGCCCGATCCAGTTGGCGAATTCCTCATCCACGCGCCCTCGATGGTCCTCACTGCGGGCAGCGTCCAGCGAGTTGCCTTTACGTGTCAGCTCCCCGGCAGCGTCTTCCTCCTGTTGGGCGCGTTTGCGGATGCGCGCCAGCCATTCAGGCGCTTGTTCTTCCTCTTCAGCAGGCATTTCCGCGTTAGATTCAGCGCCGCTGTCAGAAACATAAGCCTGTCCGGTGGAATCCGCCGATCCTGTTTCTTCGTCTTTTGGGATACTGTCGTTCCTGAAGCTTTCCAGCAAGTCGGCAACGCTAATGTCCGGCTCTTCCTGCAGCGCGGAATTATCTTCCATGCCCTCAATTCTGAACAGCTCCTCCAGGTCTTCACCGCAGTGCACGCAGCGCGTAGCCTGGGGCAGGTTTTCCTTCCCGCAGTGCGGACAGAGGATCATTTCCGCGCTCATTTATTCACCCCAGGGTCTTTCCAGCCCAAGCACCACCCGCAAGCCCATCAGCAGCGCGCCAATGCCGATTCCAATCAGCAGGCCGCGCGCGCCAATCATGGGCAATCGCTGCAAAAAGTTAATGAACGTGGTCAATACAGGGATATTCAGCGCCTGCAGCAGCCCGAGCGAAATTACCAGGAATACCAGCGCGCTGATGCCAAAGGTAAGCGTCAACAGGGACCAGCCGCGGCTGCGGAAAATTTGCAGCGCGGCTGCGGTCATCACCAGAGCTGACAGGCCAAGCAGGCTTGTCTCCAAGGGAAGCTGGATGGCTGCCACCCAGCGCAGGTAGGCGCTGTTATCCATGCCAAGCACCAGCGCGCCGATAAAGCTGACCAGGAAGGTACTGATGAGGATAATGCTGAAGATGAAGCCGCGTTTACCGCGGACAATGTTGCGTAAATGCGTCAGGATAAGGGTTGCGATGGCGACCAGCAGAGCGGCGGAGGCAACAATAACTGCCCAATTCAGGACAATCTCCAGCCAACCAGCCAAGGGCTCGCCCAGGATGAGCGCCGCGAGGATGAAAAGCGCGGCAGCCGCGGCTACAAGGATTGGGATTGTCTTTTTCACTGCCACACCCCCAGCAGCTTTAGAACAGCGCCCGCCAGCAAGCCGAGCACAGCCAGCACCCGCAGCCAATCCTGCGCGCGAACTGAGGCAGCCGCGCCCGGGTCGCTTTCCAGCGCTGCCCCCGCGTTCAGAGCGTCCTCGCCCAGGCATAGGCGCGCGTTGGTGGCCAGCAACACCGCCTGCGCGCTGAGGTCGTCCGTGCCGGCTACCAGCGGCAGGTCTTTTTGCTCCGCCAGACTGGCCGCCAGGATGGTTTCGGGACGCTGGCTCCCGATCAGGAAGACACCCGCATTGGCGCGGTAATTGACCTCAGGCAGCAGACCAGCCAGGTAGGCATATGGAGTCGCGCCTGCCAGCAAACCGAAGTCGGGTTTGAACAATTCAGTCGCCAGAGCGTTCTGGTATTTCCCGCGCACGATAAGCTGACCTAAGGCAGCCAACGCGCCGTCACCAGCCAGCGCTTGGGCTGGTTGGTCATTAAAGACCGAACGCCTGGACATCAGGCGCAGTACCGGCAGCCCAGCCAGATTGGCAGGCGCAGGCGCCGAGGAAACCTGGTTGACGCCCAAACCGATCGTGAGCCGCAGGCCTTTCTCAGCGGCTTCGTGCATCAGTTTTTCGGCGTCCAGCAGGGCTTCGTTTTTGCGTAAATTGCGGTAGGGATGTTTGCGGGAGGTCAGCAGGGCAATGGCGAGGCTGAGCAGCGCGAGGCTAACGATCGCGAGCGCAAGCAAATCAAGCGTGATCATTTCGTTCATGCTGTCAGGCCCTTGTACATTAATAACCCCTTGGGAGAGGGACTCCCACGGTTTCGCGTTGGGCTGGCGCAGGTGAAGAGCAAGCCAATAAAGACCGCGTTTCCGGTTGTTGAACTTTCAGGTGTGCGTCAAACAGCCCAACTCCCATAGATAAAGTATAGCATATTCACCTTGAACAAAGGATATATTTTTAACGAAAGGTCGGGTTTGCAGATAATGAAAAACGCAGTTGCGAGGGTGCTTTGTCGGGCGGGAGGATGCGCCTAATTGTTGGGCGGCTTGCGTTTTTCAAACCACCGTCTACGATGATTTGTCGGGTTGAAAGCGCAACCGGACCTACAAACAACCAAGCGGACGCTGTGCCGTTCAGGCGTAGGGGATAAGTTTTTCACCTTCTCCGGGGACTGCTTGCGTGCCGTAGGCAAGCTGCCCGCAGGGCGGATGAGGGGCTTTTCACCTTCTCCCCAGAGAAGGTGCCCGCAGGGCGGATGAGGGTGTAATTTGACCTTCCCCCTGGGGGAAGGTGCCCGCAGGGCGGATGAGGGGCTTTTCACCTTCTCCGTAGACTGCTTGCGTGCCGTAGGCAAGGTGCCCGCAGGGCGGATGAGGGTCTTTTAATAACCCTCATCAGTCTCGCTGCGCTCGCCAGCTTCCCCCGGGGGAAGCTAAAGACAATGCTGCCTGCAGGGCGAAAGAATATCTCTCACCTTCTCCTCGGAGAAGGTGCCCGCAGGACGGATGAGGGTGTTTATATTGACCTTCATCAGTCTCGCTGCGCTCGCCAGCTTCCCCCAAGGGAAGCTTTAAATTCGTCGGGTCGTTGGGTTTTTCATGCTGCCACAAAATCCATCACTTGACCCTACTGAGAGTCTGACACGACATTGAATACCACGTGAGGGGGCGTGGCAGTCTGCCGTCTTTATGGATTGACGCAATATTTTCGGATTTTAGAGCGCAACCCGATTTACGAATTTCGCCCTTACAATGTATCCCCGTATAACGAGCTGAGCTCCCTAGCCTGCTCAAATATGTATCGCGTGCCCCTCCGCCGCCTCTGCTGCCTCCAACACCGCTTCGCTCAGGGTCGGGTGCGCGTGAATGTTCGCCGCAATCGCGCTGACAGGCAGCCCGTTGGCTTGCGCCAGCGTCAGCTCGGGCAGCAATTCCGCCGCGTCCGGACCAACAATCGACGCGCCCAACAGCAAGCCGCTCTCCGCGTTGGCAATCAGCTTGACATACCCGCCGTACTCGCCGTAGCCCAGCGCTTTGCCGTTCGCCTGGAAGGGGAACTTACCAACCTTCACGCCGTAACCCGCCTGTTCAGCCTGCGCCTCGGTATATCCAAACGAAGCCACCTGCGGCTGGCTGTAGGTTGCGCGCGGGATCATGCGGTAATCCAGCTCACGCGTGGGCAGCCCGGCAATGCTTTCCGCGCACAGAATACCCATCGTAGAGGCGGTATGCGCCAGCAACAGCTTGCCGGTCAGGTCCCCGATGGCGCGCACGCCGGGGACGTTGGTGCGCATTTGCCCGTCCACCACCACAAAACCGCGCTGGTCCAGCCCGACCCCCAACTGCTCCAATCCCAGGTCCCTGGAATTGGGCTTAAACCCCACAGCGACCAATGTCAGCTCGGTCTCCACGCTCTGCTCGCCGTTCTCATTCGCGAGTGTGACGCGCGTGCCGCCCCCGCTCTTTTCAACCGCAAGCACTTTAGTGCCGGCGTATACTTTCACGCCGCGCTTGCCCAGAGCCTTGGTCAATTCAGCCGCTGCTTCGTCATCTTCCGCCGGCAGGATGTGCGGAAGCATCTCGACCAGGTGCACCTCCACTCCATACGCGCTCCAGATGGTGGCAAATTCCACACCAATTGCGCCGCCGCCGATGATGAGCGCCGTTTTTGGCAACTTCTCCAGCATAATCGCGTGGGAATAATCCAGGATTTTTTCGCCGTCCGGTTTCATCCCGGGCACCACCGCCGGATGCGCGCCGGTCGCCAGGATAATATGCTTGGCGCTGATTACCTGGCTGCTGCCGCCGCTGGCGTCCACTTCTACTTCTGATGGGCTTAACAAGAAGCCGCGGCCGCTGTAGACGCTGATGCCGTGTTTTTTCATCAGGAAGCCCACGCCTTTGGTCAGGCGCTGGGAGACCTGGCGGCTGCGCTTGAACGCCGCGCTGTAATCCAGGCTCAGGTTGTCCATCCGGATGCCATAGCTGTCGGCGTTCACGCGCAGCAAGTACGCCAGTTCGGCGTTGCGCAACAAAGCCTTGGAGGGGATACAGCCGATGTTCAGGCACACGCCGCCCAGAGCTTTTTGCTCTACCAACGCGGTCTTGAGACCCAGCTGCGCCGCCCTGACAGCGCTGACATATCCGCCCGGTCCCGCGCCAACCACCACAACATCAAAGTCTTCCATAATGCTCCTTCGCGTTTGCAATTCTTTATTAAGGCTATTATAAAGGCAGAAGAACCCGCAGCAAGCTGCGGGGTATCCG
>DIXT01000035.1 GCA_002436085.1 Anaerolineaceae bacterium UBA6073
CAGTTCCGCGCATCATCCGCCCGGCAGTGAACATCGGTAGGGGCGAAGCATCCCAACAATAATGCTCTGCCCACACTCGACGCGCCAGTCAAGGATGCTTCGCCCATACGCTCGCCAGAGGGATTCCTGTTCTTGCATGCTTTCCCGACCGTGCAAGGGATTTGACCGTCAGTTCTCCCCCCTCATCTGCCAGCTCAGAGCTTCGCACCGCTCCCCAGCCCACCGACTTCCGCCAGCAGCTCCGGGAAGCGCCTGCCCAGTTCCGGCAGCGCCAGCATCAGCGTTACGATCGTTTTCCCATCCGCCAGCTCGCCCGCCCAGGCCTTGCGGTAAAGCTCCGCAAGCGGCATGCGCTCCAGCTCCAGAAATTCGTCTTCGTCCTGTTCCAGCGGCGCCTCGTGCAGGTCCAGCGCCAGGTAGGCATGCAAGTACTCGTTGGAGTAGCCCGGCACCATAAAAAACCCGCCCAGGCTCACCAGCTCCGCGCTGTCCATGCCGGTTTCCTCGCGCAGTTCCCGGCGCGCGCTTTCCAGGGGCTGCTCGCCCGCGTCCATCACACCCGCCGGCAGCTCCAGCAGCAGCCCCTCCGCCCCAATGCGGTACTGCGTCACCAGCAGCGCATCCCCATCCACCGTCACGGGCAGCAGCGTCACCGCGTTGGCGTGGTCTACCAGGTCGTACGCCCGCTCTCGTCCATCCGGCAGCCGAAAACCAAGTTTCACTACGTCAAAGGCGTGCGCCCTCAAAATAGCTTCGCGGGAGAGGATTTCGTGTGATTTCATCATGTCCTTTCAATTCTTTGCGCCCACATCCTTGGAGAACCAGATTTGTTCGCTCTCCAGGCTAAAGCCCAGCCTGCGCGCCAGCGCCTGCATCGGCAAGTTATCGCTGCGGTTCCAGTCCGAACGCGGCGCACCCGCCTGGCAAACCGCCCGGCCGCGCACCGCCCGCAAATCGGCTTCATCTCGCGCTGTTCGTCTTTGCACCGTCGCACCTCGCTCCCCGCTGATTTTACCCGAAAGCCGCGCGGTCCGCGCCCCTCGCCCGCGCCCGCCTCACGCCCCCATGCTGCGCAACAAAAACCGGAGGGCATCCCTGTCCTCCGGCGTCTCAAACTCAAACACGGTTACGGAATCTGCAGCACCTGACCAGGCGTCAAATCATACGGCGCGCTCAGCCCGTTCACGGCGATAATCGCCTCAGGCCACACGTCGCCGTACTCACAGGCGATGCTGTACACGGTCTCGCCCGCCGAGACGGTCCAGGTATCCGGGTGGGGCAGCTGCGCGCGGTCTTCGGTCGGCCAGCTTCCGCTCTGCGGCACTTCCAACACGTCCCCCACGCTCAGCCAGCTGTTGTAGTTGTTCAGCGCCAGCATCTCAGCCGGATCCACGTCGTAGCGGCGCGCCAGGCAGTAAATGGTCTCGCCGGACTGCACGGTGTGCGTCAGCGGGCGCGTCATCACAGGCGTGGGCGGCAGGGGCGTGGCAGTCGGGTTGGGCACCGGCGTGTTGGTCGGCAGCAAAATGCCCACGGCGGTCGCCACCACGGGCGTGCCCTGCGCGTTGGTCACCATCACGGTCGGCTGGTTAAATTTTTCCATAATCGCCTGGGCGGTCATCGTGGCGTTCAGGATTTGCTGGTCCACGGGTAAGGGCGTGCTGTCGGCGTCAATCACCTGCGGGGTGGCTATCGGCGCCTTGGAATAAGGGCGCTGGCAGGCGGAGAGCAGCGCGATAAGCAGCAAAAGCGCTGCGAGTAGGATGCGTAATTTCTTTGACATGGGTCATCTCCAATCATGCACAAAAATCTTGCTGTTTAGTATGCAAGTATTGTGCCAGATTGCGGGAAAACGAAACCGACAGGGCTTGCCTGCCGGTTTGAAAGGGCGTTGGGTGGACCAGACCCGCCCGGGTGGGAGATTACTTTTTCTTGAGCACGGGCAGGCCGGAGGGCAGTTCGATGACGAATTTGCCAGCCGGGACGGCGTCTACGGTTTCGCCTTTGCGCAGGTCAGTGGAGAAGTAGTACAACTCGGTCGCTTTTCCACTGGCGCGGACCACTTTCTTCATATGCAGAAAATATTCTTTACCTTTTGAGTTCTTGAAACTGAATGCCATGTTTAACTCCTTTGTAAATTGGCTCGATGAATCCAGTGTACAGGTATTGGGGGTGAATGTCAAACGGCACAGGGACGGAACGGGTATAATTCCGAACAGGACGCGAGGGAGCAGGCGAGGTGGAGTGATGAAAATATTATATTATGGGGATAATCTGGAAATCCTGAGAAATAAAATTCCGGATAACAGCGTGGACCTCTGTTATATTGACCCGCCCTTTAACTCTAAGCGGTCCTACTTCCAGATATATAACAATATCGGGGTAAGTGAAGACAAAGCGCAGGCGCAGGCTTTCGTAGACACCTGGAAGTGGGACGATGCGGCAGTCTCAGGCTTTGTGGAAATCACCACAAACGCAGGAGCACGCTATACCAGACAAACAATTGAGTTAATCAAAGGCTTGGAACTCATTCTCGGAAAGCATGACCTGTTAGCATATCTGGTGCACATAACCCTGAGGGTGACAGAGATATTCAGAGTACTGAAACCAACAGGAAGTTTTTACTTACACTGTGACCCTACTGCCAGCCATTATCTAAAACTAGTACTAGATGCTGTGTTTGTAAGCCAGGGGGGAGAATTCAGGAATGAGGTCGTTTGGAGCTATAAGAGATATACAGCGTTTAGCAATCGTTTTCAAAGATTGCACGATGTCATTTTATTTTTTACAAAAAGCGACCAATATACATTTAACGACCTTCGTGAAGATTATGGGGAAAAATCAGGAAAAGCTGACGGTCACTACAAACAAGACGAAGAGGGTCGTTGGTTCAGGTGGCAAAAAAGGGTTGGTCGAGAACCTTATAAAATCTACCTTTCCGAAGGCCGTAGGATGGGAGACGTTTGGGAAATTCCGATTATCAATGCTTCTGCCAAAGAACGCATGGGCTATCAAACTCAGAAACCAGAAGCCTTATTAGAACGCATAATAAAAGCCAGCACGAATGAAGGCGATGTAGTCTTAGATGCTTATTGCGGCTGTGGCACCACCGTTGCAGTTGCAGACCGTCTCAATAGGCAGTGGATAGGCATTGATATTACTTATCACTCAATTGGTCTTATCTTGAAACGCCTACTAACCGCGCGTCAAGTAGAAAAACTAACTGATGTTCTTGTAGACGGAATACCGCAGGATGTAGAAGCAGCCAGAGCACTTGCAAACCGCGAGGATGACAAGCTAAGGAAAGAATTTGAAAAGTGGGCAATTCTGACTTACACCAATAATCGGGGTGTTATCAATGAAAAAAAGGGGGCGGACAAGGGTATAGATGGTGTTGTCTATTTTGCTACCGGTCCCGGAAAAACAGAACGCATGATTATTCAGGTGAAATCTGGTGGAGCAAACAGACAAACTGTAGGCACGCTTAATAATGATAGACAGAGAGAAAAAGCAGAACTGGCAACTTTGATTACTATGGATGAACCTACACGAGGAATGGTAGAGGAAGCTAAAGAAAAAGGCGTGTATGAACATCCGCTCATGGGTCGAAACTATGACCGAATTCGGATTGTTACAGTCCGGGAAATGATAGAAGAAGACGCTAGAATGGACTTGCCGTTAACTTTTGATGCTGTAAAGCCCGGGAAAAAGTCAGGAAGCGGAGAGCAACTAAAACTGTTAGGGAAATAGATAGCAATTTGATTACTTTGGGTATCCTCGATGACGAACCCGCCTGCGTGGCGTATCTAATGAAGCTGTACCAAACCCTTACTACCAACCAATCAAAGGAGATTTTTGATCAATGACTGTCCAACGCTATTCAGTAAACCCTCAGGCTATCGATACCCTTCTGACATGGATAAAAACTAAAGATATAGTCGTTCCAGAGATTCAAAGACCATTTGTCTGGGACGCTATAAAGGTACGAAACTTTCTCGATTCTTTATATAAAGGCTTCCCGGTTGGGTATCTTATTCTCTGGCGCAACCCAAACATCCGGACTAAAAATGGCGAATTATCCTCCGGCAAGAAGATCTTAATCGATGGGCAACAACGAATTGTCTCTTTGATAGCCGCATTGCTCGGTGAGGACGTCATCAATAAGGACTATGAAAATGTTCGGATACGGATTGCGTTTAATCCTATTAAAGAAGAGTTTGAGGTAGCGAATCCGGCGATTAGCAAAAACCCTGTTTGGATACCTGATATTTCCATTCTGTTTGCCCCGGAAGCTTCCATAATCAAAATCGTCCATGATTATCTTCAATTGAATCCCGAACTTGACCAATTAATGATTGAACAAAGATTTACAAAGTTGCAAAAGATTACGAACAATCAGGTTGGGATAATTGAACTACACGATGATTTGGACATTGACACCGTTACTGAAATTTTTATCCGTGTTAATTCAGCTGGAACTGAACTAAGCCAAGCAGATTTTGCCATGTCAAAAATTGCCGCGAATGAAACCTTTGGCGGTAATGAACTTCGGAAGGCAATTGACTATTTCTGCCACATGGCGGTCGTGCCTGAGTTTTACAGGGTCATCGAGAGCAAGGATGTGTCTTTCAGTAAAACTGATTACTACAGAAAAATGCTTTGGTTGAAAGATGTAAAGGACGATCTATACGATCCTTCATATACTGACATGTTACGCGTGGCTTTCACATCTGAATTTGGTAGAGGACGATTACAGGACTTAGTAGCATTACTATCAGGTCGAAATTTTGAAACCAGGCAATTTGAAGAGGAAATCTCACAAAAGTCCTTTGAGACCCTCAAGAATGGGGTTCTCAATTTTATGAATGAGACAAATTTTGATCGTTTGACAATGATCTTACGGTCAGCGGGGTTTATTACTAACAGCCTGATAGGTGGTAAAAATACAGTAAACTTTGCGTTCATTCTTTATCTTTTGGCTAAGAGACAGAACATCCACCCCGATGATATCGAACATGTTGTACGGAAATGGTTTGTCATGTCAATGCTGACAGGTCGTTATTCAGGAACTCCGGAGACTGTATTCGACCAGGACGTGCGCCAAATAAATAATTATGGTGTTCTTGAACATTCGAAGACAGTCTTTGATGCCTCGTTAAATGATAGCTTTTGGTCTGCGTTGCTACCTCAAGAGATGGACACTTCATCTGGTATCAGTCCTTACTTCCTGGTTTTCCAGGCCGCGCAGGTGAAAATGAAGGACAAAGGTTTCCTTTCCCGAGACATTGAAGTATCCCAGTTACTAATGAACCGGGCAGACGTACACCATCTCTTCCCCAGGAATTATCTGAAACAACAAGGCTTGCAGCGAGGTCAATATAACCAGATAGCCAATTATGCTGTCGCCCAAAGCGAGATAAACATCGCCATTGGCGACAAACCACCAAAAGTATATTTCGCTACCTTATTGGATCAAGTTACAGGAGGTCCTAAGAAGCTTGGCGGAATAACGGATCAGCAACAGCTTTTGGATAACCTGCGCGCCCATTGTATTCCTGAAGGCGTTTTCAATTCGATGGCTGATGATTACGATGAATTCTTAATTGAAAGACGAAAGTTAATGGCCTTCAAGATTCGAGACTACTTCAATCTGTTGTAATCAAACCCTCAGGTTCGGTTATAGGGCGGTTTGCGCCTCTGGTCGCGCTGGTCAGGAGACCAGCGCGCCGCAGCCCAGCCGTCACTGCGAGCCCCCGTCGGCAGCCTGTTATTACGTTGAATATCACTATAGGGGGCGCGGCAGTCTGCCTTTCGTTTTGCTGATTCCGTTAACAGGCAGATCGCCACGCTTCGCTCGCGATGACGAATTAGTAGGGCGGCTTGCGCCTTTCAAGCCGCCGATTCTGTCGGGTTGAAGAGCGAAACCCGACCTACGACTACAGCTGACCTTCCCCTGGGGGGAAGGTGCCCGCAGGGCAGATGAGGGTGTTTTCCAAGACCCTCATCAGTCTCGCTTTCGCTCGCCAGCTTTGCCTTCGGCACGCAAGCAGCCCCCCGGGGAAGCTCAAAGAATCGCTGCACTTCGCGATGACGGACAAATTCTCCTAACCAGCGCGCTACAGTCCGGCCGTCACTGCGAGCCCCCGTCGGCAGCCTGTTATGACGCTGAATATCACTTTAGGGGGCGCGGCAGTCTGCACTTCTCCGATTGCGCTGGTCTCCCGACTAGCGAGTTGCAGCCCGGCCGTCACTGCGAGCCCCCGTCGGCAGCCTGTTATTACGTTGAATATCACTATAGGGGGCGCGGCAGTCTGCCTTTCGTTTTGCTGATTCCGTTAACAGGCAGATCGCCACGCTTCGCTCGCGATGACGAATAGTTTGGCGGGAGCAGGTGTCGTTTCGCAAGCTCCGATCGCGCTGGTCTCCTGACCAGCGCGCCGCAGCCCAGCCGTCACTGCGAGCCCCCGTCGGCAGCCTGTTATTACGTTGAATATCACTATAGGGGGCGCGGCAGTCTGCCTTTCGTTTTGCTGATTCCGTTAACAGGCAGATCGCCACGCTTCGCTCGCGATGACGAATTAGTAGGGCGGCTTGCGCCTTTCAAGCCGCCGATTCTGTCGGGTTGACGAGCGCAACCCGACCTACGACTGAATACCACTATAGGGGGCGCGGCAGTCTGCACTTCTCCGATTGCGCTGGTCTCCCTGAACAATCTGGAGCAACGGTGGGCGATGTTTGGACAGATATTAGTCAATTACGATCGGCTATGACAGAGAAAATGCCGTACCCCACCCAGAAACCCCTGGCCTTGCTCGAGCGCATTATCAACGCTTCCAGCAACCCGGGCGACGTGGTGCTGGACCCCTTCTGCGGCTGCGGCACCGCCATCGCCGCGGCGCAAAAGCTGGGGCGCCAATGGATTGGCATCGACATCACCCACCTGGCTATCGGGTTGATAAAACTCCGCATGGAAGACGCCTTTGGGGACAGCCTGCAGTACGAGGTCATCGGCGAACCCACCACTGTGGACGACGCCAGAACGCTGGCGGAACAGGACAAATACCAGTTCCAGTGGTGGGCGTTGGGTCTGGTGGGGGCAAGGCCCGCCGACCAGAAAAAAGGCGCCGACCACGGCATCGACGGACGGCTATACTTCCACGACGACAACTCCGGCAAGACCAAGCAGGTAATCCTGTCCGTCAAAGGCGGGCAGCACGTCAACGTCAGCCACATCCGCGACCTGATTGGCGTGTTGGAGCGCGAGAAAGCCGAAATTGGCGTGTACCTGTCGCTCGAGGAAGCCTCAAAACCCATGCGCGCCGAGGCAGCCCAGGCCGGCTTTTATCATTCGGAGACCTGGAACAGGGACTTACCCCCGGGTGCAAATCCTGACCATCGCCGAACTGTTGGATGGAAAACAAATCGACATGCCGCCTATCCAGCAGGTAAATAAGACCTTCCGCCGCGCCAAGAAGGAGAGTCCCACTGATGGCGAGCAGTTAGGGCTGATTGAGGGGTAAGAGATTCAGATTAAGCCTAATTTAATATTCAATCGCCGTAATAATTGAAAAGTATCGATCCATTGAATCTTAACTTTTTCACATACATTTGGAATTTTTATTTGTCCTTTTATTTTATGAGTAATTATATCAATCGGTTCGTTTGGATTCTTTATTTCAGCTGTGACAACTATTAAATCATATGCCATTGCCTGAGCAATAACCCAAGGGTCAGCGTACCGTAAAAACTGCTCTTTTTCACTTGCATTTTCATATTTATTTTCGATGAAATCCGCTACTATATGCATATTTTCTTCAACCTGAGTATCAGCTTCTATAAATAAACTACCCGTCATATCTTTTGCCCAAGTTACTAACTGATCTTTATCTTTACCTTTATCAATTTCTTTCTTGACCATCATGGGACTGACAATTTTGCCATTAACGATATTATTCTCAATAGCAACCCAAAAGCCTGGAGCAATATCAAAGTCATAATACCTTCTGTGTGCTTCAGTAAAGACACTTGTATCTAAGCAATACTCCATAAAATTTCCCCTCACAATTTTTCCATAATCCTTGGAAGTTTGTCAGGCTGTGTATTTAATAATCTAGCAGCTGCCGTGTAAGTTAACTTGTTGCTTTGCACTGCAAACAAAATTTCTTGTGTCAGGTGTTTACTGTTTCTGACAATCAGGGTTTTATAGTAATCGCCGCCTCCCCCTTTTTTAGTTTCTTTCTGATTGCTTTGTATACGTATTAAAGTATCAGAGTATTCCGTATCAGGAATAAGCCCAAGGTCAAAAGCTTTTCGTAAAACAGATTCTTGACTGACTTTGAATTCTTTGCATAAGGTTTCCGTGTTTTCAATAGCCCCGAAATTCCGGTTCCAGCGTTTATTTAGCAAATTTGTAGGAATGAGAAACTCTGCCGCTATTTGATTACAGAAAATCTCTATTTTTTTTAGAGGGTATCCTTTTGTGAAATAATTTGGATCAGATATCCCACCGTCTCCAATCCAGATATGCGTAAGTTCATGAATTAGTGTGAAAATTCTGGCAGAAATAGCGTCTTGGGCGTTAATGAAAATCAATGGAGCATAATCATCAGCGATAGAAAAACCACGAAATTCATTGACCAATAATCTTCGATGTGTGTTGTTTCCTACGATTCCATTTTGTAAGACAATTATTCCTTTATCTTCAACTTTTTCAACTAGTTGTTTAAGATGATCACTCCAAGAATGGAAACGGTGGGCAAACTCTTCAGGGACATCTAATTCTCTTCTCAAATCTTGAATAATGTCCTCTATGGGATCATTCAAAGAGTATTTTCCTACAAAATTATAAGCTTCTAAACCTTCTTCTATCCTCCATCTCTTATACCAGTCACTTTTTCGTTGAGCATCATAAATTACTTCTTGTAAATCTATACTGATAGAAACGTTTTCTTTATTGGATAGGGTTCTAAAATCAGAGATGGGGATTTCCATTTTGGGCGGTTGGGAAAGGAATAAATAACCTAAAGGAACCCTCAATGCTTCTGCTAGTCTCTCCGTTTGCCGAAATGTGGGAAGAGCAATACCAACTTCCCAGTCATTAACTTTCTCAAGCTTGACATTCATGCGTTTGGCTAGTTCCGCATTAGCTAAACCAGCCCTATCTGTAGCCCAACGAAAAACCTCAGGGGAAATTGCAACATCAATCATTTTTACTGCTCTCTTTTCAATCTCTCATTACTATTATATTCTAAACTATTTTAGCGATATTAAATTTAGAAGTTTTCCATCATATTCCATAACTTTTACACTCTGATCGCGCTGGACTCCTGACCAGCACGCCGCAGCCCGGCCGTCACTGCGATACCCTAAATGGTACAGGTCACAGCGCGGCAGTCTCCTCACCAATCTATAGGGAGATCGCTTCGCAAGCTCGCGATGACGAATTAATAGGGCAGCTTGCGCCTTTCAAGCCGCCGATTCTGTCGGGTTGGCGAGCGCAACCCGACCTACGACTACAGCTGACCTTCCCCTCGGGGGAAGGTGCCCGCAGGGCAGATGAGGGTGTTTTCCAAGACCCTCATCAGTCTCGCTTGCGCTCGCCAGCTTTGCCTTCAGCACGCAAGCAGCCCCCGAGGGAAGCTCAAAGAATCGCTGCACTTCGCGATGACGGACAATTCTCCTGCCCAGCGCGCCGCAACCCAGCCGTCACTGCGAGCCCCCGTTAGCAGCCTGTTATGACGCTGAATACCACTATAGGGGGCGCGGCAGTCTGCATTTTGTGTTGCTGATTCCGTTAACAGGCAGATCGCCACGCTTCGCTCGCGATGACGAATTAGTAGGGCGGCTTGCGCCTTTCAAGCCGCCGATTCTGTCGGGTTGACGAGCGCAACCCGACCTACGACTACAGCTGACCTTCCCCTCGGGGGAAGGTGCCCGCAGGGCAGATGAGGGTGTTTTCCAAGACCCTCATCAGTCTCGCTTGCGCTCGCAAGCTTAGCCTACGGCACGCAAGCAGCCCCCAGGGGAAGCTAAAAGAATCGCTTCGCAAGCTCGCGATGACGGATTAGTTGGGCGGCTTGCGCCTTTCAAACCGCCAACTGTGTCGGGTTGACGAGCGCAGCCCGACCTACGACTACAGCTGACCTTCCCCTCGGGGGAAGGTGCCCGCAGGGCGGATGAGGGTGTTTTAAGTGACAACTTCAGGCACAATGCTCACGTGCAGCCTACAAATAAATTACCCTCATCAGTTTCGCTGCGCTCGCCAGCTTAGCCTACGGCACGCAAGCAGCCCCCAGGGGAAGCTAAAAGAATCATTTCGCTCGCCAGCTTTGCCTACGGCACGCAAGCTGTCCCAAGAGAAGCTCAACTTCCCCCCTCTTATCCGCTATAATATCCGCATGGATTTCGACCTCCACGCCCCCTACCAACCCACCGGCGACCAACCGGAAGCCATCCGCCAGCTCGTCGCGGGAATCCAATCCGGCCTGCGCAACCAGGTGCTGCTCGGCGCCACCGGCACGGGCAAAACCTTCACCGTTGCCAACGTCATCCAGCAGCTCCAGATCCCCACCCTGGTGATGACGCACAACAAGACCCTGGCAGCCCAGCTCTACGCCGAGTTCCGCGAGTTCTTCCCCAACAACGCCGTGGAGTACTTCGTCTCCTACTACGATTACTACCAGCCCGAAGCCTACATCCCCCGCCGTGACCTCTACATCGAAAAAGAGACTGACATCAACGAGGATATCGAGCGCCTGCGCCTCTCCGCCACCACCAGCCTGATGTCCCGCCAGGATGTCATCATCGTCGCCTCGGTCTCCGCCATCTACGGCCTGGGCGACCCGGAAGCCTACGGCAAGAGCGTGCTCACCATCCAAAAGGGCAAAATCTACCGCCGCAACGCGCTCCTGCGGCAGCTGGTGGATATCCAGTACCAGCGCAACGACTTTGAACTTAAGCCGGGCGTGTTCCGCCTGCGCGGAGATACGCTCGAAATCCTGCCTGCCTACAGCGAGCGCGAAGCCGTGCGCATCAGCTACTTCGGCGACGAAGTGGAAGCCATCACGCGCCTGAACCGCCTGACCGGCGAAGTGAGCGCCGAGCTGGACGAGGTGGAAATCTACCCCGCCAAGCACTACATCACAGAAGAGCACCGCATGGAGAAAACCCTGGCGGATATCGAAGCCGAGCTGGACGCGCGCCTGCAGGTTTTCCGCAGCGAGGGGCGCGTGGTGGAAGCCCAGCGCCTGGAACAGCGCACCCGCTTTGACCTGGAAATGCTGCGCGAGGTCGGGTCTTGCGCCGGCATCGAAAACTACTCCCGCCATATCGATCAGCGCGCCCCCGGCACGCCGCCCTGGACCCTACTGGATTTCATGCCCTCGCGCTACCTGCTCGTGCTGGACGAATCGCACATGATGGTGCCGCAGCTGCGCGGCATGTACAACGGCGACCGCTCCCGCAAGGAAATCCTGGTGGAATACGGCTTCCGCTTGCCTTCCGCGCTGGATAACCGCCCGCTCAAGTTCCCGGAATTCGAGAAAATGATGGGCACCACGCTCTACACCAGCGCCACCCCCGGCCCCTACGAGATGGGCAAAGCCGACCAGGTAGTCGAGCAAATTATCCGCCCGACCGGCCTGGTGGACCCGAAGATCAGCGTGCGCCCCAGCCAGGGGCAGATTGACGACCTGATTGGCGAGCTGCGCAAACGCGTGGAGAAAGGCGAGCGCGCGCTGGTCACCACACTCACCAAACGCATGGCGGAAGACCTGGCCAACTACCTGCTGGAGATGGGCTTTAAGGTGCACTACCTGCACTCCGAGGTGGAGACGCTGGACCGGGTCGGCATCCTGCGCGACCTGCGCAAAGGCGTGTTCGACGTGGTCGTCGGCATCAACCTGCTGCGCGAGGGGCTGGACCTGCCTGAGGTCTCGCTGGTGGCTATCCTGGACGCGGACAAGGAAGGCTTTTTGCGCTCCGCCACCGCGCTCATCCAGAACTTCGGGCGCGCGGCGCGGCACATCAACGGCGAGGTTATCCTCTACGCCGACAAGATGACCGACGCGATGACCAGAGCGATTGACGAGACCAACCGCCGGCGCGCCAAGCAGGAAGCCTACAACACCGAGCATCATATCTCGCCCGTCGGCATTATTAAGGCTGTACGCGATATCACCGACCAGCTGGCGAGCAGCGCGGCAGGTGAGACCGGCAAAGCCGGCGGCAGCGCGCGCGAGCTGGCTGCCCGCATGGAAACCAGGGAAATGGAAAAGATGATCCGCGAGATGGAAAAGCAAATGCGCGCCGCCGCTGCCGAGCTGCAGTTCGAGCGCGCCGCTATGCTGCGCGACCAGATTTATGAACTGCGCGCGCTGCTGGCGGAGAATTCCAACCTGCCGCCCTGGAAGAAACAGGACTTGCTGGCAGGCAGGGACGACTAAGCCCTAATCGTAAATTCGGACCCGAAAATTAAAATCGGCGCCGCTGGCTGGCAGCCATTCCGGCCTCACGCGCCGTACCGCCGAGCCGGGCGGACCTTCCGTCAGGGCTTCCAGGAACGCGAGCAAATCCTCGCGCGGGCCTTCCGCCTCGGCTTCCACAGCGCCGCCGGGCAGGTTGCGCACCCAACCGGATAAGCCCAGCCTGCGAGCCTGGTACATCGTAAAGTAGCGGAAGCCGACCCCCTGCACATGCCCTTCCACGAGCACGTGTAAGCGCTGGTTTGCTTCAGGATTGCCGTCCAAAGCGCGTCCTATTTTATCGCCGCCTGCTAAAACAGGTCGTCCTCATCGAATTCGTCGTCCAGGTCATCCTCTTCTTCGAGATCCAGGCCGTAGTCTTCATTGCTGGTATAGGCGTTCCATTCCTCGGGGTTGTAACCGCGGCCTTCCCAGCCCTCTTCTTCCTCGTCAGCCAGGCCCAGGATGCTCTCTTCGTCGCTGTCGTCAAGGCTCAGATCCAACAGGCTGAAGAACTCTTTGTCTTCGGTGAAGCTCAGTTGGTCCAGGGCTTCTTCCACCAGCTCGATATCCTCGTCGTCGTCCAGGCGTTCCAGCAGGCGCTCCAGCGCATCCTCCACGCCCTCGCCGCCAATCTGGGAGAGCGCCCAGACTGCTTCGCGGCGCAGGTCAGTAAGCTCAAACTCGCGCTCCAGGACGCGCAGCAGGGAAGCGCGCGCGCCTTCAAGCGCCAGTTCGCCGGCGGCGTGCACTGCTTGCAAACGCACTGGCAAATTTTCGTCCTTCAGGTGCGCCAGCACGAGGTCTTTCCAATGCTCATCCGCGGATTTACCCATGGCAAACAGCGCACTCTCCAACCAGCCTGTCTCCTGGCTGGCGTAGGCTGCGCGCAGCAAGTCGGGTACTTCCTCCCGACTGGAGTAGCCGAGGGATTCCAACGCGCGGCGCTGGACCAGCTCGGAGGCATCCTCGCGGTATGCTTTCAACAGGGCGTTTTCAACGCGCTTGAGCTGCTCGGAGTGGATGCGTTCAAATTCTCCCATGTAAACATACGGACCCAGCGCATTGGCGGCAGCCGCGCGCACGTCGTCGCTTGCGTGGTCTCTGAGCAAGCTCAGGAATTTTGGCAGCAGGCGTGTGTCTTCCGCCAGAAAGAGCAGGTCAATCGCGGCAACCTTCACCTGGGGGTCGCTGTCATCCAGGGCGATGCGCCCGACCTCCTCAAAGAGCATCAGGTCGTCGCGATCGGCTATATCGCTCAGGTCTTCGAGCAGGGCGCGCCGGCGCTGGAGCGGGATTTGGTCCCAGACTCCGCAGAACTGAGTACATTCGTCCGGTTCCAGGTCCGAGAAGGCATACAGCAAGCTGGCAGGGAAAGGCTTTTCGATATCCAACAGCGCTTGAATGACTTCGGTGATGGTGTTTTCTTTCTGCATTCTTGCTCCGTGCTAAGGTTGAATGATTGGATTGACAAAGTCCTGCACCGTGATGAAGATCATCAAGCCAATCAAGATGAGGAAGAATATCGAGTTAATGGTGTTCGCGACCCGCTGCGGTATGCGCTTCTTGAACAGAAATTCCGGCAGCAGGAATAGGATTTGCCCGCCGTCCAGCGCGGGGATGGGCAGTAAGTTGGTGAGCCCAAGCGCGATGGAGACGGTGCTGATGACCGACAGGCGGAAGACAGGCAGTGGCGTCGTGGCAGCCACAGCGCTGGACTGGTCCAGTTCGCTGGCGTTGCTGAAGATGTCGAAGATACCCTTGATTCCGACCAGGCGCGCGTCTTCACCGGATACTCTGCCGGTAATCAGGTTGTAGGGCAGCAGCAGGGTTTGCCTGGCCTGCAGGCCGAAGGTCTGGAAAGCGCTGCCCACCGCCTTAAAGAATGGCAGCGGGGCATAGGCGTTGGTGTACCAGATGCCGACCGAGCCCTCGCCTTCCGGCGGATTCACACGCGGGGTCAGTTCCAGTTCCAGGCTCTCGCCATCGCGCAGTAACGTGAGGCTGATCGGCTTGCCCAGGTTTTCCTGGATGAGCTGGCTCATGTGCTCCAGGTCCTTGAGGTCGGTGCCGTTGACGGCGGTAATCACATCACCCACCTGCATGGAGGCGTTCGCGGCAGGGGAATTCGGGGCGATTTCGGTGATGAGCGCCTGGTTCTGCACCGGGCTTCCGATGGCTGAGAACATCAGCACCAGCACCAGGAGGCCAATCAGGAAATTCATTCCAGCGCCGGAAACCAGCACGAGGAAGCGTTTCCAGGCCGGCGCGGCAGCCATGCCGCCTTCCACGGTCTCATCGCCCTCGCCTTTCGGGCGCACAAAACCGCCGAACGGGATCCAGTTCAGGGTCACGTCCGTGCCCTTCCAGCTGAAAAGCTTTACGAGCCGGGGTGGATAGCCAAAGCCAAACTCTTCGATCTGGATCCCAAGCGACTTGGACATCAGGAAATGCCCGAGTTCATGAAAAAAAACCAGCAATCCGAACACAAACACGAACTGCAAAATCGTCAGAAATGTTGTCATACTTATATTACTCCTTCTTAATCGGTATTATACCCAGATTGACGTACAGGCACTCCGCCGCGCCGCCTTATGTACAACTCCCGGGCGGCTGGGCTCAGGCGCGGCAGGCACCTGGATAGAGTATAATTTTGCGAATGGCTCTCATCGTTGCCCTCGATCTGGAAACCACCGGACTTGACCCGGCGCAGGATGCTGTGATTGAGATCGGAGCGGTAAAGTTTAGCGATAAACGCATTGAATCCGAGTACTCCACGCTTATCAACCCGCGTAAACCCATCTCCAGCTTTATTACCAACCTGACCGGAATCACCAACAACATGGTGCTGAACGCGCCGCTCTTGATTAACGCGCTGCCTGAGCTGGTTGATTTCGTCGGGGACGCCCCGATTCTGGGTCAGAACATCGGCTTCGACATGGCTTTCCTGCAAAAAGCTGGCGTGCTGCGCGCAAACCCCACCCTGGATACCTACGAACTGGCGTCCGTGCTGATGCCCAGCGCGCCGCGCTATAACCTCGGTTCGCTCGCCAGCCAATTGGGCGTGCTGCAGCCTGCCACCCACCGCGCCCTGGACGACGCGCGCGCCACGCACGCAGTCTACATAGAGCTGATGGAACAGCTGGAACATCTGCCGATTGAGCTCGTCGCGGAAATCTTGCGCTTAAGCGAGGGCTTGGGTTGGAAGGGAGAACTCCCTTTCCGCTGGACGCTGCAGAAGTTCTCCCAGCAGGGCATCCGCCCGAGAAAAGGCGGCGCGGATTCAGGTCCGTTGTTTGCATCGGCTAAGCCCGCGCAGGGCAAGCCGCTCAAACCAGCTGAAAAGCCCACCGCGCTTGACGATGAGGAATTGGCGAGCACGCTGGAACCCGGCGGAGAGTTTGACCGCCATTTCCGAGAATTTGAACACCGCTCGCAGCAGGTCCAAATGCTGCGCGCGGTGGCAGATGCCTTTTCCCAGCAAAAACACCTGATGGTGGAAGCCGGCACGGGAACCGGTAAATCTCTGGCTTACCTCATCCCGGCAGCTGCCTGGGCGCTGCAGAACGGCGAACGTGTGGTTATCTCCACGAACACCATCGCCCTGCAGGACCAACTGGTCAACAAAGATATCCCCGACATGATTGCCGCGCTGGACCTGGACATCAACGTTTCGGTGCTGAAAGGGCGCAATAATTACCTCTGCCCGCGCCGGCTGAACCTGCTGCGCAAGCGGCAGCCGGAAAACGTGGACGAGCTGCGCGTGCTTGCCAAGGTGCTGGTATGGCTGCAGTCCAGCGACAGCGGCGACCGAAACGAGATAAACCTGAACGGACCAATCGAACGCACAGTCTGGTCGCGCCTGTCGGCTGAGGATGAAGGCTGCAAGCTGGAAACCTGCCTGAAACGCACCGGCGGACGCTGCCCTTACTACCGAGCGCGCACCGCAGCGGACTCAGCCCATATTCTGATTGTCAACCACGCCCTGCTCTTGGCGGATGCCGCTGCGGAAGGGCGCGTGCTGCCGGAATACCGCTACCTTATCGTGGATGAAGCCCACCATCTGGAATCTGCGACGACAGACGCGATGTCCTTCAAACTGCGCGCGCCAGATGTAACCCGCCTGGTGCGGGAGCTGGGCAGCGCCGAACAAGGGCTGTTCGGGCGCTTGCTGGCGCTTGCCCAAACGCAGCTGAAACCCTCCGACCTGGTGGCAGTCACGAACGCGATGGAGCAAGCCACCGACCAGGCTTTCCGATTGGACAATGCCATCACGACCTATTTCCGCGCGCTGGACAGCGTGATGGCGGAATTGCGCGAGGGTAAACCGGCCAGCCTATACGCCCAACAGGAACGCATCACAGATAGCAAACGCAAGGCGCCTTTCTGGTTTGAGGTGGAAGTCAAATGGGAAAGCGCGCAAGTCTACCTGCACGACCTGCTGAGCAGTATTAAGACCATCCGCGAAGGGGTGCGGGGGCTGGCAGACTCGGAAGATGAGGAGACAGAAGACTTGCTCGGGATTCTGGGCACCATAACCCAAAACCTGCTTGAAATTGAAACCTCAGTGGACGGTCTGACCATGAAACCGGACCCGAATATGATTTATTGGGTAGAGCACGACCCGCTCCAGCACCGCCTGACGCTCCAGGCAGCCCCGCTTGAAATCGGCGGGTTGATGGAAAAGACCCTCTGGCACACCAAGGAAAGCGTAATCCTGACCTCCGCGACGCTTACCACCCACGGCGATTTTGAGTACCTGCGGCGCCGGCTAAACGCCGAGGACGCTGACGAACTCACCGTTGGCTCGCCTTTTGACTATGAAAACTCCGCGCTGGTCTATCTTGCGCGGGATGTGCCCGAACCCAAAGAAGCCTACGCTTTCCAAAAAGCCACCGAAGAAGCCGTCGTCCGCCTGGCTAAGGCTACCGGCGGGCGGATGCTGGCGCTCTTCACGTCCTACTCCCAGCTGCAAAAGACCTCCCGCGCCATCGAGGGTCCGCTGGCAAAGGCAGATATTACCGTATACGAGCAGGGCGAGGGCGCGTCCGCGTCGGCGCTGCTGGATGTGTTCAAGGAAACGCCGCGCGCGGTATTGCTGGGCACGCGCTCTTTCTGGGAGGGCGTGGATGTGCCCGGCGAGGCGCTTTCCGTGCTGGTGATTACCAAACTGCCCTTCGACGTGCCTTCCGACCCGATTGTGGAAGCGCGCTCCGAGAGTTTTGACGATCCGTTCAATGAATATATGCTTCAGGAGGCAATTCTGCGCTTCCGGCAGGGCTTCGGGCGCCTGATCCGCACTCAGACCGACCGCGGCGTGGTCGCTATTCTGGACAAACGCATTCTCAGCAAGCAGTACGGGCGCCTGTTTATGGAATCCCTGCCCGGCTGCACCGTTATGGAAGGCTTTCTGGCCGACCTTCCGGAAAAGGCTGCCCGCTGGCTGGGCGCGTGAGGGAAGCTCCTTACTCTCTACCCTTCATACCGCCGGAGCTCAGGGGGTGAATAGATTCGTCGTTGCGAGCCTCCGTTTCCGGAATCGCGTGATAGCCAGAACCACAAGAAGGGGGCGTGGCAATCTGCCTATATACCCACAAAAAGAACCTTCACTGATACGCAAGATGAAGAGCAGTAATCGTGAGGCAACGGTGACCCAGCAGGGAGATCGCTTCGCAAGCTCGCGATGACGATAGATTCGCGATGACGATAGATTCGTCATTGCGATGGAGCGACAGCGACTGAAGCAATCTCCCTATATATCAGCAGCTCGTAGGTTGGGTGCAGCGACGCAGGAGCGAAACCCAACATTGGTACTTAATAAGCGCCATGCACCCACCAATCGATTTCTTCAGGGTATCGCGAGGACATAAGAGTGTCATGCTGAGCCGTAGGCGAAGCATCTGCTCGCAGTAGAGGGAGATCGCTTCGTAAGCTCGCGATGACGATAGATTCGTCATAGCGTAAACATCCCTTCTGGAATCTGCCTGTATCTTAAGAATGAGATTGTTTCATTCCTGACGATGACGAAAGATTTGTCATACAATGGAGCGCCAGCGACTGAAGCAATCTCCCCATATATCAGCAGCTCGTAGGTTGGGTGCAGCGACGCAGGAGCGAAACCCAACATTGGTACCCAACAATCGCCATGCACCCACCAATCGATTTCTGTTGGGTTGCGCTCCAAAATTTTATTGGCTGATAGAGCCATTATGTCGCTCCACCCAACCTACGACTTAAAGTCAGACTGCCACGACCCTTTGCCTCAGCAACCAAATACTTCAGGACAATTCCTTTCGGCAAAGGGTCTCGCAGTGACCGCAGAACTGATTCGCGAGGACGAAGGAATAGTCCGTAGGTCGGGTTGCGCTCTTCAACCCGACAACATTTGACAACGGCGGCTTGAAAGTCGCAAGCCGCCCTACAACAACTACAAGCGCTCTGAATTACATGCGAAGGTAAAAGCCTCAAACCGCACGCCAACCCCGCCGTGCCGTTATAATAAACCGTATGAAGCACGCAACACCCTCTTCGCGCTCTCAAGTCCTGCGCGGTATTCTATTCCTCCCAATAATCCTCACGCTCCTGTGGGGCTGTGCAGGCGTTAGCGCCGGGAAATCCTCCGCGGGTTTTGCAACCAACACTCCAGCACTCGTTCCCACCAGCGCTGTCACCGAGGACGCAAAAGAAGTATTGACGGAAGCCAATCCCACAAGCGTCCTCACCGCCACCCAAGCTCCCCTGACAAGCCTAAGCCCCACCCCAACCGCCTCCGCGCAAGCGCCTGACCCGGTCGAGGAACGTGTGCGCGCCTTGCAAGAAAGCCTCTACCGCGCCAGCCTGGAGTACCTTGCAGACACCACCGCAGAAGCAAACGCGGTCGCCAAGAGCATCAAATACAACCGCGGCGCTTACGAAAACGTGCGCAGCGCCTGCGGGCCGCTCAGCATCGCCATTATGCGCAGTGGCGGCATCCTGCCGGCTACCACCAGCGTACGGGAAATCTGGCTGCTTTGCGCCCGCGAAGGCGGAACATGCAGCGGTATGTCAGTGCTCAAGCGCGAGTACTTCCCACCCAGCGAATATGATTATTTCCAAACCACCCAAAGCGTGCGCGATTACGACTTCGCAACCAATCCGCTGCAAGCCGGCGACTGGCTGTACCTGTACGTTAAACAAAACGGCTTTGACCATATGCTGGTGGTCACACGCGTGGACGAAAACGGCGCGGCTTACACCGTCACCAATCTGAACCGCGGCGAAGGTTTCAAAATCACCGAAGAAGTCTTGTACGACCCGACCAAACCAGGAACAGGTTTATTCTACGAGCTGACCGACCCAATCCGATTGGCGTACGCCAAATATCTCGGTCTGAGCGGAGATGGCGGTTTCATGATTGTGCGCCGCAAGGGTGGGCTGGCAGCAATTCCGGAATTCAATCAGAGACTGGATGCGGTGCTGGCGCCAGGCACTGTCTGGAACGGCATTATTAAAGAAGTCGGCGCTGCCGCTCCGGTTTATGAAAGCAATCCTTACTCGATTTTTCACCCCGCCAGCATGATAAAAATACCGCTGGCAATGCTGGTGCTGCACGGTCTGGAAACCCAGGGCTTTTCCCCCGCGGACCTGCAGATGCTCAGCTTCGGCACTAAAACGCTCGACCGGCTGCTCTCGGACATGGTAGTCATAAGCGATGAGGATGCAGCCGCGGCATTGTTAATTTACGCGAGCAACCTGAAAGTTGGCGCCGCAACCCTCAGGGATTGGGGACTTGTCGATACCAGCCTGAACCCCCGCCAGACGACTGCGGTGGACCTGGCTCGGGCGCTGGAAGGTCTCTACGCCGGCGAATTTCTGGGTGAACCAATGCGGGAATATTTGTTAGGTCTGATGGCTGTGCGCACCGAAAATGACAGTCTCTACCTTGGCCCGCTCAGCGAAATGCTCCCCGGCGCCTTGTTCTACAATAAACGCGGCACCAGCGCAACACCGCCCATCGTCGGGGACATGGGCATCCTGGAATACCAGGGCAAAGCCTGGATTATCGTGCTTTCCGGGCGCTCGGATGAACTGGTCGGGAGCAGTTACGCCGCGCTGGAAACCAGCATTTCGGAATTTGCGAACGTTTTAGCGGAGCTGCTGCGTTGGGCCCGACTCGATGGAAAATGAACGCCGCACGATTACCGCACCCCTGCACAACGCGAATAAGGAACGCCGCCCGTTTGGCCTGACCCGATGAAAAGAACCGCGCGAACACTCCTCGCTTGTTTACTGACCGCCCTGCTCTTTTTGGCTGGCTGTGCGCCGACCCCAAACGCAGCGCCTGATCCGAACCCAAGCCTCAACCCAAGTCCCAGCGCGACCAACACGCCTTTACCAAGCCCAACAACGCCGCCAACCAAAACTCCACCTCCCCAAACCTCAGCCACACCCACGCTTGCTCCCACGCCGGACCCCCTCTCCCTACTGCCGGTCCCGCCGCGCTTTGAAATTGCTGATGACGGGCAGCGCGTCTACTTCGGTGACGCGTACAAGCAGCTGCCGGAAGCGGATATCATGGATGAAATTATCGTGCCCGAGCTCATCATCATCCACACCGATGGACAAACCGCGAACCTTCCGCGTGATTGGAGTACAGAAAGCACTTATCACGGCTTGGGCGAATGGTATTCCGTGCACTTCGCAATCAGCCAGTACGACATTCTGCAAATGCTGCCAATGTACCCGGACGGCGTGCTGCACGGCAGCGGCGCCGCCCCGCAGTACAACGACCAGGGCGAGTGGGTAACCTACAACAACCGTTCGATCCATATTGAGATGTCCGGGCACAATTTCAATGCCCTGATAGAAGGCTGGGCAAATCCGGAGATGACGGAAGCCATCGAAAAAACCACCGACAAAACCACCGACCTGGTGGTCTCGCTGTTGTGGTTCTATCACATCGACCCCGCCAACGTATTCGGGCATTACCAGGTGGGGCGCGGCAAAGCCGATCCGGGCAACCTGTATTTCGAACAGGTTTTCCTGCCCCAGCTTCTGGAAAAATGGGAGTCTTTTCAAAAGAGTCTTCAACCCTGAACAGACCCGAATTGTTAAATCCATGTAAATTCGGCCGATTTTGGGTTGAAAAGCATCCCGGAATGCCTAAAACCATTTGACAACCCGCTTAATGAGAGTAAGATTTCCGATTGGCAAACAACCGGAAAGATTAATTCATCCATCTCCTCAGAAAGTATTATCATTAACCAACTTATGGAAGCACAAGCAACGCAGTTAAGTGTGGAATTAACCCGACGAATTCAGGAATTGACGCCTGATCAACTGTACCAGGAACTCAGCTCCAGGCCTGAAGGCCTGTCCCAGGATGAAGCCGTCCGACGCTTGAGCGTGTACGGCCCGAACGTCCTGAAAGAAGTCAAAGGCAAACCGCTCATCTTCAAGTTACTGGCTAACTTTACGCATATCATGGCAATCATGCTGTGGGTTGCCGGCATCGGCGCGTTTGTCGCCCGGATGCCTGAGCTGGGCATCGCGGTGTGGGCAGTGAATATCATCAACGGCGCTTTCAGCTTCTTCCAGGAATTCCGCGCGGAGAAAGCCACGCAAGCCCTCAAAAAAATCCTTCCATCCACCTCACGTGTGATGCGCAACGGCGAAGAAACCAGCATTGTGGCGCAGGACCTGGTCCCCGGAGATGTGATTTTCCTGCAGGAAGGCGACAGCATCCCAGCGGACTGCCGCCTGCTGAACAGCTCCGACCTGCGCGTGAACCAGTCTACGCTCACCGGTGAGTCCCACCCGGTCAACCGCTCCGCGGAGCCTGTCAGCGGCGAACAAATGACCCGCACGGATATTCCTAACCTTATATTTGCGGGTACTTTCGTGGCAGCTGGCTCCGGCAAGGCAATTGTCTACGCCACCGGCATGAACACGAACTTCGGCCGGATCGCCCAGATTACACAGTCCCTGAAAGAGGAACTCAGCCCGCTGCAAAAGGAGATGGAGAACGTTACCAAGATCGTCACGGTCATCGCGGTAGGCGTTGGTCTCCTGTTCCTGGTCATCGCCCTGCTGCTGGTAAAAATCCCCCTGATAGAAAGCTTCATTTTTACTTTGGGCATGGTCGTGGCGTTTGTTCCGGAAGGGCTGCTGCCGACCGTCACGCTGGCGCTCGCGATGGGCACGCAGCGCATGGCGAAACGTAACGCCTTGATCAAGAAACTTTCCGCGGTGGAGACTTTGGGCTGTACCAACGTTATCTGCACTGATAAAACCGGAACGCTGACCCAAAATGAAATGACGGTCCGCGCGGTGTGGGTGCCTGCAACGCGTGAAGGCGAGCCCTATGCCGGGCGCGAAATTGCAGTTTCCGGCACTGGCTACGAACCGGTGGGTACTTTCGCTGAAAACGGCGCATCCCTGGACTCTCGCTCTGTAGGCGCGATTAATGATGTTATCCTGACCCAGGCGAAATGCAATACCGCCCGTTTGCTCCCGCCTGAAACGCTGGAAGACGGGACAAAAACCGGTTGGAAAGTGCTTGGAGACCCAACCGAAGCCGCCCTGCTCGTCCTGGCTGAAAAAGCCGGCTACGCCCGATCGGATTTGCAGAATGAACAAAGCATCGCCGAACTCCCCTTTGACTCACGCCGCAAGCGTATGACGGTGGTTCACATGCAGCGGGTGGACGGTGCCATCGAGCGTGTGGCTTACGTCAAGGGCGGCATCCGGGAAATTTTGGATGTTTGCTCGGGAATCCGCGTGGGCGACCAGATTATCCCGCTCAACCAGGACTGGATCAGCTTCATCATGGCGCAGAACGATGATTTTGCCCGCCAGGGGCTGCGCGTTCTGGCTGCCGCCGCGCGGACGCTCCCGCGCGAATTGGACGATTATCAGGTGGAAACCATCGAGGCTGACCTGACCTTCCTTGGCATGGTCGCCATGATGGACCCGCCGCGCGTGGACGTCACGGAAGCCGTTGAGAAGTGCCACAAGGCTGGCATCCGCATCATCATGATTACCGGGGACTACGGTCTAACGGCTGAAAGCATCGCCCGCAGGATTGGCATCGTGAAAGGTGAGGACCTGCGCGTGGTTACCGGCGTGGAACTTGAAACCATGAGCGATGAAGACCTGGTGGAAGCGGTAAGCGGGCAGGTCATCTTTGCCCGCGTTGCCCCAGAACACAAATTAAGAGTCGTCTCCGCGCTCCAGAAGCTTGGCAATGTAGTCGCGGTGACCGGCGACGGTGTCAATGATGCCCCCGCCCTGAAAAAAGCGGATATCGGCGTCGCGATGGGTATTTCCGGCTCGGATGTTGCCAAGGAAGCCGCGGATATGATCCTGACGGATGACAATTTTGGCTCGATCGTGAGCGCGATTGAGGAAGGCCGCGCGGTATACGAGAATATCAAGCACTTCACTACCTACATCTTCACCAGCAACACGCCCGAAGCTGTGCCCTTTATCGCGCACGCCCTTTCAGCGGCGCGCATTCCAATTGCCCTGAACGTCATGCACGTACTGGCCGTGGACCTGGGCACCGATATTGTCCCGGCGCTGGCTTTGGGTGCGGAGCCGCCGGAAGCCGGCACGATGAACCGTTCCCCACGGAAACTCAGTGAACATCTGATTACCAAGTCCCTTCTGGCGCGCGCGTACCTGATCCTCGGACCGGTGCAGGCGCTGGCTGCCATGGCGGCTTTCTACTTTTACTACTGGACCAACGGCTATGCCGGTCAGTGGCTGGACCTGCCAGCCAGCGGCCCGATTTATAGAGCAGCTACATCAATGGCGTTGGCTGCGGTTGTCTTCACACAGATTGGCAACCTGTTCGCGCAGCGCTCTACGCGCCAGTCCATTTTCAAGACCCCGCTGTTCAACAATAAGTTGATCTGGTATGGCATTGTGAGTGAATTGCTTATCGTCCTGGCGATTGTTTATGTTCCGTTCATGCAGCGCTTCATCGGCACGGGGCCGTTTGAACCCAAGTACTGGCTCTTCCACCTGCTGTGGATACCCAGCCTGCCTATCGCGGACGCAATTCGTAAAGCAGTACAGACGCAAAAGGAAAAACGAGCCCAACAAAAGCAAATTTTTGCCGGCAAAGGAGAAACAATATGAAAGTGATCATCATAGGGTGTGGACGTGTCGGTGCAGGTCTCGCTAAAAACCTGAGCCTTCAGGGCATCGACGTGTCCGTGATTGACAGCGACCCAAAAGCCTTTGAACTGCTCGGACCGACTTTCAAAGGGAAGAAAGTGGTCGGAATTGGTTTTGACCAGAAGGTTCTTTCGGATGCCGGCATTGAACGCGCAGACGCGCTGGCAGCCGTAACCGCCTCAGATGAGGTAAACCTTGTAGCCGCCCGCATGGCAAAAATGGTTTTCAAGGTGCCGCGGGTATCCGCGCGCGTCTTTGAACCGCAAAAAGCGAAAATCTACCGCCGCATGGGCATTCAGACCGTTTCGCCTGTTACCCTGGGAATTGACCGGCTGATCAGCACCCTTATTTACTCGCAGCTCAACATTGAGCGCACGATAGGCGCGGGTCAGGTGAGCTTGATTGACGTGGACGTCAATCCGCAGCTGGTCAATCACTCCATTAAGGAGACGGAAGTCCCCGGCGAAATTCAGGTGGTCGCGATTACTCGCAGCGGTAAGACCTTCATACCGAACGCCGCCACGCAATTCCAGAAGGATGACATCGTGCACCTGTTTGTGAAATTCGGCTCCAAGGATAAAGTCACCCGCATCTTCGGGGCGTAGGTAAGGCTAAGGAGGACAACATGAGAGTAATGATCATCGGCGGTGGCAAAGTAGGCACTTACCTGGCGAATTATCTGATCAGCGAGGGTCATGAAGTGCGTCTGATTGAGCTGCGCGAGGAAGAGAAACAGCGCATTCTGCTGGATGTGCCCGAAAAAATTGTGTACATCGGCAACGGTACCGACCCGGACGTGCTGGAAGCTGCTGGCATCCGGAAGATGGACGTCTTAGCCGCGGTTACCGGTCAGGACGAGGTCAACCTGGTCGCGACTGGTCTGGCACGCTTCGAGTTCATGATTCCGCGCACCATCGCGCGCATTAACCATCCGAAAAACGCCTGGATGTTCACGGATGTAATGGGCGTGGATGTGGCGCTCAACCAGGCTGACCTGATGGCGGCCCTGATTGCTGAGGAAATGTCGCTGGGCGATATGATTACGCTGCACAAGCTGCGCAAGGGCAAATTTGACCTGGTGGAAGAGAAGGTCGCCCCGAACGCGCTTGCCAACGGCAAAAAGCTGCGCGACCTGGCTTTTCCGTCGCAGTGCACCATTGTGGCTGTCCTGCGCAAGGGAGAACTGATTGTCCCACACGGCGAGCTGGAATTCCAGACCGCGGATGAAGTGCTGGCGGTAGTGCACAAAGACCAGAAAAAAGAACTGGCGCGCTTCTTCGACCGGATTATCTAAACTAAAAAAACGGACTAAAAATCCCGCCCTCATGGCGGGATTTTTTTCAAGCTGCGCGGCTGTATCCGCGGGCGGGTTTATGGTAGGATAATGGCGACAAACTCTTTATTTCAGGCAGGAAATCTTATGTTCAGAACGCGTTTTGCTCCCAGTCCGACCGGCTACATGCACATTGGTAACTTGCGCACCGCCCTTTACGCCTACTTGCTGGCGAAAAAACACCAGGGCGTGTTCATCCTGCGCATTGAAGATACCGACCAATCCCGCAATGTGCCCGCCGCGCTCGCTGCGATTTATAACGGGCTGGCCCTGGCCGGCATCAGCTACGATGAAGGCCCGGACAAGGACGGCGGCAAAGGTCCTTATGTGCAGAGCCAGCGCCTGCCGATTTACAAAAAACATGCCGAGGAACTCATTGCGAAGGGCTCGGCGTATTACTGCTTTTGCCAGAAAGATGACAAGCCCGACACGGAAGACCAGCCTGCCCATCCAGACCTCACCCGCGACCCCTGCCGGCTGCTGACCGAGGCGGAAGTCCAGGCGCGTTTCGCGCAGGGGCTCACTCCAGTTGTGCGGCAGCGCATCCCCGAAAGCGGCAGCACCAGCTTCGTCGACCACGTCTACGGCAAAATTACCATAGACAACGCGCAGCTGGACGACCAGGTACTGCTCAAGTCGGACGGCTTCCCGACCTACAACTTCGCCAACGTGGTAGACGACCACCTGATGGAAATCACGCACGTTATTCGCGGACAGGAGTACCTGTCCTCCACGCCCAAGTACAACCTCCTCTACCAGGCTTTTGGCTGGCAAATCCCCGAATACATCCACCTCCCGCTCATCCTGCGCGAGGACGGCGCCAAGCTCAGCAAGCGCGCCGGCGACCCCTCGTTCGAGGACCTGGTCAAGCTGGGCTACCTGCCCGAAGCGATTGTAAACTACGTCGCCCTGCTTGGCTGGAGCCCGGGCAACGACCGCGAGTTCTTCACCATGCAGGACTTGATCGCGGCGTTCGATATGGACCGCATCGGAAAGTCCAGCGCGGCGTTTTCGATAGACAAACTTACCTGGTTGAACGGCGAGCACATCCGCGCCATGGATCCGGCTGCCTTCCACCGGGCTGCCAGTCCGTTTTATCCTCCAGAAGTTCAAGCGCTGGACGCAGAAAAAATCAGCCGCTTGATTCAGATTCGCGTCGAAAAACTGACCGACATCCCTAATATGGTCCGCTTCCTCAGCGCGCTGCCGGATTACAGCGCGGAATTGTTTGAAAACCAGAAATCCAAAGCCACGCTCGCATCCAGCGCGGAAGTGCTCAAAAGGGTAATTCCACTGCTTGGGGCTCTGGAAAACTGGGATAACGAGAGCCTTTTCGCGGCGCTCAAGGAGTTTGCTTCCGCGCAAGGTTACAAAACCGGCACGCTCATGTGGCCGATCCGCACCGCGCTCTCCGGCCTGCCCGCCTCTCCGGGCGGGGCCACCGAACTGGCGGACCTGCTGGGAAAGCAGGAGACCCTGCGCCGCTTGCGCATCGGACTGGCAAAGCTGGAGAACTGATCGCGCGTCCGCTGGGCAGCGATAGGAACAGTTCTTGCAACCCTAACTCTAATCAATGCGAACCTGGCGCCTGCTGATGAAAGCCCTACTGGACATACTTCCTCTTCTCACAGTTTTTCCATACGCACTGCTCTATTACCTTATCCTTCTGTGCGCTAGTTTATTGGCGGTTATAGCGCTGCGCAGGACCGGTTCGGCGGGTTACCAGCCAGCACGGGCTTTGCGCGCCGCGCTTTTCTCAGTTTTCGCGGCGCAGCTGCTGCTGCTTACGCTCAGTTTGCTGATTTACCAGGGAAACGCAGACCTCGCCCGCTATTTTCCGCTTGTCTTCCATACACTTACGTTGATTACCCTCATTTGGCTTAGCGGCGGTCTGCTGACTGGGCGCTTAAACACACGCCTGATGCGCCTGTTGATATTCCTTAGCGGTTTTACCCTTTTGGCGGGCGCTATGTGCGTGCTGGCCTGGTCCACCTGGCCTGCGGATAAAGCTTTTGCGGGTTCGGTCTTCAGCCTGGCCTGGTCCGCCGCCGCGCTGCTGGTGCTTTTTATCGCCCTGGTGCTTGCTTTGCGCAGTCAGCGCCCCCACAAACTGGAGCGCGTGCTCATATTGCTCATCGCCGCGCTGGGCTACCTGGTAAACATCCTCTATCCCGCTGAAGGCATGCTGCCCAGCGGGGTGATGCTCAGCCAACTGCTCTACTACCCCCTGCTCATCAGCGCTGCCTGGCAGTCCCGCCGCAGCGAACAAACTCGACCGGACGCTCCAAGCTCTCCTCAGATGGCCTCCGCGCTGCTGGAGGTCGGGCTGCGTTCGGGCGTGAACGAAATCCGTGCCGCGCTTACGCACGCCCTGAGCCTGTACCTCATGGGCGATGTGGTTGGGATCGTGGAGAAAGACCCGCAGTCGCCTGCTTTTACTGTGAGCAGCGCCTATGATCTCATCAGCGAGGCACATTTGCCGGTTTTTCAGCTCCCTTTCAAACAAGCGCCAAAACTGAGACGACATTTTGAGGACCTGGTACCGCTGACCGCCAACGCGGACGAAGAACTGGCAGCTGAGAAAGAAGCGCTCATGCGCGCCAGCGGCTTCAATGCCTGCGGACCCCTGCTGCTTTTCCCGCTCGGCACGCGCGAACAACCCGCGGCGCGTGCGTTAATCTGCCTCAACCCGTACACAAGGCGCGCCTGGACAGACGCGGACCTGGGCGCTCTCAACCCGCTTGCGGATAAACTGAACCAGGTGTTGGAGCGCGCGGCTGTCGTGCAAGCGGAAAGCGCGCTGCAAGACGAAAGCCGGTACAACGTAAACCAGGTGGAGCGTGAGAAGCGTGACATGGCCGATGCCTTATCCGTCAGTAAAGCCGAGCTTGGCGCCTTGATTTCCACGCGCGCAAATGAACAGGCAGCCTACACAGCCGAACTGCGCGTGCGCGAACAGCGTCAGAAATATCTGCAAGCGCAGTTGGAAGCGCTGCAGGAACAGTTGCAAGCCCAGCAGAACGCGCTCACCGAGTTGGACGCGCTGCGGGGGCAAAAAGCCGCGCTCGAGCTTGCCTTGGAAGAGAACGAACAGCGCGCGCTCAGCCTTCGTCACGAACTTGAGAATGCCCGCGCGGCGCTTGGCGACCTGCTTGGCAAGCCAGTTTCTACACTCGCAATAACGGAAAAAACCAAGTCTGCTAAAACCGACCCAAGCGCTTCCGTGCCGGAAGAGACGCATAGCTCGGGTGCAAGTACCCGGGAAACCCTGCAAAACACCCTGGACGAGGTTGCTCTTTCCTTCTATTCCCGGCGCGTGGCGCTGCAAGCCGAGTTCGGAGCTCTGCCGGAAATGAACCAGCCAACGTTTTCCCTTGTGCAACGGGTTCTGGAAAATCTGGCGATTAACGCCTTCGCCGCCTCACCAGAGGATGGAGAGGTCGTACTGAAAGTCGGCTCAGCTCCGGATGAGAATGGGCGGTCTGCTTTGGAAATCCTCACGACACACGCTGGCGAGGGGCTGACCGCTGAAGAACAACAGCGCTTACCCGAAACACTGCTGAACCCGCAATCTCAAGCGCCTGCCGGCATTGGCGATATTAGAGCGCTGCGCGAAGCGGCGCGGCTGCTGCGCGAACGCGGCGGGCATTGGTGGTTGAAAAGCGAAACCGGGCAGCTTACCCATTGGCGCGCGCTATTCCCTTTAGACGCAGCTGCCCAACCTGAAGCGCAGGAGAGTCACTAGACCGGGCGGTTTGAGCCAGGAGTTGGAAACGATGAGACTAAAAAAGCATCAGATTATCACCCTAATCGCGTTTGGAGCCATCGCACTGGCATTCCTGATGGTCGTGGTCTCAGGCGCGCTGGTAAGCGCGGCAGCAAATTCAAGCGCGTTCCCTTATCGCATCAGCTTCAAGGATTTTGCCGCAACGCCTACGCCCTTCCAACCCAACGCCTTTGCCAACATTCTCGAGGACGGTACGATTGAACTGCTGCCCCAGCCTATCTACACTCCCACGCCGGTGCCATTTATCTCACAGGACCAGCTGCCGGATAATCAGCTGAACATCCTACTTTTGGGCTGCGACGACTTCTCAGCCAACGGCTTCCGCACGGATGTCATCATGCTGCTCTCGCTCAACCCCAAACACCATTCGATATCCCTGATTTCCTTCCCGCGCGACCTGTACGTTACCATCCCGGGCTACTGGTCCAACCGCATCAACACCGCCTGGGGTCTGGGCGGCTTTGAGCTTCTGGCGGATACTTTCCAGGCGAATTTTGGCATCCACCCGGATTATTACATGATGGTCAATTACAACGGCTTTAAGGATGTGGTCAACAGCCTGGATGGCATTGATGTGGAAGTGACCCAGGAATTGCAGGACTCCTGCAAACTGGACCCCAGCGGCTGGTGTATTATGGAACCGGGTTTGACGCACATGGATGGCGGCACCGCCCTGTGGTACTCGCGTTCGCGCCTGACTACCAGCGATTTTGACCGCAACCGCCGCGCCCAGGACGTGGTGAAAGCGATTTACAGCAAGGCGATGAACCTGAACATGGTTTTTAAGCTGCCCGAGCTCTACGGCGCCTACCGCGAGTATGTGGATACCAACCTGCAGTTGGGCGATATCCTACCGTACATGCCGCTGGCTTCAGAAGTGATGAAAACCCAGAATTTCAATCAGTACGCCGTCGGACCCGAAACGGTGACCAATTGGATCACGGCGGAAGGCGCCATGGTGCTGATTCCCAATTATTACGCCATCAACCCGATCATTGCTGAAGCGCTTTATCTGAACGACTGAGGTTTGACAGACGCGCAAAACCCGATTACACTGGTGTTATAGTTTATCTATGCGAAATTGATTGGAGCAAGTATGAATCCGACTTCTGAAAACCTTAGCGCGCACCTGACGGCCAGCACCCTGATGCAGCCCGCCATTCAAGCCTGGAAAATTTATCTGCACGACCAGGGCCGCTCGACCCATACGCTCAAAGCCTTCAGCGCCGACTTGCAGCTTCTGGCCAGCTTTTTAGCCCCCGACGCCCAGATTGGAACGATCAGCACTAAGGACCTGGAAAATTTCCTGACCTGGCTGCAAACCGAACGCAAGGTGCCCTGCAGCCCGAAAACGCTTTCCCGCCGCATAACCTCCATAAAATCCTTCTTCCGCTGGCTCTCCCGCGGCGGCGTTATCGCCATGGACCCAGCGGAAAAGGTTGAGCAAAAGACTGTCATCAGCCCCCTGCCTATGGTCCTGACCAAGAGCGAGCAGGAACGCGCGCTGGATGCCGCGGACGCGCTGCGTACTTCCGCCTCGCGCGATCTGCGCCCATATCTCCTGCTCAAACTGGTGCTCGAAACCGCTATGAAAAAAGGCGAATGCCTGAGCCTGAAAACCAACCATGTGGAGCTGGACGGTCCGGACGGACCCTACCTCTTCATCCGCTATTCCAGCCCGCGCTACCGATACAAGGAACGCAAAGTGCCGGTGTCGGCAGAATGGGTGCAAGCCTACCAGGAATACGCTGCCGCGTACAATATTCAGGACACGGTTTTCCCCTGGTCTCAGCGCCGCCTGGAATATCTGCTGGAAGATATCGGCAACGCCGCCGAACTGGACAAACACCTTTCGTTCGATATGTGCCGTTGGACCAGCGCCCTGAATGACTTGACCTCTGGCGTGGACCCGGATAAAATCCGCCAGAAATTAGGCATATCCAAGATTCAATGGCGCGAGGTTTCGCAAAAGCTGCGCAGCCTGGCAAAAGAGTACGGCTACGAGCTGACTTCACCGGAGAATTAAGGATTAGCCAGGCGACCAACATCAAATAAACAGAAAGAAAACGAATATGCAAAAACCTGAGCGGAAGTCCTCACTTCCTGTCATTTTATTCTTGCTCGTGCTCATCGTCGCGCTCGCCTGGGTTGGGGCGGTCAGCCTCAACCGCACGCGCGCTGGAGAGGGCAGTTTCCTCAGCAACCTCTGGACCAAAAACGCGGAAGTAAGCGAAGACCCTTACCTGGCGGGTTATTCGGAAGCACTCCAAATTCCGCCGTACGTAAAAACCGTTATGCTGCTCGGTTCGGACTACACCCCCCAAAGCGGCTACCGCACGGATGTGATGCTGTTGGCAGCCTTTAACCTGAAAACCAACGAAATCCACCTGTTTTCCCTCCCGCGCGACCTATGGGTGGACATCCCCGGATATTACGCGCAGCGCCTGAACGTTGCCCATGCCGTGGGCGGCTACCAGACGCTGGGGGACACCCTGGCTTACAATTTTGGTTTCCGCCCCGACCATTACGCTATCGCGGAATTTTCCGCCTTTAAGTACGTGGTGGACTTGCTGGGCGGAATAAACGTGCAGGTGACCGAACGCATGGAAGACCAATGCGATTTCACGCCCGAACGCTGGTGCGTGGTGGAGCCCGGCGCGCGCGAGATGGACAGCAATTTCGCGCTGTGGTATGTGCGCGCCCGCCTGAACTCCTCGGATTTTGACCGCACACGCCGCGCGCAGGAAGTCGCCCGCGCGATTGCCCAAAAAATCACCAGCCCTGCCAACCTGGTGCGTCTGCCCACTTTCATCGAGTCCGCGCTGGACGTCATCGAAACGGATATGAGCCTCGGAGATATGTGGTTGTATATGATGCCGCTTGGTAAGTTCTTAAAACCCGACTTTGCGCAGGGCTACACGCTCAGCCCCAACGAAGCGGTGGGTTTCGTCACGGACGAAGGCGCGATGGTTTTGCAGCCGGATTACGGCGCTATACAGAAAATCTTAAGAGAAGTCTTCTGGATTGAATAAAGCCGGGGCTTTACGCCGGTTTTTCCAAGCTGAGGTGCAGCACTTCCATCTCATCGCCCAGCAAACGCCAGGCTTGCGCGATCCGCAGCCCCGCCACCCATAACAGAGATCCCTCACAGAATACCAGCGGCCACAGAGCCCTGGCAGGCTGAGGGATTTTTTGATTCACGAAAAAATCGCTCAGCTTCTGGGTTTTGCCGGGCATGCCCAGCGGAGACCAGCGTTCGCCGGTTCTGGCAGGGCGCACTTCCAGCGGAAGGCTCAGGTCTGCCGGGTTCAGCCAGGCATGTTCCGGGTTGCGCCGTTCCTGTAAGGGGATTTTCTTGTAAGCTTTGGCGCTCAGGATTTCGGCGCGCAGCCCCCAGCCCTGCGCCAGGTCCAGCGTTTCACCAGGGTTCACAGTAAAGCGGTCTCGGCGTAAAAGCTGGGGGTACTGCGGCAATACGGGCATAAAGCCTTTTCGCCTCAGCGCGAGCATACCTTGCTGGTTCCAAACTTCCAAGCTTCCAACTAAATCGAAGCGCGCTTGCCCGTCTTGCAGGCACACAAGCGCGCGTTCCAGCGCTTCCAAACCAACATCCCGCAGCCCCGGACGCAAGCGCAGCACAGCCTGCATCAAAACCCGCCGCTGCAAGCCTGCGCTCAAGCCCCCGAAAACAGCCGCGTCCAGTACGAGCTGGTCGGCGCCATGTTCCCGCAGGCATGCGCGCAGCGCTTGCTGTTCCAGTTCCGCCAGCAATTCAACATCAGCCTGCAGAACGCGGGCATTGCGCAGGATTACCCGCCGGAAAGCCGGGTTGGCGGCTTCGAGCGCCGGAATGATTTCATGCCGCAAGCGGTTGCGGAAGAAGTGCGTGTCCGCGTTGCTTTCGTCGACCAGGTAGGCAAGTTGATTCTCCCGGCAGTAAGCTTCTGTTTCGGCGCGGCTGACCCCCAGCATGGGGCGAAAAATCGGCAGCAGCGTGTCTAATTCGGGCAAAAACGAGCGCGCCTGAATTCCGCGCAGCCCGTTGATGCCCGACCCACGGATAAAATGCATCAGGACGGTCTCAACCTGGTCATCGGCGGTATGCCCCACCGCGACTGCCTGAGCCCCGTTTTCCTGCGCCAGCTGGAATAGAAACTGATAGCGGCACTGACGCGCGGCTTCTTCAATTCCCAGCTTGTGTTCTTTGGCGTACGCCCCGACGTCCATCCACCGCACAACGCAGGGCACACCCCAGGACGACAACAGCGCGCGCACCCGTTCCGCTTCTTCCGCGGAAGACGGGCGCAAGCCGTGGTCCAAATGCGCAGCCGTAAATAGCACGCCAGCCCGCCAGAGACAATGCGCCAGCGTCAGGCTGTCAGCCCCGCCCGAAACCCCAACCACCAGAGGTCGGTTGGCGTCCCAGCGGCAGTCCGCGCGCAGAGATGATAAAATTCTTTCTGTAATCACAGGAAAATTATAGCATCCTGTCCTTAGGTCGCGCTGCCTCTGCGTTATTTGCTGTATACTTAATCGGGAGGAGCTAAAAGCCATGCCCATACTGCTTGGAATTACCGGGAATGTAGCGTCAGGAAAAAGCGCTGTGCGCCAGTTTCTGGAAAACGAAGGCGCGTTGACTATCGACGCGGATTTACTCGCGCAGTCCACTTATCTGCCGGGCATGCCCGCTTACAAACCGATCCTGGAAGCCTTTGGCAGCGACCTGTGCTACTCGGATGGTCAAATCAACCGCTCCAGGCTCGGGAAAATTGTTTTCAAAGACCCCGGCGCCCTGCGTGAACTGGAAGCCATCGTGCACCCGCTCGTGATAGAGGGCATCGAAGCCGTGCTTGCCCGGGCGAGCGTGGAGCTGGTGGTCGTGGAAGCTATCAAACTTTTCGAAGCCGGGCTGCACGCACGCTGCGACGCAGTATGGACGGTCACAGCCCGGGATGAGCTTCGTCAGGAGCGCCTGATGAACACGCGCGGTCTAACGGAAGCGGATGCCCTGCTGCGCATCCGCTCTCAAAGCCCCCAGGAAGAAAAAACCAGCCGTTCAGATTACATCATCAGCACTGACGGCAGCTTTCAGGATACCTACGCGCAAACCACCATCGGCCTGAAAAAGCTCCAGGCCGCCCCTGCCGCGGAGATTGTCTCCCGCGGCGGTGAGCTTTTCCTGCCGCTGCGCCCCGAGGCTTTTACTTCTGCGCGGGCGCTGCTGAACCGCTTCTTCCCTCAGACCTGGGAGGATGAAGACATCTACCGCTCGCTCAGTCACCGCTCGGTGCTGGCTGGCTTTAAAGAGGGCGAACTTGACGCGCTCTGCTCCTGGAAGCTGGAGTTTTTCCTGGGCCTGGTGCAAAGCGTCATTCCTTATACCCCCGCCTCAGAAGAGCTAAAAAGCGCGCTCTCCGTTCTGGCTATTTGCGCCGGAGAGCATTTATGTAAGGCGCTCTACATCCCGCACGAAATGATTGCACCCCTCTCCGCGAAACAGCTGGGCTTTTTGCCCGGTGAGTCCGTTGTGGCGGATGTGCACCCGCTTTCCGCGGCGAATTTTTTGCGCAAGAACGGGCTTGTACCGGGAGAGGTTTTTGTCCGGTCCAACCTTTTATCATGAGGCGTTTGTCATGAGGCGTTAGCGCTGAGTCTATTAACAGGTTATACTTAAGTTTCACCGACGAGCCGTAAGATGGTGCCCGCATGCAGGAATTAATCAACAATTTCCTTTTTATTCTCGAGCGCTTTGATTGGATGAGCGTGATTGACATCGCCCTTGTGACGACCTTTTTTGCGATTCTGCTTTACATGCTGCGGGATACGGAAGCGCTGACCCTGCTGCGCGGGGTCTTCCTGATGGTCATCCTGATTACCTTGGTCACCTCGCTGGTGAACCTGCCCGCCTTCTCCTGGCTGGTGAACACCATCGCCCCCGCTATGATTTTTGTCATTCCGGTCATCTTCGCCCCGGAAATCCGGCGCGCGTTGGAGCGGGTCGGGCGTTTTTCGAATATGGACTTCCTCACCCGCCGGTCAACACCCAAAACGCGCGAACGCACGGAGAACACCCTGCAGGAAATCACGAAAGCGGCTGTGCGCCTTTCGGAACGCCGCCACGGCGCGCTGATTGTCATCCGCCGCAATGATTTTCTGACCCAATATTACAAGAACGGCGTTTACCTGAACGCGGATCTCAGCGCCGAATTGCTTCTGCAAATCTTTTACCCGAACACGCCCCTGCATGACGGCGCGGTTATTGTCGAGGGCAACCGCGTGACGGCTGCCGCCTGCGTGATGCCGCTCTCTGCCAGCGGCGTGCTCAACAGCCTGCCCGAGCGCTCCATGGGCTTGCGCCACCGTGCCGGGCTTGGCATCAGTGAAGTAAGCGACGCGGTCGCGCTGGTGGTCTCGGAAGAAACCGGCAGCATTTCCATTGCCTATCAAGGCAGGTTTATCCGCCGGCTGGATGGCGAGCGCTTGCTGAACACTTTACGGGCGTTTCTGCTCCCGGAAGAAACACCGGGCAGAAAATCCGCCAAGGCTGGAGAAAAGAAAGCTGAAGACGAAAAACAGGGAGGAAGCCCGAAATGAAAACCCTCCGCTGGATTGTAAAATTTTTGCCGACTCTGCTCACGGCGCTGGTGCTGGCCATTATCGTGTGGGTGTCCGCGGTCTCCAGCGCCGACCCGAACGAGGAACGCGAATACTCCGCGCCTATCCCGATTACCGTGCTGGGTTTGGACCCGGACTTGGTCGTCACCGGACAGTACGACGACGAAGTGAAGGTAAGCATCCGCGCACCCCGTTCCGTACAAGAACGCCTTGCCGCCAACCCTGACGCCATTCACGCCTATATTAACCTATCAGGCCTGAAAGCCGGCGAGCATACGCTTGAGCCGCAAATCGCAATAGACCTGAGCCCGACCCGGTTGACGCTGGTATCTCCATCCGAGATTACCTTAAAACTCGAAAACATCCTCAGCAAGGAAGTACCGGTCGAAATTCGCGAGAATGGAGCCTTGCCGATTGGCTACACAACCGGCACGCCTGTGCTCTCGCAGGACTCTGCCCTCGTGATCGGACCCGAAAGCCAGGTGCTCAAAGTTGAGCAGGTGGTCGCAAGCGTGGATCTGAGCAATATCATCACCAGTATTTCCCGCCAAGTGGAACTGAAAGCCCTGGACGCGCGCGGCGTGATTGTCACTGGCATCAACCTTAACCCCACCCAGGTAAATGTTGAAATTCCCATCACCCAACTGGGCGGTTACCGCAACGTGTTCGTCAAAATTGTCACCACCGGGCAGATAGCGCAGGGCTTCTACCTCACAGGTATCATGGCAGACCCGCCAAACATAACTATTTACAGCACGGACCCGGAACTGGCGGCAAATATGCCTGCCTTCATTGAAACCACTCCGCTGAACCTGAACGGCGCGTTTGAAAGCTTTGAAAAAGATGTCAGCCTGAATCTGCCTGAGGGGATTGTTGTGGTTGGCGACCAGCAGGTAACCATCAAGGTGAACATTTCAGCCATACAATCCTCTATCCTGCTGACCGGTATCCAGGTGGAAATAAGCAACCTCGGACAGGGCTTGAAAGCAGCGCTTTCCCCCGACAGGGTGGATATTTACGTCTCTGGCCCACTTTATCTACTGGACAAGCTGAATGCGGCAGATATTATCGTCACACTGGACCTGGCGAACAAGACTCCCGGAACCTACCAGCTAATTCCGACGGTTACCTTGGCAGACTCAGCCATTAACCTCGATTCCATCCTGCCCGCGTCTATTGAGGTAGTCATCAGCAGGTAGTCGCGGCTGCAAAAAAAAATCTGGAAAGAAAGTATAGATGAAGAAACCCGTGATTGTTTTGGTCGGAAGACCAAATGTAGGCAAAAGCACATTGTTTAATCGCCTGGTCGGCGAACGCCTGGCGATTATTGACGACGTACCCGGCACAACACGCGACCGTTTGGTCGCTGAAGGCGATTGGGCTGGGCACGATTTTTTTGTCGTGGATACCGGCGGGATTGACCCCACCCGCCAACGCAGCCAGGAGCCGCTCTCCATCGGTTCGGCCGACTTCATCGCGGATATCCGCGCTCAGGCGGAAATCGCGATGGAAGAATCCGATGTGATTTTACTGCTGACAGATGCCCAGCAAGGCGTGACCGAGGCAGACCGCGAGATTGTGCAAATACTGCGCCGGCGGCAGTCCATCGTTGCAGGCGCGAATCATCCCCCGATCATCCTGGTGGTAAACAAAGCGGACAGCGAGATCTACCGCACCAACGCCCTGGATTTCTATTCGCTGGGGTTGGGTGATCCGTTCCCGATTTCAGCCATCCACGGCACCGGCACCGGCGACCTGCTGGATGAAGTGGTTGCGCATTTTCCGCAGCCAGTCGAAGACGAAGCAGAAGATGCCAGCATCAAAGTGGCGATTGTGGGCAAGCCGAACGCTGGAAAATCAAGTTTGTTAAACAAACTTACCGGCGAGACCCGCTCCATCGTCAGCCCCATTCCCGGCACCACGCGCGACGCGATTGACACCCAGATTACCTGGGAAGGCCTGCCAATTACCCTGATTGACACCGCCGGCATCCGCAAGCGCGGAACCATCATTCCTGGCGTGGAAAAGTATTCCGTCCTGCGCGCGATGCAAGCGATTGAACGCTGCGATGTTGCCCTTTTAGTGATAGACGCTGTCACCGGTGTTACCGCGCAGGATACCCACATTGCCGGATATATTAACCAGGCCTGGAAATCGGTGATCCTGATAGTCAATAAGTGGGACCTCATCGAGAAGGATACGAATACCTCACTTGAATTCGAAAAAAACATCCGCCAAGCGCTCAATTTTCTGCCTTATGTGCCGATTATCTTTATATCGGCTGCCAGCGGGCAGCGCGTGAACCAGGTCTTGCCAATGGTAGCGCGCGTGCAGGAAGAACGCCTGGTGCGTCTGACCACCTCGCAGCTGAACCGCATCCTGCAAAACGCGCAGGACATGCACCAGCCCTCTTCAGGCTCCGGGCGCATGTTTCGCATCTACTACGGCACTCAGGTTCGCTCCGAGCCGCCCACATTCCTGCTTTACTGCAATGACCCGAAGCTGGGGCACTTCACCTACCTGCGTTACCTCGAGAACCAGATTCGCAAAGAGTACCCCTTTGTGGGGACGCCAATCCGGCTTGTGCTCAAGGCGCGTGAACGCAATGAGGACTAAGCGGGTTGAAAGTTGTATAATAAGCCCAGCTAACATACTATCGAATAGGAATACATATCTTGGAACAATATACCAGCCAGGCATCGCCTGAATTAACGAACCCGGACCCCACCCCAAAGAAGACCCGCCGGACCAGCTTTTGGATCGACACACTCGAGACAATTGTGATGGCATTGGTGCTTTTCCTGGCTATCAACGCGGTCAGTTCGCGTGTGCGGGTTGAAAACATCAGCATGAAGCCCACGCTCCAGCCCGGCTATTTGCTGGTGGTCAACAAGCTGGCATATAAGCTGGGTGAACCCAAACACGGCGATATCGTTGTCTTTGATTTCAAGGGCGCAGGTCAGGAAGATTACATCAAACGCATCATCGGACTGCCAGGCGACCAGGTCGTGGTTGAAAACGGCGTTGTGAGCGTAAACGGCCACCCGCTGACCGAACCCTACATCGCCGAGCTGCCGCGCTATTCCGGCAGTTGGAGCGTTCCGCCCGATTCCTATTTTGTGTTGGGGGATAACCGCAACAACTCCTCGGATTCCCATCAGTGGGGATACGTCAGCAAAAATGATATCGTCGGAAAGGCGGTATTTGTGTACTTTCCTTTCGATGCCATTCGTTCCCTGGTCATTCCGGATTTAGTCCAGGCGGCAAATTAATTTTCCCAGCTCCATAAAGTCCGATATTTCTATCAAAATTCAAACAGACGCAACACAAATAAAAGCGTATAATCATTCCATATGAAAACATCATTGCCAGCCCACCCCGAAACCTGCCCTCGCTGCCTGGTTGGTCGCATCCAGCGGAAACGGATTCCTTACGCCACAGTCATCGAAGGCCAACTGCTGACTATCCGACGCTTTCCCGCCTGGGTCTGCGACATTTGCCACGCGTATATATACGACCCGGCCGCGATGAGCCACCTGGAAGCATCCCTCAGCGCCCGCCAACAGCCGAAGAAAGCCTCGCGGACGCGCCAATCTGCGCCCACCCCTCCACCGTCGGCAGATAAACCCCTCGAAAGTTATTAACCCCGAAAGAAGCGCAGGGGGTACCGCAATATTTAATACCGTCTCTATGAGTTGCGTAAGAAAAGGCCTGTTTTGTTGACTTAGCGCCCTGACAGTGCTATTATCTTGTCACAGAACTTATACTTTTTTTTTCATTCAGTACCTTAATAATGGAGGGTTTTTTGTATGAGCGCGATCTTATTATCACGGATTATTGGCACAGTTATTTTTGGACTCATTGGCTTCTTTTCCGGAACACCGATTCATAATTACCTGATTTCATTTTGGGCGACTTACCCATTTACCAACGGAATCACAGTAGTAATCTGCATTGTTATCTTCATGCTGATTGGCTACATACTCAGCCCGTGGATTAGTGTTAAACCTGTCCAGGCAATCAGCAGAGGTCTTGGAAAATCATCCCCGCAGGCACTTTTCAGCGGGTTGATTGGTTTAATCATCAGCTTGATCATTTCTGCTCTGCTGGCATATCCGGTCTCGCTTCTCCCCGAACCTTTTGGTCAATTCATGCCACTTGTAGTTGTGGTGGTACTTGGGTACCTCGGGATGACCCTATTTTTCAGCCGGAATCAGGAATTTCTGAACATATTCCGGTCATTCTCCAACAAGATGACAACCAAAGGCTCCCGCACCCAGGTGGACGGTGAACACCGCGTTTTGGTGGATACCAGCGCGATCATCGACGGACGCATTGCCGACATCGCCAAGACTGGTTTTCTCACCGGCACGCTGATTGTGCCGCGCTTCGTGCTCAACGAACTGCAGTATGTCTCCGACTCGGCGGACTCTCTGCGCAGGCAGCGCGGACGCCGCGGGATGGATGTGCTCACAGAACTTCAGCACGACGACAAAACCACCGTGATCATCAGCGACATTGACGTGGAAGGCGTGCGCGAAGTGGACGACCGGCTGGTGGTGCTGGCGCGCCAGATGCGCTGTCCGATCCTGACCAATGACTACAATCTGAACCGCATCGCCGAACTGCAGGGCGTGCGAGTCCTGAATATTAATGACCTGGCAAACGCCGTCAAGGTCATTTTGCTGCCCGGCGAAAGCTTCGACATCCGCGTCATTCAGGAAGGCAAAGAGTTCAATCAGGGCGTCGGTTATTTGGACGACGGTACCATGGTGGTGGTCGAAAACGGCCAGCGTTACTTAAATAAAGATGTCAGCGTGACTGTGACCAAGATCCTACAAACTTCGGCAGGACGCATGATTTTTGCGAAACCCGAAGTGGAATAGCACCGAGAGGACGACCCATGACCCTTCGAATTTACAACACGCTTACCCGCGAAAAAGAAGATTTCCACACGCTGGAACCCGGAAAAGTGCGCATGTATGTGTGTGGACCGACTGTTTACGACCGCGCGCACATCGGACACGCCATGTCGGCGCTGGTATTCGACATTGTCCGCCGCTATCTGGAGTATTCCGGTTATGAAGTGCGCTTCGTGATGAACTTTACCGATGTGGACGATAAAATCATCGACCGCGCAAAGCAATCCGGAGCGGACCCCTTCCAGCTTGCGCAGGGCTACATCGATGACTATAAACGCAATCTGGAAGCCCTGAACATCAAACCCGCCACAGTCAATCCGCGCGCGACGCAGGAAATGGCGCACATCCTGGAGATGATCCAGACTCTGGTGGACCAAGGCTCTGCCTACCCGGTGGATGGCGACGTTTATTACCGCGTGGATTCCGACCCGGAGTATGGAAAGCTCTCCGGGCGGCGTCTGGAAAGCATGAACGCCGGCGCGCGCATCCAGGTGGACGACCGCAAAGAGCACCCGATGGATTTTGCCCTATGGAAAGCCGCCAAGCCCGGCGAACCCGCCTGGGACAGCCCCTGGGGCAAAGGGCGCCCGGGCTGGCATATCGAGTGCTCAGCGATGAACATGCACCACCTCGGCGAACAAATCGACATCCACGGCGGCGGGAATGACCTGATCTTTCCGCACCACGAAAACGAAATTGCCCAGACCGAAGCGCTCACCCACAAGCCTTTCGCGACCTACTGGATGCACAACGGCATGCTGACGCTCAAGAGCGAGAAAATGTCCAAATCACTGGGTAACATGGTCCTGATTGACGAATTCCTGGCGGAGCATCCCGGCGATGTGATGCGCCTGCTGGTGCTGAACGGCTCCTACCGCAGCCCGCTCACTTATAACGACGAAGTGCTGGCGCAGACTGAACAAGCCTACAAGCGCATGCTCAGCGCGAAGAAAGCCGCGGACCCGAATGCGCCCGGGCTGGAACCAGCCAGAGCTGCCGCGCTGGAAGCCGACGCGCAAAAAACCCGTTCGCAGTTCAAAGAAGCCATGGATGACGACTTCAACAGCTCCGCGTCGCTGGCCGCGCTGTTCGAACTCGTCAGAGCGATTAACCAGGCGCGCGCGGACGGCGCAAGCCAGGCGCAGTTAGTCCCCGCCGTGCAGGTCTTTGAGGAACTGACCGGCGTGCTCGGGCTGCAGTTGAACGAAGAAAACACCGGAACCACCAAGGCAGACGCTTTCATCGACCTGCTGGTCGCCCTGCGTATGGAGCTGCGCGCCCAAAAGTTGTGGGCGCTCGCGGATAAGGTGCGCGTGGACCTGAAAGCGCTTGGCGTCGTATTGGAAGACAGCAAAACCGGCACGACCTGGACCTGGGAGTAGCTTTGCGCGAGTGGATCACTGGACGTAATCCGGTCTACGAAGTTTTACGCGCCAGGCGACGGCATGTCTTCCGCCTCGTGCTTGCGCGCGGTATCAAAATGGAAGGGCAGCTGCCCGAAGTTCTACGGCTGGCCAAACTGCGCGGTCTGGCGCCGGAGGAAGCCCCCCGTGATAAACTGGACCTGCTTTCCAGCCACCACCAGGGCGTTGCTTTGGAAGCCAGCGAGTACCCGTACGCCGCGCTCGAAGATTTGATTCAGAACGCGAAAAACCAATCCGAGCCGCCCTTCTTCCTGCTGCTCGACCTCATCCAGGACCCGCAAAACCTGGGCACGCTGCTGCGCACCGCTGAGGTGGTGGGCGTACACGGGGTTGTAATCCCATCCGCGCAAGCCGCGCAAATCACCCCGACCGTGGTGCACGCCAGTTCGGGCGCCACCGAGCACTTGCTGGTGGCGCAATACAACCTGGCGCAGGCGATTGAAAAGCTGAAAGCGCTAAATATCTGGGTGTACGGATTGGACGAAGCCCCCCGCTCTAAGATCCCCTCGCAGCTGCGCATGGACGGCGGGCTGGCGCTGGTGGTCGGCAACGAAGGCGCGGGGCTGCGCGATTTGGTGCGGAAGAACTGCGATGAGCTGCTGCGCCTGCCTATGCGCGGGAAGATAGAGTCGCTCAACGCCGCGGCTGCCGGGTCTATCGCCCTTTACCTTGCCAGGCAGGCCAGGGATACCACCTGAGCTGATTTGTTTGTGCACCTGATGGCGTTTACAGCAAGAGCGCCAGCGAGTAAAGCAATCTTCCTCCTGTTTTGTTTCGTCATTGCGATGGAGCGCTAGCGACTGAAGCAATCTCCCTGCTGATGTAATTCGTCATTTCGATGGAGCGCTAGCGACTGAAGCAATCTCCCTCCTGTTTTGTTTCGTCATTGCGATGGAGCGCTAGCGACTGAAGCTATCTCCCTGCTGACCAATAGAAATCTACTGTGCCGGTGAGTTTCCCGATGATGATGTTCCAAAGGGAGATCGCCACGCTGCGCTCGCGATGACGAACTGTGTGTCATTGCGATGGAGCGCAAGCGACTGAAGCAACCTCCCTCCTGTTTTGTTTCGTCATTGCGATGGAGCGCTAGCGACTGAAGCAATCTCCCTCCTGTTTTGTTTCGTCATTGCGATGGAGCGCAAGCGACTGAAGCTATCTCCCTGCTGACCAATAGAAATCTACTGTGCCGTTGAGTTTCCCGATGATGATGTTCCAAAGGGAGATCGCCACGCTGCGACCTGTACCCTTTAGGGTATCGCGATGACGAACGGTTTGTTATTGCGATGGAGCGCTAGCGACTGAAGCAATCTCCCCACCAACCCACCTCAGCAATCCGCCTGTTGCCTTTTACCCTCCCCAGTGAAGCGAAGCGGAACGAAGGGGGAGGGATTGAGGGTGAGGGTCTTTTTTTTCGTCATCGCGAGCAAGGCACCTGTGCCCGCCGTACAGCGGACGGGTACTGCAATCTGCCTGTCTTCTATTGTCCGTCACTAGCGAGCCCCCGCTGCAGATCCATCACGGAAGCTGGAAACACAAGAAGGGGGCGCGGCAATCTGCCTTTTTTAGAGCTCTCACACCTGAGAGTTCAGCTTTATTTCAAATACTTTTTACAAGCTATGTGTCTTAGGTTCTCGAACGCTTTAAGGGCAGACTGCCACGGCCCTTTGCCAACCAACGCAACATTTATTCATCCGAGCCAGATGGCAAAGGGTCTCGCAGCGACAGAGTTTGATTCGTCATTAGACCCCGCTGCAGATCCATCACGGAAGCTGGAAATACAAGAAGGGGGAGCAGCAATCTGCCTGTGTCCCTAACCAGGAGAGCGCTTCCTGCCTGCGCGATGACGGGTTATGGCGTCAAACGCGCTACAACCACAATACCGACACCAGCCAGAGCGCGATCATCACCAGCACAATCCCGGCGCGGATAAGCGTGGACCAGCCCCAGCCCAAGGCCACCGCTTTCGTCGCAGCCCAGGCTTCCTTTTGCTTCTTGCCCAGCCGGTAATACTCCACCAGGAACAAAGTCAGCAGCGCGACAGCCAACCCGCCCAACGGCGTCAACAAAATACCCCCCACGATCATCGCGAACAAGCTCAACCCTATTTCCCACCAGGGCGAACCCTGTTTCCGGGCGCGCCCGGCCATCATGAAATTGTCCAGAAGGGAGCCCGCGAGCATCAGCAGGGTGCTGATCACGAATAGAATGATGGTCAGCGTGAACTGCCACGACTCGTGCCCATAATTGAAGCGCGTGAAAACCGCCCAGATGAGCTGCCCAATCCACGCTACGGTTGGACCGGGAAAGAAAACCAGCACCAGCCCAACCAATCCGATCAATTGGAATAGACCGGAAATAATCAGGATCACCGTGCTGACCCAGGCAGGGGAAATGTTCATGCGCGGATAACTTCGATCCCGCCCATAAAGGGCAGCAGCACTTCCGGCACCCGAATGCTCCCGTCGGCCTGTTGATAGGTCTCCATCACGGCAATCAGCGTGCGCGGTAAACCCAAACCCGAGCCGTTGAGCGTGTGCAGATACCTGGCAGTGGACCCGTCCGCGGGGCGGTACTTGATGTTCGCGCGCCGCGCCTGGAATTCCCCGATATTGGAAACAGACGAAACTTCCAGCCATTCCTGGCAGCCCGGCGCCCACACTTCCAGGTCGTAGGTCTTGTGCGAGCCAAAGCTCAGGTCGCCGGTAGACTGCAGCAGCACGCGGTAGGTCAGGCCCAGCTGCCGGCACGTTTCCTCAGCATCCGCGACCATCTTCTCAAGCTGCGCGGCCGAATCCTTGGGCAGGCAGTACTTGTACATTTCCACCTTATCAAACTGGTGGCCGCGTTTGATGCCGCGCACGTCCCGCCCCGCGCTCATTTTCTCCCGGCGGAAGCAGGCAGTATAGGCGGTCAGGTTGAGCGGCAGGTCGGCTTCGTCCAGCACTTCGCCCATCATCATGCCTGTCAGCGGCACTTCCGCGGTTGGGACCATCCAGAAATCTTCTTCCGCGTCGTGATAAAGGTTGTCCGCAAATTTGGGCAGCTGACCCGAGGCAAACATGACCTCCTGGCGCACCATCCAGGGCGGATAAATCTCGCGGTAGCCCTGGCGGATATGCAGATCCAGCATCCAAAAGATCAGCGCGCGTTCCAGCCTTGCCCCGGCGCCTTCCAGCACATAAAAACGCGTGCCCGCCAGCCGGACGCCGGCTTCAAAATTAATCATCCCAAGGCGCGGACCCAGGTCCCAATGCGCCTGGGGTTCAAATTCAAAGGCGGGCTTCTCACCGATTGTGCGCACGACGATATTGTCTTTGTCATCCACCCCTATGGGCACATCCGGGTCCGGGATATTTGGCAATCCGGCCACGCTCAGGTGCAATTCCGCTTCGACCGCTTTCAGTTTCTCATCCAAGGCGGCAATGCTGTCCCCAAGCGCGCGCATAGCGTCAATCTTTTCCTGGCGGGAGGCAGCATCTTTCATCCTGCCGATTTCCTTGCTAACCGCGTTGCGCTCAGCTTTTTTCGCTTCGACTTCCAGGATGAGGGCGCGACGCGTCTCGTCCTGCTCCAAAATCTGGTTTACGACGCCCACGTCCATATGGCGTTTGCGCAGGGACTCACGAATAAATTCAGGTTGCTCACGAATTAACTTTAAATCCAACATAATATTTCTCCTCAGGCGCCGGGAAGCAGCACCAGCGTGACTGTGTATTATTCTACCAATGGAATGGGCTGGGTGCCAGAGAGCGGTACAGCAGCGGGCAAATTCGGCTTGGCGTTTCAGGCAAGACTTGCGCAAAACAGCTATAATATGCCATCATGAAACAATTAACCATCCTTTGCCTCTTCCTCCTCCTGGCGCTCGTGGTAGTTCCTCCCATGGCTGCTGATGCGTTTCCAGCCGAACAAGGCTTGCAAGCGTCCGGTGAACTGAACCCTGCCGCGGTCAATCCTCAGCAGGAGGCCACCAGCTCGTACGTGAACACCATCATCACCTCCACCCCCAACGCGGATGGCTCTATCATTCACGTCGTGCAGGAAGGTGAAACGCTGTGGGCGATTGCCTTGGCTTATGGGCTGACCGGAGCGGAGATTATGACCAACAGCGGCAACAGCCCGTTGGCAACCGACGTTTACGCCGGCCAAATTCTGATCATCCGTCTGGCAAACCCGGCCACCGCCACCCTGACGTTAACCCCCACGCCTACACGCATTACCCCGCAGCCCACGCAACTGCGCCCATCCCTGACACCCGTTCCCTCCCGTACGCCTCAGCCCACCCCGACCGAAACGCCGGTGCCCCCCATCCTTCAGCGCGCCTTCGCGGATGGAAAGACTGTCGGGCTTGTCCTGGCAGGCCTGAGCGCTGTTGGGGTTCTGGTTGTGCTGATGGTTGGTTTCCTGAAAAAAGTAAAATAGGCGGCAATTTTCCCTGCCTGGAGAGCTTTTATCGCGCATGCGTCTGCTTCAGGCGTTATTATGATGCGTGCCTTACGCCAGGAATGCCCCAAATATCGGTCATCCAACCGGCTTAGCACGCGGGAAAAAACCGCGATGCTCTTGACACCCTCAAAATGCCAGTGCTAAAATATCCGGGAAGAGGTGTTCTATGGTTGCAGTCAGCCTGAATCAGATTCAAAACGGGAGCCAGCTAATCGCCGGCGTTCCCGTTCAAGGCCGTACAGCGCCTGTAGGTCGTTAAGCCTCTGCTCTTCGCGATGACAACCACGGGCGTCCACCGACCCCGTGGTTTTTTTGTTTTACTGAGCTGCAGGATGTCGGTTCCCCGTTTATTGGTCTGTTGCATTGTTAATTTGATAAATTAAAGAAGGTAGTGAAGCATGAACACAATCAATAACTTGAATAACACACGCGCCATTCCAGGGTTGGAATACCGCGCGTATCGCGGTGAAACTGATTTTCCTGCCATGGTGGAAATCTGGAACCAGATGCGCGCGGCAGGCTTCGTGGAAGGTTCGTATACGCTGGAAGACGTTGCGATCGACTTCCGTCATCTCTACAATTGCGATCCTTTCCAGGATATGATTTTTGCTGAGCTTAATGGTGTCCCCGCCGCGTTTGGGCGTTTGATGTGGCTGCAGGAAGGTCCCCGCAAGGTCTTTTACCAGATGTTCCACATGAACCCAGCTTTACAGGACTTGGGCATCGATGCGCCCATGCAGGAATGGATGGAAGAACGCCAGCTCGAAATTGCAGCCGGTCTTGCGGACGAACGCGAGAAGGTTTTCATTCAGCTTTGCGACCAGGAGGACGTGCACAGTATGCGTCTTCTTGAGAGTTTTGGCTACAAGGCCGTGCGCTGGTATTTCAGCATGTGGCGCGACCTGGACGAGATTCCGGAAGTCGAACTGCCCGAGGGCATCGAGGTCCGCCCGGCCTTGCCCAGCGAATATCACAAGGTGTGGGAGCGCGCCAACGAGGCGTTCAGCGAACATTGGGGCTTTGTGGAGCCGCGCGAAGAAGACTATCAGAACTGGAAGGAGGGACGTTGGTTCCAACCGATGCTCTGGCAGGTCGCCTGGGTGGACGGCGAACCCGTGGGTCAGGTGGAAAACTATGTTGACAGCGTGGAAAATGAGAAGCTTGGCAGACTGCGCGGCTACACCGAAGGCATCAGCGTGCTCAAAGCCTACCGTGGGAAAGGCATAGCCCGTGCGCTCATCGCGCGCTCGTTGGGCATGCTCAAGGCGCTGAACTTGCAGGAAGCTGCCCTTACAGTGGATTCCGGCAACGCCAGCGGGGCTCTGCGGCTGTATGAGAGCATGGGCTACCGCACTTACCGTACCACGGTGGAGTGGCGCAAGCCTCTGGCTTAGGCGCAGGAGGAATTACTGTTCTTGCATGGTCCGGAGACCATGCAAGGCATTTGACCTTTAGGTCTCGAAGGTTGATCGTCGTTTTTCGTTGGGTTTTGACCTAGTCGCTCGAAACCGATAAATGATGAGACCTTCGGTCCAGACTACTTGCTCGGTCCTTACAGGAGGCTTCGCACTCAGGAGACCGGCGAGAGCAAAGTTACTTTGTCGAAGAAATGATTCGCCTCCGCGTAAGTTCCTTCCGCAGAAACAGCAACGGACCCGTCTGGCAATAAAATCTCACCAAGGGCAATAATGCGCCTTTCTGTTTTGCCGCTCATTACAGCCTGGATCGTGATGAGTTTCCGCAGTGGGATTGGTTTGTGATATTCGATCGTCATTTTTGCAGTGACAACTCGGTACCCGGCATAGAAAATCGCTAATCCCATTGCTTCATCCATTACGGCTGCCGAGGCCCCCCCATGGACAAATCCTGGCGGTCCTTGTTGATATTCATTAAACATAAAAGATGCAACAATACGACCCTCTGGCCCTAATTCCCATTCGACACCAATACTCTTGGGGTTTGTTTTTCCACAAACAAAACACGAACCGTGATCTGGTAATTTTTCTGTCAAAATTATCAATCCTATTTTCTAAAGACTTGATCAATTAGCTATTATTTTCGTGGCTCCTTGCGGATCCATTCCTCGTGGTCCTGAATGTCGCGATCTAGCAATAGCCGCCGAATGATTGTTCTTTGACGTTCTTTCCTATCAGCTGGAAGAGGACGGCGGTTTGCTTCCAATCTTTTAATGAGTGTAATTAGCGTCATACCTATAGAACACCACAAAACAATGGGGGAATCCTGTAAAAATTGGGCAAAAAAAGGTAAAAGAAGGACTGTAAAAAGTGGGAAAATTGGGTTTTGAAAAATGTTGCCAATCGCCAATCCAGCCGATACTATAACCAGCCCCCAGGGAAAAAGCACAAATAACTCACCCAGGAAGGGACTGAATCCACGCCCGCCCTGGAAATTGAGATAAATTGGCCAGTTGTGTCCCACTATAGCAGCAAATCCCGCCAGCATAGCCGCCGGCTCCCCCATTCCCAGACGCAATCCAAGCCAGGTCGGAAATGCGCCTTTAAAGATATCAAAAAGTCCAACCGGAACTACCGCCCACTTCGCTACATGTTCCCACACCATGGAACCGCTGACCGTTCCACTGCCGTATTGGCGTAAATCAATTCCTTTGATCCATTTACCGGCCAGGTAACCACTGGGTATAGAACCGAAGAAGTACCCAAATAACAAGAGAAAAATAATGCTTAGCGCCGGCTTTGAAGGAGCAAAATTAACGATCATAAGCTACCTCTATGACTTTTCCAATTATCTATTCAAACAAATAACCCAACCCAATCAAACCTGGCCCGGTATGCGCTCCCATAACCGGTGAAAATTCGCTGATTGGAATCTCCAATGAAGGGTAACATTCGTTAAGCGATTGTTTTAATGCTTCAGCTTTTTCTTGAGCATCGGCATGCGTCACTGATATATCCAGTTTCTTGAATCCAGACGTCTGCTTGGTCAGAATAGAAATGATCGTAGGAATTACGTTTTCTTTATTACGTACAACCCTGGAGGGAGCGACAATTCCCTCTTTATTTATGCTGAGAATAGGTATGATCTGTAGTGCGCTGCCAACTAAATACGCCGCTTTACCAATCCGGCCGCCTTGGGCAAGATAATCCAATGAGTCCAACGCAGCGATCAGCCCCGATCTGTGCCTGGCATTCGTCAAATATTGAACCACCTCTTCCAGCGAAAGCCCTGCTTGCAATTGCTTTGCTGCTTCAATCGCCAATAAACCTTGTGGCGCCGCGACTAGCAAACTATCAAAAACGATCACTTTTGACAGCGGGTGTTCATTCGAAATCATTTGCGCCGCAACAACGGCAGCATTATAGCCAGAGCTTAATTGCCTCGATAGGGTAATACAAAGAACATCGCAGCCTTTCTGGTCAATAATTCTTTTAAAACCCTCATAATATTGTCCGACACTGGGTGCAGCGGTCTTTACTTCCAACTTTTGAGTGCGCATTTTCTGGTAAAGCTCACCCGGAAAGATATCAATACCATCAAGGTAGTCTTTCCCTGCAATGTTTATGGTCAATGGAAGAATTACCATACCCAATTGACTGGCTATTTCTGGTGGCACCTGTGCGACGCTACCTGTTACAACAACAGCGGTATTCTGAGTTTTCATAAGTTTTCATCCTCGAATAAAAGTGACATCTGCGGGCATTCCAGGTTTTAGTTCAAGATCTGTATTAGGTACTGTGATCTTCACTGCGTAAACGGTTGTTTTACGCCCATTCACTGTTTGAACATTTTGGGGAGTAAATTCAGCCTGATCCGAAATGTAGATGACTGCCCTGTGAAATTTTCTTTCCACTGCATGCGATTAGGATGAGTTCCATCTGGATCCCTTACCTTTCAATTTTAAACAAACCGCATTCATTGGAAATCGGCCGCAATCCGGGTTTGTTGCCTGGCACAATTTTCTACCCAGTAGCCATAACGGACCGTCAATTTCTCCAGGATATGATGGATTGATGAAGCGCGCTGCGAAAATCGCCTCATCTTCTCGAATCGTGGTGGAAACCCCAAGCCTGTAAAGCACCCGCATCGTGTGAACGTCAGGCTTGATGTCCATCCGGCTACAATCAAGGTCAGGAAAACGGAAATCATACATGCTCTCGATTAGGCGCACAGCCATATTGGAAATGCCGTTCCCTACTCCATAAACACTTAAGGAAGTATTTTTGACTTCACTCGCTCTTTTGTTTTTCCAAATTCCCCTGGCGTTCCCACAAATTTTTATTTCAAGGTAAGAGATCTGTTTGAATCCCTCCCTTTGAAGAGTAGCCCGGTAATCAGGCATATCTTGAGTGGGCAGCTCCTCTATGGAATCGATTGCAACAGATGGCACAACCGAAAGGCAATCCCTGAATGCGAGTGATCCTTTTTTAGAGATATCTGCTTGTTTTAACATAACAATCTCTTTTAATACTTATTAAAACATAAGTCTTCATTAATAACAAGGACAGAAAAACCTGACAAATTCGCCAGCCTACGTCAGGAGAAACCTTCATCCGCCCTGCGGGCACCTTCCCCCCAGGGAAGGTAAAAATACCTCATCTCCCTGCAAACACCACCCCGCCAGTAAATACACGTAGACCCCCACACTTGTAGACCCCCACACTCACCCCCTCCAGCCCCACTCTGATATAATACCGCGCATGCCCGCTTTTCCAGCCCCAAACCCCGACCCTACAGACCACCGCTTCATCGTTCTTTCCGACACACATGTGGGCGACCGGGTGAAAGCGTTGGATGCGCGCCTGCTGGAAAACTTCCGCGCCTTTCAACCGGAAGCCATCCTGCACGCCGGAGATATCAGCGTTCCCGAAGTCCTGCAAGCCCTGGAAGCCATCGCGCCCGTCCTGGCGGTGCAAGGCAACCGCGACTGGCTGCGCCGCCTCAAGCTCCCCAAAGAACAGCGCTTCGAGGTCAACGGCATCCGCGTCGTGCTCACGCACGGGCACGTCAGCATGTGGCACTACACGCTGAACTACCTGCGCCTGCTCATCACCGGGCGCAAAGTGAACGTGCGCGCCTTCCGCGAGCGCCTGGCAAAGCTCTACCCTGAGGCTGACCTGATCATTTTCGGGCATACCCACTACCAGCTAGACGAAATCATCAACGGCAAGCACTTCATCAACCCCGGCGCAGCCTACCCACATCCGCTGAATCACCACCGTATCCAGTATTGCGAGCTGACAATCACAGCTGCCGGCGAGATCCAGGTGCGTAAGTTCAGCCTGCCCGAAGCACAGCATGTATAATCATCACAAGCGCCATGACACAGGAAATCATCACATCCCCTCAGAACCAGTACGTGCAGGAAGCGCGCGCCCTGCTTAGCCAGCCCAAAGCGCGCCGTAAATTGCAGGCTTTCGCCGCGGAAGGCGCCCGCCTGGTGGAAGACGGGCTGCGCTCCGGAGTCCGCGCGCGCTATTTGCTGGCGCGGACTGTGCACCCCGCGCGCGTCGATGCCGTGCTTAGCCAATGTCCCGAAACCCTCCCGGTTCTTCTTGTGGAGGACAAGCTTTTTGATTCGCTCGCGGATACCGTCACCAGCCAGGGCATCCTTGGTGTGTTCGACCTGCCAGCCTGGAATCTGCCCGACGGGTTGAACTTCGCGCTCATCCTTGACCAACTGCGCGATCCAGGCAATCTGGGCGCCACGCTGCGCTCCGCGGAAGCTGCCGGCGCACAAGCCGTATTCCTCACCCCCGGAACTGCCGACACATTTGCCCCCAAGGTCGTGCGCTCGGGCATGGGCGCGCATTTCCGCTTGCCAATCCTACAACTCGATTGGGAGACATTGGCAGTCATCCTGGCGGGGCTGAACGTTTTCCACGCCGACATGGGTGGTGAAATCAGTTGTTGGCAGGCAGATTTTCGTTTGCCGTGCGCCCTGCTGATTGGCGGTGAAGCGGAAGGCATCAGCCCCGCGGCGGCCAACCTGGTCACCCTCAGCGTACGCATCCCCATGGCAGGCAGGAACGAGAGCCTGAACGCCGCGGTCTCCGCCGGCATTCTGCTCTTCGAAGTGCTCCGTCAGCGCAGCTCGGGAGGAACGTTGTGAAAATCCGCTCTATCACTGTTTTTTGCGCGCCTGGCTACCCGGCTAACCGCCTGCTGCTCCAGCACCTGGGCATCTTCGCCAACCATGCCCGCGCGGTGTTTACGCAGGAGGGCTTTGAAGTCGAGACCCTGCGCCTGGCGCTGCCGCCCTTTTCCGACTTTGTCGAACCCCGGCGGCTTGTTGCGGCTGCCCAGGAGCTCTCCATTGAAGCGCACGCGGAAGGCTTTGAATATCTCTCGCTTGGCCCCGCCCTGACAAGCGACCTGGAAACTTACCAACGCATCCCGGAAGCGCTGGCGGTCACCCACGACGTATTTTTCTCTGGCATGCTCACCACGCCGCAAGGCGAAGTCTCACTCCCGGCGGCCAAGGCCTGCGCGCAAATCATCGAACAACTCGCCGGGCTTAGTCCGGACGGCTTTGCCAACCTGAACTTCTGCGCGTCCGCGAACGTTCCCCCATACGCGCCGTTCTTTCCGGCTGCCTATGCTGAAAACGCCGAGCCTGCCTTCGCGCTGGCCATGGAAGCAGCGGACCTGGCTGTTCAGGTGTTCTCTTCAGCCCGCAGCCTGGAAGAAGCCCGCAGTATACTTGTCTCGGAAGTGGAAAACGCCGCGGGTAAGCTGGAAGCCGCCGCCCAGAAACTCAGCCGCATATATGGGTACACATTCAAAGGCTTGGACTTTACCCTGGCCCCTTTCCCGGAAGAAAACGCGTCCATCGCCCGCGCGCTGGAAAGCCTGGGTTTGCCGGCTTTTGGGCTTGCCGGGTCGGTTTTCGCCTCAGCCTTCCTGACGGACACCCTGGACCGCGCGCGCTACACCCGTACGGGCTTTAACGGCCTGATGCTGCCCGTCCTGGAAGATTCCGGTTTGGCGCAGCGGGCAGCTGAAGGCAGCCTGAGCGCGACGGACCTGCTGCTGTGCTGTGCTGTTTGCGGCACCGGTCTGGACGTCATTCCACTGCCCGGGGATACCAGCGCCGAACAACTTTACCCCCTGCTGCTGGACGTGGCTGCGCTGGCGCTGCGCTTGAACAAACCGCTCACCTCCCGCCTGATGCCTATCCCGGGCAAGAAAGCCGGCGACCCGACCGAGTTCAACTTCCCGTACTTCGCCAACAGCCGCGTCATGCCGCTGCGCGCGGAAAAGGTCACCGGTCTGCTGGCAGGTTCGGAAAACGTCCCGATTTCGCCGCGCTATCCGCGTTAATTCAATAAACTGTGCTTTTAGGGGTTAGCGAACTTGTTTGAAGTTCACGATGACCAGATTAGCCTGGCATGAGCCGGTGATATTGAGGAAAGTCCGCGTGGACAGCACGTCGCCGCTCGCGTCTTCCAGCTGGATGAATATATTGCTTTCCGCGATTTGTTTATTCGTGAGCGCGAATTCGTAGCCGGAGCGTCCGTAGATAGCGGAAGAACCGCTCTCCACTGTCATATCCACAATGTCCCCGTCGTAAGTGCCGCCCAGGCGCACCACCAGCCCAAGCAGCGCCGAGTCCTGCAAATCCCAGACCTGCCCGCCAATAAACAGGTAATCCTCACAAGCATACTCCGGATGAAACAGCGTGTGTGAAAGTCCTTCCGGTGTGCCGCGGACAACGAACGGCATGCTCTTTTCCGTTGGGGTCGGCGTGGGGCTGGGGGAATTGGTGGGGGTCGGGGTACGCGTGATGGTGGGCGTGAGCGAAGGCAGCGCGGTCACAGTGGCGGTTGCCGTTCCCGTAGGTTCCAGCGTAACGCTGGCCTGCCCTGCGGGCAGCGCGAAGCCCGTGGATGTTTGGGTGGGCAAAGGCGTAGTTTTGCGCACCACCGGCGCGGAGATAATTCCGGAGGCTGCCAGCAGGACAATCAGGATGATAATCATCAACACGATGCCAACAGTAATGCTGGAGCAGGAACCGCGCTTCCGGCGGGCCATGCTGGGAAAACCGCTCTGGGAGTCGGCGGATGCGCGCCGCTTGACCATCCGCACCGGCTCCGTCCTTCTCAAGGCAGCACCTGCTCAATCTGCGCTTCCGACCGGCGGGCTTCAAGCCACTGCGCCAGGGCTTGCGTCTGCAGGCTAAGGCGGGCGTCTGTGCTTAGCGGATGCGCATCGGAGCGTTCCTTTACCTGGATGATGTGGTAACCAATTTCGGTCTGGATGATTCCAGAATGTTCACCCGGAGCAAGCAAAAACGCCGCTGCCTCAATATCCGGGAAGAGCAAATATCCGCGCGGGAACCAACCGAGTTCTCCACCGGTTTCGGGACTGTATTGCCAGGCCAGTTCGTCAAAGCTGGCGCCGGAATTGAGGCTGGCCAGGGCGCGTTCAGCCCCGGCTAAGGTCTGCGCAAAAATCTGACGGGCGCGCACCTGCTCCACGGAGCCGGGCACCGCATTGATAATTTCATCCCGCTGCCAGGCAGCTTCTGTGCTGAGCTTCAGCGCGTAGCGGAATTCCGCGTCATCATAATAATTGATTTGCATCCAGTCGGTCAGCGCGCTGCCCGAACCCAATTGCGCGAGCAAAGCGTCAATACGCTGCTGCACATCCGCGTCTGTAAAAGTAAAGCCGCCTTCGCGGGCTTGCTGCGCGAGCAAAAGCTGGTCAACCAGCGAATTGAGCACGGTGGTCTGGATTTCCGGGTCCGTCGGGAGGGCTTCACCCTCCGTAAAAGACGCGCGGTAGCGCAGAACTTCGTTCTGGTAGTAGCTCAGCGGGATCGCTTCGCCGTTCACCAATGCGGCGGCTGGCAGGCTGGTCGGGGTGGGTGTTGGGGCGGGCGTGTCAGAAACCGCGACAAGCGTGGGTTCAGGCAGCCCGGCGGATGGGGTCGGTTCGATGGAAGCGTTCGGCCGGCACGCAGCCAGCGCGAGACCCAGCAAAACCAGGCACACTAGTGTTTTTGCTTTAAACATAAGATAATTATACTCACTTAAGCGAGCCTGCCCCGCAGGCCGCCTGGAAAATGGCTTACACCTCAATGCCGAAAACGCTGCGAACCAAAAAGCCTATCCCGAAGCTGAGCGCAGCAACGCCAAGGCTGATAGCAGTCATCCTGCCAAAATTTTTCAGGAAAGATTCCTCACGGACGACAGAACTGTAAAAGTTAAACAGCGCGATTATGAGCACGCCCAGCACAAGCATGACCGCCAGAGCAACGTAGTAGTTTTTTAAGAGTAAATACGGCAGAATAAGAATCGTCACAGTAACAATATAAGTTATGCCGGTATAGACAGAGGCTTTCACCGGGTTCTTGACGGTTTCTTCGGAGCTGGTGGAGAGAAATTCCGAGGCTGCCATGGAGAGAGCTGCCGCGATGCCGGTGATCAGCCCGCTTAGCGCGATCAGGCGCGTATTTTGGAACGCCAGCGTCAGGCCGGCCAACGTACCGGTCAGTTCCACCAGCGCGTCGTTCAGCCCGAGCACAACGGAGCCCGAATATTTGAGGCGTTCCTCGTCAATCATGGCGATTAACTGCTCCTCGTGCTCATCCTCGTCGTGGATAATCGCTTCCAGCTCCGGGAAACGGGTTTTGTATGGCGCATAGCCTTGCGAAGCCTTGTCTTCGTCCTTCTCGAGCATCTTGATGACAAACGTGTATCCAAATAGGCGTCCGAGCAGCAGGTACGCGAATACTTTAAACTTATTCGCTTTCACTTCCTGCCCGCTGTAACGCTTCCAGATGCGGTAATGCCCGAGCTCATCCCCGGAAAGATTCGCGATGATTTTGCTGTTAGCGGGGTCACGCACGATTTTCGCTAGACCTTTGTAAATCTCATGTCCGTCAATTTCGTCCTGCTGGAATCTTAAGATTTGTTTGTTTAGGAGTTCCTGTGTTTCCATATTTTTCCATTCCTTTTTGTTTCTACATTGTATCAAATCCGCCCCGTTGTTCAAGCCACCGGAACAGCTTGCACGGTGCTGGCCAGCCGCCCCCCGTGAAAGCCGGCAAAAAAGGCACGCACCCCTTGCGCGCAGCGAGGCACCAAAACCCGAGCAAGCGCCCTTGTGTCTGAACAAGTTCTGGCTTCAGCTTCTCTCTAAAAAAGAAACCGCCCTCGCGGACGGTTTCTTCTCAGTATCAAGCGGATTTTAGTAATCCATGCCGCCCTGTGGCATAGCCGGGGCAGCTTTCTCTTCAGGGATATCGGTGATCAGGGCTTCGGTGGTCAGGATCATTGCCGCGATCGAGGCAGCATTTTCCAACGCGCCGCGGGTAACCTTGGCGGGGTCAATCACGCCGCCTTGAACCAGATCGGTGTATTCCTCACTGAGGACGTTATACCCGAGGTGCTTGTTGCTGGTGGCAGCCTGCTTCTGGCGCACGTTCTCGACAACCACGGAACCGTCCTTGCCGGCGTTTTCGGCGATGCGGCGCATCGGGATTTCGAGCGCGTTGCGCACGATATTCACGCCAATCTGGGCGTCAGTGCTTTCCATCTTGAGTTCAGCTAAAGCAGCGACTGCATTGACGAGGGCAACGCCGCCGCCAGCCACGATGCCTTCTTCAACTGCGGCACGGGTCGCGGAGAGGGCGTCTTCCACGCGGTGTTTCTTTTCTTTCAGCTCGGTCTCGGTTGCAGCGCCAACACGGATGATGGCAACGCCGCCGGAGAGTTTGGCCAGGCGTTCCTGCAGCTTTTCGCGGTCATAATCGCTGGTGGTGTTCTCAATTTCCACGCGGATTTGCTCGATGCGGCCCTTGATTGCGGACGGATTGCCTTTACCGCCGACAATGGTGGTATTGTCCTTGTCAGTCGTAACCTTTTCGGCGCGGCCGAGGTCTTCGATGCTCGCGCTTTCCAGCTTGCGGCCGGTCTCTTCAGAAATCACGGTGGCGCCGGTCAGGATAGCGATATCCTGCAGCATAGCCTTGCGGCGGTCGCCAAATCCGGGGGCTTTCACGGCGATGACATTGATCATGCCGCGAATCTTGTTCACTACCAGGGTTGCCAGCGCTTCGCCGTCCACATCCTCAGCGATAATCACGATTTCGCGTTTGCCGACCTGGATCATTTTCTCCAGCAGGGGCACCATATCCGCCGCGGCGGAAATCTTCTTGTCATAAATCAGGATGTACGGGTCGTCCAGGCTGGCTTCCATGTGCTCGTTGTCGGTTACGAAGTAGGGGGAGATGTAACCGCGGTCAAACTGCATACCTTCCACGTACTCGGTTTCGAATTCCAAACCCTTGGATTCTTCAACCGTAATGACGCCGTCTTTACCAACTTTGTCCATCACATCCGCGATAAGTTTGCCAATTTCAACATCCTGGGCAGAAATGGTGGCAACAGAGCCGATTTCTTCCTTGGTCGTGATCGCAATCGCCTGTTCATGGATGGCTTCGGCGACCGCTTTGGCGGCAGCTTCGATACCACGCTTGAGCAGCATCGGGTTCGCGCCGGCAGCCAGGTTCTTCAGGCCTTCGCTGACCATCGCGTGGGCGAGGACAGTCGAGGTCGTGGTGCCGTCGCCAGCGATGTCGTTGGTCTTGGTCGCGGCTTCCTTGAGGAGCTGAGCGCCCATATTCTCAAAGGGATCTTTCAGTTCAATTTCCTTGGCAACCGTCACGCCGTCGTGGGTGATGGTGGGGGAACCGTACTTGCGGTCCAGGGCAACGTTGCGCCCTTTGGGGCCGAGGGTGGTAGCAACAGCATTCGCCAAAATATCCACGCCATTTTTCAGGGCGCGGCGTGCTTCATCCGAAAAAATAAGTTGTTTAGCCATAGATTATCTCCTTCAATCGCAAAAATTAACCAAGAATCGCGAGGATGTCGCTCTCGCGCATAATTAACAATTTCTTGCCTTCATACTTGATTTCAGTACCGGAGTACTTTGCAAAAAGCACCAGATCGCCAACCTTCACATCCAACGCGATCCGCTCGCCTTTTTCGTTCCGGTCGCCAGGACCAACCGCGATTACGGTACCCTTCTGGGGTTTTTCTTTTGCGGTATCAGGCAGAACAATTCCGCCGGGGGTGACTTCATCCTGCTCTTTTGGTTCAATCACCAGACGGCTTCCCAAAGGTTTCATTGCTATTGTCATATATTCCTCCAAGTTTTGGTTTGATTTCATTTTTTTTAGCACTCTATTTATATGAGTGCTAACATCGCTAATGATACAACCCTGAAAACGAGAAGTCAAGGGCGGATAGAAACTTCTAACAGTTTTTTAATATTGGATTTTCCCATTAACGGAAGCCTTCATCAATAAGCCATCCTATTCTGTCACTGCGCGACCCTTTGCCGCTCGGCTGACTAAAAATAGCTCTAAGTTAGATGGCAAAGGGTCGCAGCAGTCTGCCTTTCAAACCTGGAGAGAACCAACGCAGATGCCTGAAGAACACTTAATTGCCCTGATATTACTGGAAAAAGTTCTTGAGGTGCCAAAGGATATCAAACGACAAAGGCAGATTGCCACGCCGTTTTGCCTGGAACTCCAGATGGGTCTGCGTGAAATCTGATGGCAAAACGGTTACTAATGACGAATCACAGCGTCATCGCGAGCGCGACCATCCGTCACTGCGAGACCCTTTGCCTCAGGACGATTTGAATCAGCGTTCCATTTGTTGGCAAAGGGTCGTGGCAGTCTGCCTGAAATATTCTGGAGAGAACTCAGAGGCATAGGCCTTAGTAATTTAGCCTGATAACTGGGGAAACGTACTTACCAAAGCTTAATAAGAAAGAAAGGCAGATTGCCGCGCCCCCTCCCTGTAGTCGCTGGCGCTCCCTCGCAGCAACTGCGATGAAAGTC
>DIXT01000001.1 GCA_002436085.1 Anaerolineaceae bacterium UBA6073
CCGCCCCCGCCTGCAAACATCTTTCCCCTCACCAGCATCGTGCGGAAAGTTTTACACTGAAACGAGACGCTGGGGAGGGGAATCAAAGGGGAGGGGTTTATGAACATATTGTGTTCTTCTTGAATATAAAGTTGTTCATTTTTTTATTGTTCTGGACATTTTCAACACCCTCGCAGGCATTTGCGCCGCGAAGGCAGAGTTTAGATGCACAAGCTTACTCGTGAAAATCATGAAGCCGCAAGCCTGCTTGCAAATACTCCATTGGTATGCCGCTCTTATCCATCTCCGCGCGTTAGCAAGTTCAAAGAATCAAAAACACCCCTTGCAGTGTGTTTGGGTGCCTGGACGGTTTCGAACCCTCAACCTCCTCATCCACAGTGAGGCGCTCTGCCGTTGAGCTACAGGCACCATATAGGCGCTCATTCTATCACAGCGATTGCCGCTCTGCAAGGATTGCAGCCAGGTGTTTTTCCAGCTCTGCTTCGGGCAGTAATAGTTGAGTGCGGGCTGCCAGATCCTTCAGGACGACCTCTCCGCGTTCGATTTCATCAGGTCCAATGACTAGCGCGGCGCGCGCGCCTACCTTATCAGCATACTTGAGCTGCCTGGTGAGCTTTTCTGTTCCAGGATAGGTAAACACCTTGTAACCCGCCCGCCGCAGACGCGCCGCGACGCGGTTGGATGTGCTTCGGCAATTTTCATCAAAAATCGACACAAACACAGCCTCAGAAGCCGCGTTGTTTTCGGGGATCAGCCCAAGCGATTCCAGCAGCAGCAAGATGACCACGTCGCCCATCGCGAAACCCACACCCGGCAGGGGTTTTCCGCCCACGTCGCCGACGAGGTTCGCATAGTGCCCCCCGCCCAGGATAGCTCTGAAATTTCCGGCTGTGTCGCGCGCCTCAAAAACCGTGCCAGTGTAATAGTCCAGCCCGCGGATTATTTTCGGCTCATAAGCAGCGTACTCACGCACGCCCAGTGCGTCCAATTCGGAAAAGAGTTCAGAAAGCTCCGGTGACTGCTGCCACAGGTCAGCGCTGGCCAACAGGGACTTGAGTTCACTCAGCTGCTCGGGGGTTAAACCCAGGTCAAGCGTATTTTTATCCCAGACTTCCGCCGGTTGTTTATCAATCCGGTCAATCTGGCGCAGTATCGCCGGCCGCAGCTCCGTGTGGATCCCAATCTGAGAAAGCTGGGCATCCATTAGACGGCGGTCGTTGATCAGAATCTTAGCCTGCTCCGGACGCACTCCCATGCTGCGCAGAAATTCAGCCGCGACCGCAATGAGCTCGGCGTCCGCCGCTACCTGGTCCGAGCCGATGAGGTCAATATTCCATTGGAAAAATTCACGCGTGCGGCCTTTCTGCGGGCGTTCGTAGCGCCAGAAGGGTCCAAAAGACCACCAACGGCAGGGAAATGTCAGCTCATTCTGTTTCGAAGCAATCATCCGCGCCAGGGTTGGGGTCAGTTCCGGCCGCAGGGCGATATTTTCTCCGCTGCGGTCGGGGAAAACAAAAGCCTGTTCTTTCACCAACTCTTCCCCGGATTTGGCGGCGTACAGGTCGATGGTTTCCAAACAGGGTCCGTCATACTCCTGATACCCGAAAGAAGCAGAAACCTGCTGGATTTTGGTGATTAACCAGCGGCGGACAGCCATTTCTTGCGGATAAAAGTCGCGGGTACCCTTTACGCTTCTGATAATTTTTTCCATAATTCTTTCCTCAACCGATTATTGTTAAAGTATATCATGGGGAAAATCGGGTAAAATGAAGTCATCACCAGGTCACTCTCAAGGAAAAGCAATGAAAATAAGCGAGATTTTGGAAATTTCCCAGGGCAGGTTGCTCACCCCCTACGCAAATCTTGACGTCGAAATTCTCGGCGGTTTCGCCGGAGACCTGATGAGTGACGTTCTGGCAAGCATTCAACCGGAATCTGTGCTCATTACCGGGTTGAGCAACCCGCAGGTCATCCGCACGGCGCTGATAGCTGATGTGCGCGTCGTAATCTTCGCGCGCGGAAAGCAGCCCGCCCAGGAAACCATCAAACTGGCAATCGAGGAAAAATTACCCGTAATCAGTTCTGACCTCGGCCTTTACGAAATCAGCGGACGGTTAATGCAGCACGGCCTGCCCAGCTTTGAAAAACGCATGCTGCACGCCTTTGACCGCGATTGAGCGCAAAAATGTTTTCCGATAAACCTGCAGTTACTGACGACGAAGCCGCGAAAATCACCCGTGTGGAGGAGCTCGCTTATGAGCTCAGCGTTGGCGAGGTGATGACCAGCAATGTGTTTACTTTGCGCCCGGAACAGACGATGCGCGAAGCGCTGGATGAGTTTAAAAAATATCGTATCTCTGGAGCCCCGGTCACCGTTGATGGGACTCTGCTCGGCATCCTCTCCATCGAAGATTTGATCCGCTCGCTGCGCGACGGGCGCATCGACCTGGCGGTCGCGGATTACATGACCGCGGATGTCATCACCGCCAGAAAAGAAGACCCGGTAATCGAGGCCTTAAAGCTGTTTGTCAAGTCCCGCGTGGGAAGGCTCCCGGTGCTTGGCAGTGACGATAAGCTAATTGGGATCCTGACAAAAGGCGACATCACCAACGGTTTGCTCAAGGCGCTTCAGAATGATTTTGAAGCCGAAGAACTGATCCGCTATCGGGCTTCGCATCTGTTTGAGGATATCATCTCCGACCGCAGCACGCTAACGCTGCGTTACAACGTCAAAAAGAACGATTTTTCACGCGGCGGCACTGCTTCCAACAATATCAAGAAAGCGTTGCTCAGGTTGGGCGCCACCCCGCAGATCGCCCGCAGGTGCGGTATCGCGGTATACGAAGCCGAGATGAACCTGATCATTCATACCAACCACGGCGGCGTGCTGCGCGTGGAAATTGAACCTGACCGCATCACTATGGAAGCCTACGACGACGGACCCGGCATCCCGGATATCTCGCTGGCGATGCAGCCCGGCTACTCCACTGCCCCGCAGGAAATCCGCCAGAAGGGCTTTGGCGCCGGGATGGGCCTGGTCAATATCAAGAGCTGCGTCGATGAAATGAACCTTGCTTCCTCGCTGGACCGCGGTACCAACCTCCACATGGTTATGCACCTTAATAAATCCAAGCAGTTATCCTGATAGAAGCTGACCTATGCGTCTAATTGAAATCCAAAACCAATTGCAGCTAAAAGCCCTGACCGTACCGGTCAATTCCGAATCCATAGAAATCCGCACAGGCTATACCTCTGATATGCTCAGCTGCGTTATGACTGGAGCGTTGAGCGGAAGTGTGTGGGTGACATTGATGGCGCACAACAACATCGTCGCGGTGGCGTCCCTGCTGGACATTCCCGCGATTATCATTACTGAAAACGCGCGGCCGGATGAGCTCACCGTTGCCCGGGCGCGCGAGAAGGAAATCGCGCTTCTCTCCACACCCAGGCCAACCTTTGAAATTGTTGGCAAGCTGTGGGAAATGGGCATCCGGGCAGAGGATTCATGAGGTTTCCTCTGTGATTAAATTCCGCGCTGAACTGCATGTCCACACCGTCCTCTCAGCTTGCGCCGGAACAGACATGCTGCCCAAGCCAATCGTGGAAGCTGCGCTCTTCAACGAAATCAATCTGATTGCCATTACGGATCACAACGCAAGCTACAATGCAGCACCGGTGATGAAAGTCGGGAGCCGGGAAGGACTGCTGGTGCTGCCCGGAATGGAATTGGAAACCGAAGAGGAAGTCCATTCCATCTGTCTCTTCGATACGCTGGATCAACTCAACGAGCTCCAGAAAATCGTCGATGCCAGGCTTCCGTTTTACCCGAACAACGAGGACTTCTATGGCCCGCAGTGGGTTGTGGACGAGAAAGGCAATAAACTCCGCCCTGAAAAAAGGCAGCTTCTCTTTCCGGTCCAAATCTCCATCCAGAAAGCCTGCAAAATTGTGAAGGACCTGGGAGGTCTGTTTATCCCGGCCCATATCAACCGGGAAGCGAACGGCTTGCTTTCTCACCTGGGCACAGTACCTCCGGACCTGGATGTCCAGATTCTTGAAATCAACAGGCGTACCACCAAAGAAGCCTGCATCAAACGTTTTCCTGAATTGGCGCGTTACTGTATTATACAAAGCGGCGACGTACACTATCTGGATGGGTTCCTGGGAGCCAATCTGTTTACCGCCAGGAACACAACGCTCAAAGCTATTACTGAAGCAATGCTCAGCAGTCTCTGAGACTCGTCCGCCTGTTATTTATTTGTAAATCCATCTGATGTCATTGACCTTATCTGCTTTAGGGATTAAACTAATTGTATGTTTTTTCACAAAATACTAATTCTTGTTTGCAATGAGGAGTACTCATGACCCGTTCTGAAAACAATGTACCTGCCAATCCCCTGGAGAATCCGGAACAAAAAGCGGTGATCGACGGCATCATTAATGAAAACCTTCATCTGAATGGCGCCACTATGGTTATCCTCAACCAGGTTCAGGAAAAAATTGGGTACATTTCCCCGCCTGTGCAGGCTTACATTGCTCAAAAATTGGGAGTGCCAATCTCAAAGGTACACGGTGTTGTGTCGTTCTACTCCTTTTTCACCACCACCCCGCGCGGAAAGCATACCATCAAATTTTGCCTTGGAACAGCTTGCTATGTGGGTGGAATTGAACAGATTATTGAAAAAGCAAAACAATTGCTAAATATTGAGCCCGGGAATACCACTCCAGACGGTATGATTACCCTGGAAGTTTGCCGCTGCGTCGGAGCATGCAGCCAGGCGCCCGTGGTGGTTGTGGATGACAACATCCACGGCCGTATGCAGCCAAATAAGTTCCCCAAGCTTATTCAGGAAATTCAAAACCAAGAGGCTGCTCATTGAGAGAAATTACCTTGCACATCCTTGATATAGCTGCCAACAGCATATCCGCAGGTGCCAGGAATATCTTTATCAGCATCATTGGAAATCATAAAGATGACACTCTGGAAATCACAATTTCCGATGACGGCAAAGGAATGACCCCAGAAATGGTGGCGATAGTGACGGACCCATTCACCACAACCCGCACTGAACGGAATGTAGGCTTGGGAATCCCCCTGCTGAAGGCCGCCGCGGAAGCATGCAACGGCTGGTTTAACATCAGCTCTGAGCTTGGCAAGGGAACCAAAGTGCAGGTGGGCTTCCAGCTTAGTCATATCGACCGAATGCCGCTGGGCGATGTGCCAAGCACATTGTTGGGTCTGCTTATTGGTACACCGGAAGTTCATTGGACCTTTCGGGTAAAAAACGACGAGAAAGAATTTTATTTTGATGACACGGAATTGAAACGGGAACTTGGCGGGGACTGCCTCTCTGAGCCCGAAGTCATCCGATACGTACGTGAGTTATTTACTGAAGAAATAGACGCGTTAGCATTGAATTAAGGAGAGAAATATGCCTACCATTAAATCGCTCGATGATCTGAAAAAAATGCGTGAAGAAGCTCTGCGCAAGCAAGAGCTGAAGACCTCAACCGGCAAAACGGAAATTGTTGTTGGCATGGGTACCGTTGGTATCGCCGCCGGCGCCCGCGAAACGTTGAAAGCGATTCTCGAATTCGTGGACAGCAACCACCTGGAAAACATCATCATCCGACAAACCGGCAACATCGGAATTGATTCCTTTGAACCGGTTGTTCAGGTGATTCTCCCCGGACAAGAGAAAGTCACCTATGGGCATGTTTCGCCTGAAATCGTGAAAACAATTATGGAAGAACATGTGATCAAAGGCAAACCTGTATCGGACTACCAGGTCAAGAGTTAGTTAGCCTGCGCCCAGGCGATACTTTGGAAGTAACCTATTGGAAGGAATACCATGGCGTTCTATAGATCTACTGTGCTTGTTTCCGTTGACCCGGTTTGTGTGGAAAAGGGAGCTTACGAATTAATTGACACGTTGAATGACGAGTTGATTAAGCAAGGGCTAATCGACGAAGTACGCATCCTGGAGACCACGCGGCTGGGAGATCCCCAAAAACTTGGACCGGACATAATCGTTTATCCCGAAGGAACGCATTACACAAATCTGACCTATTATGATATTCCGCGGCTGGTCGAAGAGCACTTTATCAAAGGACGCATCCTTAAGCAGTACGCAGCGAAAATGCAGGACGCCATCGATGAAGAGCTCAGCGCCCCAAAATCCAAGGAAGTTCGGGTTGTGCTGCGCAATGTCGGTGTCATCGACCCCCGAAACATCGAAGATTACATCGCCAATGATGGTTATCAGGCGCTTGGTAAAGTTTTAACAGAGATGAGCCCGGAAGATGTTATCCAGGAAATTCTGGATGCCAAACTGCGCGGCCGCGGCGGCGCGGGCTTCCCCACCGGTCTTAAGTGGCGCTTCGCCCGTCAGGCGGCTGGCGACATCAAGTACATCATTTGCAACGCGGACGAGGGCGATCCCGGCGCTTTTATGAACAGGCGCGTCCTGGAAGGTGACCCACATTCGGTCATCGAAGGCATGATCATTGCTGCCTACGCGATTGGCTCACGCCAAGGTTACATCTACTGCCGCGCGGAATACCCGATTGCCGTAAGCACGATGAACCTGGCGATGAAACAGGCGCGTGCGCTTGGTTTGCTCGGAAAAAACATCCTGGGCACAGATTTCAGCTTTGACCTGGAAATGCGCATGGGCGCTGGCGCTTTTGTGTGCGGTGAAGAAACAGCGCTGATGGCCTCAATTGAGGGCAGCAGAGGCGAGCCCCGCACGCGCCCACCCTTCCCAGCCCAAAAGGGGCTTTGGGGAAAACCAACCAACATTAACAACGTTGAAACGTATGCCAACGTGCCTCCGATTATCCTGCGGGGTGCGGAGTGGTACTCCAGCATGGGCACAGAAAAGAGTAAAGGGACGAAAACCTTTGCACTTGCTGGTGATGTCAAGCATACCGGTCTGATTGAAGTCCCCTTTGGAATCACCCTGCGGGAAATTATCTTTGATATCGGCGGCGGAATTAAAAACGATAAGAAGTTTAAGGCAGTTCAAACAGGCGGCCCGATGGGAGGCTGTCTCCCTGAGCATCTGCTTGATCTACCTGTAGATTATGAGACTCTTGGTCAGGCCGGTTCCATTATGGGTTCCGGCGGCATGATTGTTATGGATGAGGGCACCTGCATGGTGGATATAGCCCGCTTCTTCCTGGAATTCATTCAGGACGAATCATGCGGTAAATGCGCGCCTTGCCGCTTGGGAACCCACAGACTCCTTGAGATACTGGAAGGCATCTGCAACGGGCAAGGAAAGGAAGGCGACATTGAAGAATTGCAGGACCTTTGCGAGCAGATCCGGAAGAACAGCCTTTGTGGGCTTGGTCAGGGGGCGCCTAATCCGGTAATCTCCACGTTGGAACACTTTATGGATGAGTACAAAGCCCATATCGAAGAAAAACGCTGCCCGGCCAAAGTCTGCCGCAATCTAATCAAGTACGAAATCCAAGATGGACCTTGCACAGGCTGTACAGTCTGCGCGAGGAACTGCCCGGTGTCCGCAATCACCGGTGAACGCAAACAAACCCACGTCATCAACCAGGATATCTGCATCAAGTGCGGTATTTGTTATCAGGTATGTCAATTTGAAGCCATTAAGGTAATTTGATCACACAGGCTGAACAGGAGCAATAGATGGCAGAACAAAAATTTGCTGAAAACGAGGTCGTTGAACTCGTCACCAAAATCGTCACTTCAATTGGCACTACAAGAGGCGATCTAATTCCCATTCTCCAGAAGGTTACCAATGAACTTGGCTACATTTCTCAGGAGGCTATCCAACAGATTTCGGTCCTATTAAAATTGCCGACCAAAGAAATCACATCTGTTGCCACCTTTTATCGGATGCTTTCTACAAAACCACACGGCAGACACATTGTCCAGTTTTGTGAAAGCGCGCCATGTCACATTGCTGGAGGGAGAGAGGTGTTATCTGCTCTTAAAGAAGCGCTCCAATTGGAGCCTGGGGAAACCAGCGCGGATAACAAGTGGACATTCTATACCACAAGCTGCCTGGGCATCTGTGGTGTCGGTCCGGTGATCCTGATTGACACGGAAATCCATGGAAATGTGACACCCGACCAAATTCCCAGCATTTTGGGAAGATATGAATAAGGAGCTGCGATGAAAACTGTAAGATCCATGGTGCTTGTGTCAAGCGATCCAGAAAGTCAGAAGCGCGGTTCCACTGAGATTTACGCTGCATTCGAGCAACTGCTTAGCCAATACGGCTTATCCGAGGAAGTTCAGCTGACCTACGCGACCGACATTGGCAACAGCACCGCCGTCCCTCTGGTGATGATTTATCCTGAAGCAGTTATTTACGGACCTCTACTGGTCTCCGAAGTTCCGCATATTGTAGAAGAACACTTGTATAAAGGCCGCATCGTCGACGAAAAACTTGCCCCGCGTTATGCCCTTTCCGGCAGGATAGCCTGGCTGCAAGCCCGCAAGGGTACCTTACCCGCCGAGAACCGGGTTGTCTTGAAAAATGTTGGTCTTATTGATCCTGAATCCATCGATGATTACATTGCCCAGGACGGCTACCAGGCGCTTGGTCTGGCGCTCACACAAACACCGGAAGAAGTTATTAAAACCATTAGCGATTCGGGTTTGCAGGGACGCGGCGGGGCTGGTTTCCCAACCGGCCTGAAGTGGAGTTTTGTCCGCAAGGCTGCCGGCGCCAAAAAGTACGTCATCTGCAACGCGGATGAGAGCGAGCCGGGCACTTTTAAGGATCGGGTGCTCCTGGAAGGCGACCCGCACAGAACCATTGAAAGCATGCTGATTGCTGCTTATGCTGTTGGCGCCGACGAAGGTTACATCTATATTCGCGGTGAGTATCAACTTGCCCTTCAGAGGCTGGAAGCGGCCATCAAACAGGCTGAGGAATATGGTTTTTTGGGCAAGAACATCTTTGGTTCAGGACTGAACTTTCACTTGCACGTGCATGCCGGTGCCGGAGCTTACGTCTGTGGGGAAGAAACTGCGCTCATTGAGTCCCTTGAAGGTAAACGCGGCGAGCCGCGCTCAAGGCCGCCCTACCCAACAAACGAAGGGCTCTGGGGAAAACCTACGCTGATAAACAATGTTGAAACACTTGCAAATATTCCTCCCATCATCATTCATGGTGCTGAGTGGTACCGAAAGATGGGTACTCCATCCAGCCCTGGCACAAAAGTTTACACCATCCTGGGTAATGTCAATGACAAAGGCTTGATTGAAGTGCCCATGGGGATTACCCTGCGGGAAATCATCACAATTTATGCCAAGGGGATGAAAGATGGCAACTTTAAGATGGCTCAAACTGGCGGCTCTGGCGGCTCCATTATCCCCTCCAGCTTGCAAGATACCCCGATGGATTTTGAATCCTTTAAAAAAGCGGGGGTTGCCCTTGGTTCGGGAGCGCTTCTGATTTGCAACGAAAATGTTTGTATCGTCGACCTTGCAAAGGTACTGATCAACTTTTTCCGTGTTGAAAGCTGCGGAAAATGCACTCCCTGCCGGATTGGCACAAAACGGGCTCTCGACATTCTCACAAACATCAGCAATGGGCAAGGAAAGATGGAAGACCTGGATGAGCTTGAGAACCTCAGTCATGATCTAATCGCTTTGTCCAACTGCGGGCTCGGACAGACCGCCGGTACCCCCTTGAAAGAAATGTTGAACTATTTCCGCGCCGAAGTGGAAGCACATATCAAGCTTGGCATCTGTCCAAGCGGCACTTGTCAAATGTACAACTAATCAACCCAATCATAAACATGCGAGGTAAAAATGGCAGACAACACAATTTCAATAGATGATCTCACTCCAGCAGAAGTCGCAACCAAGGCAGTCGGTGTTGGCGTTAAAAAAGCCGGCCTGGACTTCTGGACGATGTTTGTTTTGGCACTCTTTGGCGGTGCTTTTATCGCTATTGGGGCTGTTCTGGCAACCACCGTTGGAAGCAACGGCGCTGAGTTTCCATACGGCCTGAACGCGCTCCTCAAGGGTCTGATCTTTACAGTTGGTCTGATTTTAGTCATCGTTGCCGGCGCGGAACTTTTCACTGGCAATAACCTGATGCTAATTGCGGTATTAAACAAAAAAATCACGCTTGGAAAGATGCTGCGCAATTGGGGCGTCGTTTACATTGGCAACCTGATTGGCTCCGTCATTGTTGCTCTCATCATGGTCATGTCAAAGCAATACACATTTGCTGGCGGCGCAATTGGCAAAACCGCGCTGACCATCGCTAATACTAAGAGCGGACTTGAATTCTGGTCAGCGCTCGGATTAGGGATCATGTGCAACATCCTGGTCTGCCTTGCGGTTTGGATGACCTTCTCAGCCCGCACAACCGCCGGGAAGATCTTGGCAATCATCCCCCCCATCTCGGCCTTTGTCGCCGCAGGGTTCGAACACAGCGTTGCGAACATGTACTTCATCCCGGTTGGCTTATTCATCAAAGCTTTCAATCCCGAGTTTTCTGCCCAAGCCGGTGAATTTGCGAATCTTAGCTGGGCAAATTTCTTTGTGAAGAATTTGCTTCCGGTTACGATCGGCAATATCATCGGCGGCGCGATCTTTATCGGCGCGGCCTACTGGTTCATATACCTGAGAAAACAAAAGTAAATCACTATTCTCACTTACCTGAAGTTCAGAATACTTTTCGTAGAAGGAAAACGATATGGTTAACTTGAAAATTAACGGCCGCGATATCCAGGCAGAACCCAGTTGGACAGTCCTGCAGGCAGCTCAGCACGCCGGAATTACCATCCCAACTTTGTGCAACCACAAAGATCTCTCACCTACCGGCGCTTGCCGTATGTGCCTGGTGAGCGTTAAAGGGGCGCGCGGACTGACTACATCATGCACCACTCCGGTCGCGGAAGGAATGGAAGTTGTCACCGAGAATCAGGAGCTGGCAAAGTCCCGCCGATCTGTGCTCAAATTGCTCCTCAGCGTTTATCATGATGCCGGTTACACGAATAACGATGCGGATAATGAACTCTTCAGGTGGGCGCGTTTCTATGAACTCGACCCTCAAGCGCTTATGTCTCCCACGCCACGCTATCCCGTTGACCAGGACCCCAATCCCTTTGTTTTCGTTGACCTGAACAAATGTATCCTGTGTACGCGCTGCGTTAGAGCCTGCGCTGAAATCCAGGGACGCTTCGTCTGGGGAATTTCCGAACGCGGCTTTGAATCCCATCTGGCAGCTGGCATGGATCAAAACATGCTGGACGCACGCTGTGAATCCTGCGGAGCCTGCGTCGCTTACTGTCCGACTGGCGCGCTCGCCCTCAAACCTACCGTCGCGGTTCCACCGGCGGAAAAGAAGGTCGCGACGACCTGCTCGTACTGCGGTGTGGGCTGTCAATTTGATCTCAACGTCCTGGATGACCAGGTGATTCGCGTCACCTCAAACCCTGAAGCGCCCGTCAATGGTATGCACCTCTGTGTCAAAGGGCGCTTTGGCTTCTCGTACGTTCATCACACGGACCGCCTGACCAAACCAATGGTGCGTGAATACTTGCTGAAGGGTGAACCACGCCCGTCAAGCAAAGAGCGCGGTGCTTGGGTTGAAACCGATTGGGATACTGCCTTGGACTTGGCAGCTCAAAAACTTGCGAGTACGCGAGACAAATACGGACCGGATAGCGTCGGTGTCCTTTCTTCTGCCAAATGCACGAACGAAGAAAATTACCTGATGAACAAGTTTGCGCGTCAGGTGATTGGCACCAATAATATTGACCACTGCGCCCGTCTCTGCCATGCAAGCACAGTCGCCGGGTTGGCAACAGCATTGGGCTCCGGTGCTATGACCAACTCTATGAAAGATATTGCAGAGTACGCCAATTCAATGCTGGTAATCGGTTCCAACACCACCGAGCAGCACCCTGTGTTTGGCTCAAAAATTCGCCAGGCTGTGCTGCGCCGAAACGTCAAGCTCATTGTTGCTGATCCACGCCAGATTGACCTGTGCGAATTCGCAACACTGCACCTGCAGCAAAAACCTGGCACCGATATCCCTCTGATCAACGGTCTGATGAACATTATCCTCGAAAAAGGGTATGTAAATACCGCTTTTGTTGAAGAGCGCACAGAAAATTTTGATGTACTTGTTGAGAACCTCAAGCTTTACCCACCGGAAAAGGTTTCAAAAATCACCGGCGTCCCGGTTGATCAGCTCTATCAAGCCGTAGAAATCATCGTCCAGAACGCTCCTATGGCGGTCTTCTGGGCAATGGGAATCACGCAGCACACAACCGGTGTACACAACGTTTTCGCCCTGGCTGATTTACAAATGATGCTGGGTAATTTTGGCATCCCTGGCGGCGGTGTTAACCCCCTGCGCGGACAAAACAATGTGCAAGGCGCTTGCGATATGGGCTGTCTTGTCAATGTCTATCCAGGCTACCAGGCTGTTACTGCCGAGGCCTCCCGGCGCAAGTTCGAGGAAGCCTGGGGGACTAATCTCTCAGATAAAATCGGCAAGACTGTGACCGAAATCATTCCGGGTGTCTTAGAGGGTACTACCAAAGCGCTTTATGTCCTGGGTGAAAACCCTGCGATGACTGACCCCGATTCAAATCACATCCACCACTGCCTTGAAGAACTTGATTTCTTTGTACTCCAGGACATCTTCCCTACAGAAAGCTCTGTGTACGCGGATATCCTTTTACCTGGAGTTTCCTTCGTGGAAAAAACCGGCACCTTTACCAATACCGAGCGCAGGGTGCAGATGGTTCGCCAGGCGATTAGCCCGCGCGGTGAAGCCCGTCAGGATTGGCAGATCACCTCGGATATTGCCCGCCGTGTAATTGCGCTTGGCGGACGCCGGATTTATCCTACTCCCTGGTCTGGCTGGAATTACTCCAATTCTGCCGAAATCATGGCCGAGGTCGCTGCGCTTACGCCCAGTTACGGCGGCATCTCCCACCAACGCCTCGATACGGAAGGGTCGCTTTGCTGGCCTTGTCCCACGGCGGAGCACCCCGGCACGCCGATACTGCATATTGGTAAGTTCACGCGCGGAAAAGGGAACTTCATCCCAGCTATCCACCTGGATCCTTCGGAACTCCCGGACGAGGAATACCCGATTATGCTCACAACCGGCCGTGTAATTTACCACTGGCACAGCGGTGAAATGACCCGCCGAGTCAAGGAATTGATGGAAGTCTACGGTCAGGCGCTGATTGAAGTTTCTCCTGCGGATGCTTACAAACTTGGTCTGAACGGTGAACTCACCAAGGTCAAAGTTACCTCACGGCGCGGCTCCATCACAGCCCAGGCTTGGGTGACTGACCGCGTACCGGAGGGTTTGATCTACGGTAACTTCCATTTCCCTGAGAACAACATCAACTATCTGACCAAGGCAGCCCTGGATCCCATCGCTAAGATTCCAGAATTTAAAGTTTCCGCTGTAAAAGTGGAAGCGGTTGCCTAGACGACAATCATAGAAAATAGCCCGGCAATTTAGCTGGGCTATTTTTATATTTCCTTTGCGAGGGTTTCCGCGCGCTTAAAATCTTCTGGCGTGTTGATATTGAAAAAAGCTAAATTGCGTGGGTCATGCCTACGGCAAAATTCTTCGTCCAATTCTAGAACTTTGACCTCAGAATACCAGGAGATAAGCCGGCGCTTCTCCATCTGGATAGCGTGCAAGATAGCTTGACGACAAGTTTCCCGTCTATATACTGCATGCAGAGGTTCGTAATAATCCTCAATCAGCAATGGGACTGCGACATCCATACCAGTTTGCCTGAGCAAATTTGCACCCCCAAGCAGAATACCGGGATTAACAAATGGTAAATCACAGGCAACCACCGCAACCAGTTCACAGTGCGATTCTTCCATCGCAGTATAAAGCCCGCCAATTGCCCCTTTACCTGGTATCGTGTCGGATGTGAATCTGACGGGTAAATCCGGAAGAATTCTTTCGTCATTAGCCACAACGATAACTTCCGAGGCGATTGGCGCAAGAATATTGAAAATTCTCTCCAAAAGCGGAGTCCCCAAAAACGGCAGGAGAGATTTAGGCGTTCCCATTCGGTTAGAATTCCCGCCTGCTTGAATAACAACGCTTAAAGGTTCCAAAGTTCGTTTGCCTGCATTTGAAATCATCCAAACTTCATTATAATTGTCTTTAAGAAACCAGGCGGCATTCGCGGCAAAGGCAGCCGCGCGGTATTTTTCGCCTGAAAAAGATTTTTGAGAGGCATGATGAGGCAAGCTTTTGTCGAAAAACAAGTATGGCTCTATTCCCGATCAAGCGAGAATAGTAACGAAACCCGCAAACCCGTTATAACAGAACACGCCGCCGCGCTGTATGTTAACAACGAGCCCTGGCTCACCTTCATTTGCTCCCCCACGGACCTGGAAGCGCTGGCGCTTGGCTTTCTGTATGGCGAAAACATCATCACCGACCTGGCGGAAATCAGTTCACTAAAGCTGGAAGACAGCGGCAGCCGGATTATGGTTAGCCTGACCCACACATCCGAAAAACCAGCCCACTTTCACCGCACCTCCACTGGATATGCGCTGGATAGCAAGCTGTCCCCCCCTCTCTTGCCAGCAGACTCTACCCTGAAACCCGGTAATGTCCTGGATATATACCGCCAGTTTATGGACCAGCAAGAACTACATGAGCATGTGGGAGGCTTTCACAGCGCCGGTCTGAGCGACGGGTTTAGCGTACCCATTATGGTAGAGGACCTGGGCCGGCATAACTGTGTCGATAAACTCACAGGTTTATTCTTACTGCAAAACCGCCCGTTCACGCCGAACCTGCTGCTGCTCAGCGGCAGAATTAGCTCGGAAATGGTGTTCAAGACCTTCGCGCTGGGTATCCCTCTGATCGTATCGCGTACATCCCCTACCGCACTGGCAATTGACACCGCCTGGGAGGCTGGAATAACCCTGATAGGATACCTGCGCGGTGCGCAGTTCGAGGTCTACAGCCACCCGGAACGCCTGCAGGGATAGAAACTTTTCTCACCTGAGACCAAAGCTTTGCCTGTGCCGAAGGGTTATAATCGCGGGTATGCACGAGCTCGCTGTGACAGAAAGCATCCTGGAAATCGCCAACCAAGCTGCGTTGGAAAGCCGCGCCGCTCGGGTGACAGATATCTACCTGACGATCGGTCAGCTTTCCTCCATCGTTGACGATTCCGTCCAGTTCTACTGGGACCATATCAGTCTGGATACCCTCAGCGAAGGCGCCGTACTACATTTTAAGCGTGTGCCAGCCCGACTGCGCTGTAAAGCTTGCGGGAATGAATACGAACTTAACGAGGAGCTGATGCCATGCCCAGCCTGCGGGAGCATCGCGCTTGAAATAATAAGCGGTGAAGAGCTGCTTATTGATCATATTGAGGTTATAAGAGAGGAAAAATGACCCAGCGTGTGGAAATTGTCCGGCGAATCATGGACTCCAACGAGCGTGTCGCGCTAGAGAATCGCGCGCTGCTTGATAAAAAAGGCACCTATGGCATCAATATTATGGCCTCTCCCGGTGCTGGAAAGACCAGTGTCATCATGGAAACCCTCCGGCGACTGACCCCGCACATACGCGCCGGCGTGATTGAGGGCGATACTGCCCCTGTCACCATTGATTCGGATAAAATTGCCGCCCTCGGTTTTCCAGTCGTGCAGATTAACACCGGCGGCGACTGCCATCTGGATGCCGTGATGGTGGATTTAGCGCTCAAGAAGTTGGATCTGGACCAGTTGAACCTCGTGATCATCGAAAATGTTGGCAACCTGATTTGCCCCGCGGCTTTTGAGCTTGGTACGCACGCCAACGTCCTGATCGCATCCATTCCAGAGGGCGACGACAAGCCGTATAAGTATCCGAACATCTATCGCGGGCTGGATGTCCTCATCATCAACAAGATCGACCTCCTGCCCTACCTCGACTTTCGCATGGACTACTTCTCGCAAGGGGTCGAAATGCTCAATCCGGGACTCAAGACATTCCCGCTGTCCTGCAAGACGGGTGAAGGTTTTGACGCCTGGATTGACTGGCTGACGACGACCCTCCCGGCAAAGGCCTGACAAAGGACTTGTGAATCTTCAAAACTGGCGTTTTCACATCACCGGCATTGTGCAGGGCGTTGGCTTTCGGCCCACAGTTTACCTGCTGGCTCAAGATCACCATTTGACCGGTTGGGTAATCAACACTACCCAGGGCGTGGAAATCGAAATTCACGGCTCCGAGCAAGACTGCGCGGCATTTACACAAAGGCTGCGGGATAACCCGCCTGCGCTATCCAAGGTAGACAGCTTTGTGTTCTTTCCTGCCCCGCTGCAAGTTTTCGAGGAATTTACCATCCAGGAAAGTGAAAACAGACCGGAAGACTTTCTGCCTGTCTCGCCGGACCTTGCCATCTGTCCCGACTGCAAGGCTGAGCTCTTCAATCCCAATGACCGCCGCTACAGGTATCCTTTTATCAATTGCACCCACTGCGGACCGCGTTTCAGCATTGTGCGCGATATCCCTTACGACCGCGCCAATACCAGCATGGCGAGCTTTCCGCTTTGCCCGGACTGCGCGGCAGAATATCACAATCCGGCCGACCGGCGCTTCCACGCGCAGCCGGTAGCCTGCCCGGTTTGCGGCCCGCAAATCTTGTATGAGCAAGCCGGGGTGCGCACTTGTACTGGCGAACAAGCTCTTCAGACCGCCCGCGCAAGCTTGCGGAAAGGCAAAATTCTGGCGGTAAAGGGCCTGGGCGGCTTCCATCTGGCCTGCGACGCACACAATGCGCTTGCGGTTCAAACGCTGCGGGAACGCAAACACCGGACCGGCAAACCTTTCGCTCTGATGGCATTTTCGCTTGAGGCTGTCGAAGAATATGTCCGGCTTTCTGAACAGGAACGTAAGCTGCTGACTTCACCCCAGGCGCCGATTGTGTTGGCAGAAGCTGCAGGCGCCGGCAAGGAACTTGCCAAAATCGCTGCCCCGGATCAGACCAGGCTGGGTTTTATGCTCCCATACACGCCGCTGCATCTGCTCTTGCTCGAGCCTGAGCCAGGCTTTCCGGATGTATTGGTGATGACCAGCGGAAACCTGAGCGAGGAGCCGCTGGCATACAAGGATGAAGAAGCCCGCCAAAGGCTCGCGCCCCTCGCGGATGCGTTCCTGATGCACGACCGCCCGATTCACATGCGCGTGGACGATTCCGTGGTAACAGCGCTGCGCGGGCAGCCTTACCTCGTGCGCCGCGCGCGCGGCTACGCGCCCGGTCAACTGCGCATTCCCGCGGCAGAGCAGGCGATCCTTGGAACGGGCACGCAGCTTAAGAACACGTTTTGCCTGGCAAGGGACCAATATGCCTTTGTCAGCCATTTCATTGGGGACCTGGAAAATCAGGAGACGCTGGATTCCTTCGAACAAGCCGTCGGGTACTACGAAAAACTTTTCCGAATCCATCCCCAGGCGCTTGCTTGCGACCTGCACCCGGATTATCTTGCCACCCGCTACGCCCAGGCGCGCAGCCAGAAAGAAAACTTGCCCCTAATTCAGGTCCAGCACCACCACGCGCACCTGGCTGCCTGCCTGGCGGAAAACGCCTGGGAGAGCAGCGCGCCCGTTATCGGGCTGATTTTCGACGGCACCGGCTACGGCACGGATGGCAGCATTTGGGGCGGGGAGATTCTGGTCGGCGGCTATCGGGGCTTCCAACGGCGCTTTCATTTGCTGCCCATTCGTTTGCCCGGTGGGGACCTGGCCGTGCGCAAACCAGCCCGCACAGCGCTGAGCTGGCTGGCTGCCGCTGGCATCTCCGCAGAGGATTACAACCTTCCGCCTGCGCGCGCGCTCAGCAAGGAGGAACGCGCGGCGGTGCAGGCACAGCTTGAGAGCGGCTTCAATGCCCCTCTCACCAGCAGCATGGGCAGGTTGTTCGACGCGGTGGCTTCGATATTGGGTCTCTGCCACGAAATCAGTTACGAAGCCCAGGCAGCCATCGCGCTGGAGAGCGCGGCCGACCCGGATGAGCAAGGTATTTATCCAATCCTCCTGCAAGGTGGCATTATCGATCCCAGGGAGATGCTGAGGGAACTTGTCGGCGACCTGCGCAGAGGCCTGCCCATCCCGCAGATTGCCGCGCGCTTCCACAACAGCATAACAGCGTTATCCGTGCAAGCCTGCCAAATTATCCGCGAGGAAAGCGGACTGCGCCATGTGGCAATTTCCGGCGGTGTGTGGCAGAATATGAGATTGATGCGCACGCTGCTGCCCGCTTTGGAAGCGGAGAAATTCATCCCGCTTTATCATCACGCCTTGCCAACCAACGATGCCTGCGTCTCGCTCGGGCAGGTCATGGTTGCCCTGCAGGCTCTACGGGTAAATTAACTGAGGATATTACTATGTGCTTGGGAATACCAGGAAAAGTTATCCGGCTGTTTGATTTGGACGGAACTGCCATGGCAAACGTCGATTTCGGCGGCGTGCAGCAGGAAGTCTGCGTTGCGACTGTGCCTGAAGTACAGGTGGGGCAGTTTGTCATCGTGCATGCCGGCTTCGCCTTGAACTTGCTTTCAGAAGATGAAGCTTTGGAAACAATGCGCTTGCTCAATGAGATAAACAAGTTTAATCAGGCTGAGGACGAAGGCAAACCCGCAACATGAGCTTACCAAGCTCTGAAGTATTCCGCAGCGCGGCATTAACCCGCCAGCTTGCCGGAGAAATCCGCCAGGTTGTGACGCGTCCATGGAACATCATGGAAATCTGCGGCGGGCAGACACACGCGATTCTTCAGTACGGCTTGGACCAGCTTTTACCCGCGGAAATCACCCTTATTCACGGCCCGGGCTGCCCTGTGTGCGTCACCGCGCTCGAATCAATTGAAAACGCGCTCCAGATTGCCGGCCAGCCGGAAGTAATTTTTACCTCTTTCGGGGACATGCTGCGCGTGCCCGGCGCGCGCGCCAACCTTTTCAGCGCCCGCGCGGAAGGCGCGGATGTGCGCGTGGTTTATTCTCCGCTGGACGCGGTAAAACTGGCGCGGGAAACCCCGCACAAACAGGTGGTGTTCTTCGCGATTGGCTTTGAGACCACCGTTCCGTCCATTGCTGCGAGTATTTTGCACGCGGAGCGCAATAAAATAAGCAATTTCAGCATTCTCCCTGCCAATGTGCTGGTGCCGCCAGCCATGCATGCCATCCTGAAAAGCCCGGATAACCGGGTGAACGCCTTCCTGGCAGCAGGGCACGTGTGCGCGGTGATGGGCTACTGGGAATACGAACCAATCGCGGCGCAGTACCGCACGCCCATTGTCGTGACAGGCTTTGAACCTGTGGACCTGCTGCGCGGCATCCTGATGAGCGTTAGACAGCTCGAAAGCGGCCGTTCTGAGGTGGAAAACGCCTATGAGCGCGCCGTCACCCGGGAAGGTAACCCGGATGCGCAGGCAATGATTACCCAGGTTTTTGAGCCGGTGGACCGCCAATGGCGCGGGATTGGCCTCATCTCGCTTTCCGGTTTGGGCTTACGCCCGCGCTTTAAAAGCTTTGACGCGCTTGAGCGCTTTGCACTCGCCCATCAAGCTGTCTCGGAATCGCCGCTGTGCATCGCCGGACAAGTGCTGCGAGGGAATGCCACCCCGCATGATTGCCCGGCATTCGGGCGCGAATGTACCCCTGCGTCCCCGCTTGGCGCGCCGATGGTGTCCTCGGAAGGCGCTTGCGCGGCATACTACCGTTACCAGCGGGTAAAAACATGACTGAAACCAACTACCCCAACCTGCAAGGTCCCGTTTGCCCGCTCCCGCTCCAACCTGGCGGACAGATTGTGATTGGGCACGGCAGCGGCGGCGGAATGACCCGCGACCTGATCGTGAACGTGTTTCAAAAGTATCTGGGGAACGCGGTTTTGAACTCTGGCAACGACAGCGCGCTGCTGAATGGTGAACTTGTCGCCCCGCCCGGGTATCAGTTGGTGGTTTCCACGGACGCGCACGTGGTCTTTCCGCTGTTCTTCCCTGGCGGCGATATCGGCAGGCTTTCTGTCTGCGGAACTGTGAACGACGTCGCAATGCTCGGCGCGCAACCCAAATACCTGACCGCCAGCTTCATCCTTGAGGAAGGCTTTTCGATTGACGAGCTGGAGAAAGTTCTTGCATCCATGCGCGATGCCTGCGCAGAGGCCGGCGTACAGATTATCGCCGCGGATACCAAGGTCACTGAAAAAGGCAAGGCGGATAAGCTTTTCATCACCACCACCGGCATCGGTTGGGCGCCTGTCGGACGAAGAATTACCGGCGACCAGGCGCAGCCGGGGGATGCGGTGCTCATTTCAGGTGCCCTGGGAAACCACGGCATCGCGGTACTGCAGGCGCGCGGGAACCTTGGCTTTCAGTCGGACGTCCAGTCGGACACTGCCCCGCTCAACCACCTGACGCAGGGCTTATGCGCAGCCTTTCCGGACGTGCACGTCATGCGCGACCCTACCCGCGGCGGGCTGGCAACGACCCTGGTTGAGATTGCCCAGCAGTCGAGCGTCACCATCCAGCTTGACGAGCCGGAGATTCCCATCGACGCATCGGTGCGGGCGGCTTGCGATTTGCTCGGACTGGACACGCTTTACCTGGCGAATGAAGGCAAAGTTATCGTCATTCTTCCGGAAGAGCATGCCGAAGACGCGCTGAGCTTTTTGCGCGCCCAAAAGTACGGCGAAAAAGCCCGACGGATTGGCAGGGTCATCGCCCGCTCCAGCGGTCAGCTGCTGCTGGGCACCGCGCTCAGCACCACGCGTGTCCTGGATATGCTTGCCGGAGAGATGCTGCCGCGCATATGTTAAGCCGGGCTGTCCAGGTTAGCAAATATCAGAGGCTAGGGTCCAAAACATAAGCGTCAGGATTTCTTTCAACCAAAGCGAAAACCAGAGCAACAGCCATCAAGCTTCCAATTATTTGCCTATGCGCAGTCGGTTGGTTCAGAGGGTGTTGAAAATTTCCAGAACAATAAAAAATGAACGACTTTATATTCAAGAAGAACACAATATGTTCATAAACCCCTCCCCTTTGATTCCCCTCCCCAGCGTCTCGTTTCAGTGTAAAACTTTCCGCACGATGCTGGTGAGGGGAAAGATGTTTGCAGGCGGTGGCGTCCGCCCCCGCCTGCAAAAGAACCACCCTCTCCCAGCAGATTGACGCTAAAAAACGAACGAGATTCGGAGCTGGGAGAGGGCAGGGTGAGGGCAGATTTAAATTCTTAACTTTGGAAAATTTGGATGTAATCGATTAACCAATCGATTAACCAATGTTTTCAACACCCTCTGGTTCACTTTCTTGACAAATAAACTGCAAATTGTATACTTGGCTTGTTAACCTCATACTAAAGGCGGACGACATGAAAATTGATTTTCAGGAAACTACCAACGATTTGCTCAAGCGCATCGATATTCACAGCCAATTTGGCGCGCGGGATATTGACAGCTGGATGCTGGACGTTCTGCAGCTCCAAAAAGGGCTGCGAATTCTTGATGTTGGCTGCGGCGCGGGCAAACAGTGCTTCTCATTTCACCAGCACCTGGATGGAGACGTGGAAATTACCGGCACAGACGTCTCGGAATCCTTGCTTGCACAAGCACGACAGGAAAACGAAAAACGCGGCGCGCATGTGAAGTTCCAACTGCTGGATTTCAACCAGCCTTTTGCCCTCCCCAGTGATTACTTCGACCTTGTCTCCGCTTGTTTTACAATTTACTATGCCCAGGATATCCCTTTCACGCTGGGCGAAATGCACCGCGTGCTCAAACCGGGCGGCCGGCTCTTCACCACTGGTCCGATGCCAACCAATAAAGCGGTCTTTTATGACATCATCAAGGAAGCCACCAGAAAACCCATACCGCCCATGCCCGGCAGCTCGCGCTACGCCTCGGAGATTTACGGCACGATGGAAAAGCTCTTCTCGAAGGTGGAACAGCACATCTTTGAAAACCCGCTGACCTTCACGGACGTTGTTCCTTTCATGGTTTACACCCGCGCGTCCATGTCGGAAGACCGCAAGCTGTGGAATTCGCTCTTCATCTCCCATGATGACTTTGAAATCGTAATGGACCAGATTGAGAAAGTGGCCAAAGCACGCATTAAAAAGGACGGCAGCCTGGTAATGACCAAGGTTGTTGGCGGCTTTATCGCCACAAAGTGAGCAGCATGATGAACAATATGACCTTTTATGGAAAGTCGGTGCTCTTCCTGGGCGCCCACCCGGACGATATTGAGCTCGGCTGCGGCGCGCTCCTGGCGGATATTGTCGGTCAGACCGAACTGTACTGCATGACCTTCTCAGATAACAAGAAGAACCCTGATTTGCAGCATCTGCTTGACGAGCACTACGTCAGCATGCGCAGCCTGGGTTTGCGCGATGACCAGATTGAAGTCGGCTCCTTCGAAACGCGCCGCTTCCCGGATTTCCGTCAGGAGATTCTTGAAAAAATGCTGCAGCTCAAGCGCCAACTAAAACCGCAGATCGTATTCGTGCACACCGCACAGGATATCCATCAGGACCACGTCACCCTGACGCAGGAAGCCCTGCGCGCTTTTCGTGGCATAACTGTGTTGGGATACGACGTGCTGCGCAGCAGCTACGGTTTCTTCCCGCACTTTTTGGTGGAGGTTACGGAAGCCGGCGTAAACAAAAAAATCGAAGCCCTCTCCAAGTACACCACCTACGCGGAACGCTATTACTTCTCCGAAGAAGTGCTGCGCTCCACTGCCATCCGGCACGGCGCGCTGGCTGAACGTCCTTTCGCGGAAGGCTTCGATATTATCCGGATTGTGGGTTCATTCGAACCCGCTGCGTAAAGCGACGGCTAAAGCAGATTAAAATCAGGTTTCCCTGAGGATTTGGCTTTTGGTAGAGCCGGACGGACGTTGGCTGAATCAAATGGGAACCACAAGATCTGATCCGGCACCATCCAGCCGTCAGTTAAGTAGATATTCGTGCGGAACTGAACTGCAACGTTCTTATCATCCACCTGCACAACAGTACCCTTAAGCCAGCCCCTCACGCGCTGGCCGTTTTTTTCATGATCGCAATTAACTTCGACCTTGTCGCCCACTTCGTAGCTAATCTCAGGTTCTGGAGAACGCATAAACTTACCAGTCGTCATAATCTCTCCGATTCTCTTCTTCTTGCCTTTATACAGCCTGCTTAAATTTGGCTACTATTAATTTCTTCAATTCAGTCTGTAGGGCTTCCACAGGCACCTGCGCTACCACTTCACCAAAAAAGCCTTCCATGACCAGCTGTTCCGCTTCTTTGCGAGGGATGCCGCGCGTTTGCAAATAAAACAACTCGTCCTCATCCAGCCTACCAATTGTCGCACCGTGCGAACAGCGCACATCGTCCGCCAGAATTTCCAAACCAGGCAGCGCGTTCACTTCCGCACCTGCGCTGAGTACCAGGTTGCGGTTTGCCTGGAAACCGTCAGCCTGCATCGCCTGAGGCGCAACATAAATCATGCCTTCCCAAACCGTCCGCGCATTGCCAGCCACCGCACCCTTGTACAGCAGGTCGCTGGTAGTATGCGGGGCCAGATGGTCCTGCTGCGTGTCCAGGTCAAAGACTTGCTTAGCGCTGGCAAAATAAAAACCGTGCATCTTTACTTCCGCGCCCTCACCCTTAAGGGAAGTCTCGATGAAATTCTTGCTTAGTCGGGCTCCAAGCGCTCCATACACCCAATGCAGACGGGCTCCGTTTTCCAAAGATGCGCGTTCGTGGGTGATGTTCCAGGTTCGCGGGGAGAATTGCTGCAACTCAACAAGAGTAAGCTCTGCGCCTTCTTCCAACTGAAGCTCCAGGATGCCGACATGCAGGGCGCTCGGGCTGTCGGTCGCCGTTGGGCGGGAGCTGAAATCCAAAACCAAGACTGCCGAAGCGCCAGCTTCCAGGCGGATGATGCTGTGCGAGAAAGCAGCGCTGCCCGCTTTGCCGGCTTCCAGGCGCGCCAAGAGCGGCTTCTCCACCCGGCAGCCGCCCGGAATACGAAGTACCGCGCCAAATTCCGCCAGCGCTGAAGCAGCCGCTGCAAATTTCCCATCGCTTGGGGGCACTGCCTTGCCAATACTGTTGGCAAGATACTCCGCGTGATTCTTCTCCGCCTCAGCAAAGTCGCAAAATAGCACACCAGCCTGTTCAAGCGCAGGGTCCACATTCAGGCTGCTCCCGGCCGGGCTGGAAAAAAGCGAGCCTGCGTACCCTGCAGCTTCCCTGGCTGAAATACCCGCTCCAGCTTGCAGCTTGTCCTTTTTCGCGCGCAGCAGTTCCAGCGGCGTGCTATTAACTGCATCCAGGCTGATGCGCCGCCAGGCCTCATCCTTTTTACCAGGAAAAGGCGTGTTCAGGGCGCTCTGCCAGGCAGCCTTCCGGAATTCGAGCAACTGCGGGACTGCTTGCAAAGACTGCCTCTCGGCCACTTCAGAGGGCAGTTCCTGAGCGTTATTGTTGAGAAAAGTAAGCAGATTGGTTCGCATCTTGCGCCTACCCTACCGAACCAGTCATCTGCAGTTGGACCAATTTATTCATCTCCACCGCGTATTCCATCGGAAGCTCTTTCACCAGAGGCTCAATAAAACCCGACACGACCATGGTTGTGGCTTCTTCCGTGGAGAGCCCGCGGCTGTTCAGGTAAAAAAGCTGCTCCTCGCCAATCTTGCTCACGGTGGCTTCGTGCCCAATTTGTACATCCCGGGCTTTGATATCCATAGTGGGGTACGTATCCGAACGCGACTCATGGTCAAGCAGCAAAGCGTCGCACACCACGTTTGAGCGCGATTTTTCTGCCGCGGCAGCCACCCGCACCAGGCCGCGGTAAGAGGAACGTCCGTTCCCTCTGGAAATAGATTTCGAAGTTATCTTGCTGCTGGTGTTAGGCGCAAAATGGATCATTTTCGCGCCGGCATCCTGGTGCTGCCCTGGGCCGGCAAAAGCGACCGATAACACTTCCCCATGCGCGCCGGGGCCTTTCAGGAAACAAGCCGGGTACTTCATGGTCACCTTTGAGCCCAGGTTCGCGTCCACCCATTCCATCGTGCCGTCTTCCTCTACCACTGCGCGTTGGGTGACCAGGTTGTAGACATTTGTAGACCAGTTTTGGATAGTAGTATAGCGCACGCGCGCGCCTTTTTTAACGATGATTTCAATTACCCCACTGTGAAAAGATTCCGTCAGATAAAGCGGAGCGGTGCAGCCTTCCACGTAGTGCACCTGCGCGCCTTCGTCCGCGATGATAAGCGAGCGTTCGAACTGCCCGATATTGGCCATGTTCAGCCGGAAATATGCCTGCAGGGGCAGGTCTACGTGCACTCCTTTGGGAACGTAGACAAAGGAACCGCCAGACCAAACCGCGCTGTTGAGCGCGGCAAAGGTGTTGTCGGCATACGGAACCACGCTGGCAAAATGCTCGCGAAACAGGTCGGGATACTGCTTAAGTCCGTTCTCAATGCTCAGGAAGATAACGCCCTGTTTTTCCAGGTTTTCCTGGATACTGTGGTAGACCATCTCCGAGTCGTACTGCGCCCCCACGCCCGCCAGGTACTTTTGTTCGGCTTCCGGAAGCCCGAGGCGGTCAAAGGTGTTTTTGATGTTTTCCGGTACGTCTTCCCAGGATTTTTGGTCAATCTGCTTCGGGCGCGCGTAATAGATGATTTCGTCCAGGTTCAAACCGCTCAAATCCGCGCCCCAGGTGGGGATGGGACGTTTGCGATAATGCCGGTACGCGTTCAGGCGAAATTCCAGCATCCATTCAGGTTCTTCTTTGTACGCGGAAATCTGCCGCACGACGTTCTCATCCAAACCCTTTCGGCTCGTAAAGACCGAGTCGTCAGGGTAGCTGAAGCCGTACTTATCAGCATTGCCAAGCGACTGTAAAAAATCCTGATGATTATCTGCCATACCGAATCCCGTGCTTAATCCTCCGCGGCGTCAGATAGAACGCCATACTTTTCACGAATCCAATCGTATCCTTGTTCTTCAAGGCGCAGCGCCAGTTCAGCCTTCCCGGATTCGACTATTCGTCCGCCGTACATAATGTGGACATAATCCGGATTGATGTAATTCAGCATGCGCTGGTAATGCGTGATGACAAGCACACCGATATGCCCCTGCGCCAGGGTATTAACGCCTTCAGAAACGATGCGCAGCGCGTCGATGTCAAGACCGGAGTCGGTCTCATCTAAAACAGCAAAACGAGGTTCCAACATCGCCATCTGCAGGATTTCCGCGCGTTTTTTCTCGCCGCCCGAAAAGCCTTCGTTCAGATATCGGCCGGCGAATTGGTAATCCATTTTTAGCAAATCCATCTTGGACTTGAGCAGCTGACGGAACTTGACCACCGAAATCCCCTTATCCTCCGGGTTCAGCGCTTTGTTGCGGGCATTCACAGCCACGCGCAGGAAATTCGCAAGCGACACGCCCGGAATAGATACCGGATATTGGAACGCCAAAAATATTCCTTTGTGTGCGCGCTCATCTGAAGAGAGCCCCAGGATGCTTTCCCCATCAATCAACACATCCCCGCTGGTAATTTGATAACGGGGATGACCCATAATCGCATAAGCAAGCGTGGATTTTCCTGTCCCGTTTGGCCCCATTAAAGCGTGTATCTCGCCTTGCGGGATGGTCAGGTTAAAATCCCGGATGATTTCTTTGTCATTCACAGACACATAGAGGTTTCTAATTTCCAGCGCAGTCATTTTTCCTTCCAGGAATTAGCAGCTTACTTTATCCGCGCGATTATATCATTGTGAGAAATAAAAGTCAATATTTATAAAATACTTCAAGAATATTAACATTATTCATGATTGGAAAAGTATCAGAAAGAGAGTATAATTTTCGGATGAATGGGAATTTCTCCAGATTTTTATTGACCGCGAAAAAAGCCGCTTTGGCTTAAGCGGAATAACAGCCAGATTAGGAGATTATAATGGCAGAAGAAAAGAAGAGTTTTTTCAAGAAGATTGGTGATGCGCTGAGCAACCGCGACGAAAAAGAAGCAGCTGCCAAAACTGCCGCCGATGCAGCCGCCAAAGCCGCCGCAGAAGCCAAAGCCAAAGTAGAGGCTGAAGCCGCCAAGCTGAAAGCGGAAGCGGAAGCCAAGAAACAGGACCTGCTCGAAGCGCAGGAACGCTACGCTCGCGAAGCAGAAGCCCGCAAGGCCGAATTCGAAGCCCGCAAAGCCGCCGAAGAAGAAGCCAAGAAGAACGCAATCCTGGCCACCCACGTTGTCGCGTCCGGCGAAACCCTCAGCCACATTGCGCTGAAGCACTACGGACATGCCACCCCTCCTTATTACAAACTTATCTATGAATTCAATAAGGACGTCATTGGCGATAACATCAACATCATTGTCCCCGGCCAGGAACTCCGCATCCCTGTCCTCCCCGAAGAACTCAAGTAGGATGCACGAAAGATGGCACAGGCGCTAACACTCCCTTCAATTTTCAAAGCCGTCAGCAAGACGCTCAGCGAAAATGAGGCTGTCCTTAATGAGGCGGACACCTACAATCACAACCACGGCTCGAACATGGCGAAAGCTTTCACGACAGTTTCCAAAGCTGTAGCCAAAAAGAAAGACTTGCCGGTTTCCGACCAGCTTGCCTATGCCAGCGAGGTACTAAAAGATTCATCCAGCGGTTCAGCCAGATTTTACGCGCAAGGGCTCGCAAACGCCTCCCAGAAATTCCAGGGTAAGCAGCTAAACGAAAACACGGTCGGTTTGCTGATTAATGTATTGATGGGGACCCAAGAGCCTGCCCAGGAAACCAGCGGTGCAGCAGATCAAAGCTTGCTCGGTTCGCTGCTTGGCGGCATGACCGGTGCACAAACCCAACAGCAGTCTCAGCCTTCGGGCGGGGACAACAGTTTGGACGTCACGGACCTGCTCTCAGCCGGATTGGCATACTACTCCGCGAAACAGCAGGGCGGCTCGACTATGGAAGCCATCATGCAAGCGCTCAGTTCAGCCAGCCCGCTGGGCAAACGCGAGGACCAAACGCAGTCCGGGGCACTGGTAATCAATACCATCCTGAACATGCTAAAGAAGAAAAAATAAGACCGGCTATTCAACAGAAAAAAACCGCCCAATGGGCGGTTTTTTAGTTCTTTTAGTTCGAGACCCTCCCAAGTCTGCTAAGACGTTATGGTTTAGTAGTGGATGGCACGCGGCAGTTGTTTTGCCTGTTCGATCCATTTTTCAATTTGGGACAGCGTAGGAACCCGGCGCACAAGCTTCTTTGTCGCATTCACTTCCAGGATCTTTGCCAGCAGGTTTTCCGCGTTGCGTTTGGCGAGCTCAACAACAGTATCCACACCCGCGGCTTCCAAAAGGTCGGAATACTCTTCCGCGATGCCCTTGATCCGGAACAAGTCAGCCCGGTTTACCCATTCCAAAATTAGTGTTTTATCAATGCCAGCTTTTTCAGCGAGAGCCTCGCGCTCTTTTGGGGTTGCGCCGAGTTTAAGAAGTGCTTCCACACTCCTGACGCCAGCTTTTTGCAGCTTTTCAGCGTAGACAGGTCCGATACCTTCAATATCCAACAACTTTGCCATGTTTCATCTCCTATGGTTTAGTAGTCAACTTTAAAAATTGTAACACAGCTCAGCAAAATTATAGTAAAATGCCAGTAATTTAGTTTAAAGATTATTAAGTAATTATTGGAGAAGCCGTATGAAAATTTGCAGGAAGCGAAGGAGTATAAAATAGTTATGAGAAGCACACGGGAAAAGATTCTTGGGATCCTGCAAACAAAAAGAAAGGCCACGATAAGCGATCTCGCGAAAGTTGTTGGTATCAATGGAATTTCGGTTCGGCACCATCTCATCAACCTCCAGGAAGAAGGCTTGATTTTCGCGGAAGAAGAGCGTCACGGCGTCGGGCGACCGCGCTTCGTGTACCAGCTTACGGACCAGGGTCTTGAACGATTTCCAAGCAATTACCAGAAATTCACCAAATATATGCTGACTGAGCTGAAGAGTATGCTAACCAGCGAGCAGCTTACCAATCTATTCGAAAAAATCGGTAAAAATCAGGCTCAACACTCTTTAAGTATCGACGCTAGCCTTCCGCTGGAAGAGAAGCTCGAGCTGCTGGCCGATCAACTTACGGCTGATGGCTATCGCATTAGCTGGAAGAAGGACGGGAGCAAACTGTACCTCTATTCTGAAAACTGCCCCTATCACAATCTCGGTCAGATCCACCCGGAAATCTGCCGGATTGACGAAACTATGTTCACGCACGCACTAAACCGCGAAATAGTCCACTCCAAATGCATTTCCAAGGGCGACCCACGCTGCGTATTCATACTGGAGCTTTAATTATGGAGGAAAACCCAATGACCAACCCCCAATGGGACATAGACACCACACACCCACAATTCCACGATGCCCTGATTGAAAATCTTGCGGGTATCACAGACCCTGAATTGGGTTACTCCATCCTGGAGTTGGGACTGGTACGCAACATCAGCATTGAAAACGAGACAGCCCACGTAGTGATGATCCTAACCACTCCTTTCTGCCCATACGGACCGCATATGCTCGAATCAACCCGCGCGAAGGTGGAACAGGTGCTGGGATTGAAGACTGAACTTGAATACGGACAAGAAACATGGACGCCGGCATTGATGGACAAGGACCTGATGGATGAAGAATGGGGCTTGCTGCCGTAATATTTGGCGGCGGGAATTTCTTGGGACCAATAGGTCGCTTGTGTCAAGGCCGCTTCACTTTTACAGTAATCTTATTGTATAATTTAACTACCTTGCAGACAGGGAACTGCTGAGGGAAAATTCGTTCTTGGACCATGTCCAATTGAAACAATTAAGAAGGAGAAAAATGGATAAATACGAATGCATCGCGTGTGGGTATATTTATGACCCCGAACTTGGTGATCCGGATGGCGGCATCGCGCCGGGAACTGCCTTCGAAGACATTCCGGACGATTGGGTCTGCCCCGATTGCGGCGTCGGCAAAGACCAGTTTGAAAAAATTGGCTGATTAACTCCAAAATACAAACAAAAAAGCCTTATTCTTTTCGAGTAAGGCTTTTTGTTTTTGAGGGTGTCGAAAATGTCCAGAACAATAAAAAAGGAACAACTTTATATTCAAGAAGAACACAATATGTTCATAAACCCCTCCCCTTTGATTCCCCTCCCCAGCGTCTCGTTTCAGTGTAAAACTTTCCGCACGATGCTGGTGAGGGCAGGGGCAGATTTAAATTCTTAACTTTGAAAAATTTGAATGTAATCGATTCACCAATGTTTTTCAACACCCTCAAACTCAGGTTTTTGACATT
>DIXT01000020.1:0-59503 GCA_002436085.1 Anaerolineaceae bacterium UBA6073
TTTGAAACCGTTTTTCAACACCCTCAGCTCCGGCTGGTTGACAGCATTGGTCCGGGTGGTAAAATTGCGGTCTATTACGCGAATGAGGTTTTGATGAAAACTGCATTAATTACTGGCATCACCGGACAGGACGGTTCGTACCTGGCAGAATTGTTACTGAGCGAAGGCTACGAAGTACACGGAGTCATCCGCCGTTCAAGCACCTTCAACACCCGCCGGATCGACCATTTGTACCGTGACCCGCATGGAAACGGCGAAAAACCGCGTCTGTTCTTGCATTATGGCGATATGGGCGCCACCGACACGCTCCTGGATGTGATTTACACCACCAAACCGGATGAGATTTACCACCTGGCAGCCCAAAGCCACGTGCGAGTCAGCTTTGATATGCCGGAATATACCGGTGATATTACCGGGTTGGGCACAACGCGCATTTTGGAAGCTATTCGTAAGAGCGGCTTGAAAACGCGCTTTTATCAGGCTTCTTCCAGTGAGCTTTTTGGGGATGCCAAGCCGCCGCAAAATGAGGATACCCCTTTCCACCCGCGCAGCCCTTATGCCGCTGCTAAGCTGTACGCTTACTGGATGGCAAATAACTATCGAGAAGGCTATGGCATGTATACCGTCAATGGCATCCTCTTCAACCATGAATCTCCCCGGCGAGGCGAGACCTTCGTCACCCGCAAAATCACGCGTGCTATCGCCGCCATCCAAGCTGGCCAACAAAATAAACTCTTCCTAGGTAATTTGGACTCGAAGCGGGACTGGGGTTACGCCCCTGAATACCTGGAAATGATGCATTTACTCCTGCAGCAGGATTCGCCGGACGATTATGCGATCGGCACTGGCGAGGCGCATTCCGTCCGTGACTTTTTGGATGAAGCTTTTGGGTATGTGGATATGGATTGGCACAAATATGTGGAAATTGACCCGCGTTACTTCCGCCCCACAGATGTGGACTATTTGCTTTGCGACCCCACCAAAGCGCGAACGAAGCTGGGGTGGCAGCCCAAGGTGAAGTTCCACGAGCTAGTACGCATTATGGTGGATGCGGACCTTGAACTGCTTAACCTTCCCAAACCTGGCGAGGGCAAGCGCATCATTGACGAGAAGTTTAACGGCTGGCACCGCTGGGAACACCAGGTCGTCAGCATGGATAAATAGCAGTTTTATCAAAACTGCGCTATAATAAATCCTTCGGAGTAGTAATCCGCAGCCGCTGACAGAGAAGGGTTGGGAAGGCTGAAACAACCCGCAGCCCAGGCAAAGGATAAAGTCGCCGGAATGATGACCGAAGAAATCCTTTGAGGAGATTAGACCGGTCCGGGTACGCCCGTTAGCGCGCTTGAGTGCATTGACACGCGTCAATGAAATGAGGTGGTACCACGGAGACTTTCGCCCTCAAGCGGCGAAAGTTTTTATTTTAACAATGAGGAAGATGAAGATGACCGAACTGCCAAAGACCTATGATTTTAAGGAATACGAACAGAAGATTTACGCCGACTGGGAGAGCAAGGGCTATTTTGGCCCGACGAACGACCCGAATAAGCCGGGGCACGACCCCTCTATTAAGCCCTTTGTCATTGTTATTCCTCCGCCCAACGTCACCGGCGGGCTGCATTTGGGGCATCCGCTCTTCGTTTCGACCATCGACCTGATGATCCGTTACCACCGCATGAAAGGCGAACCGACCTTATGGGTGCCGGGGACTGACCATGCCGGCATTGCCACGCAACTGCAGGTTGAAAAGCAGCTGGCAAAGGAGGGACTGACCAGGACCCAGCTGGGTCGCGAAGCCTTTGAAAAGCGCATGTGGCAGTGGAAAGAGCAATATGGCGGTCAGATCACGCATCAGATTCGCCGGATTGGCGCCAGCTGCGACTGGGACCGGGAGCGCTTCACATTAGACGAGGGCTTATCGCGCGCGGTACGCGAAGCGTTTGTGCGCCTGTACGAAAAAGGCTTGATTTACCGCGGTCCGCGCATGATTAACTGGTCGCCGGGCTTGAAGACGGCCGTTTCGGACCTTGAGGTGGAATACTCCGAGGAAATGGGAACCCTGTATTACTTCAAGTACCCCCTGGCAGACGGCTCTGGTGATTTTATTCCGGTGGCGACGACCCGTCCTGAAACAATCCTGGGGGATACCGCGGTGGCGGTGCACCCGGAAGATCCGCGCTACCAGCGCTTCGTCGGCAAAATGGTGCGGGTGCCGGTGCTTGGCAGGGAAATCCCGGTGGTGGCGGACGAATATGTGGAACGCGAGTTTGGTACTGGCGCGCTAAAAATCACGCCAGGGCATGACCCGCGTGACTACGAAATCGGGGAACGCCACCACCTCGCGCTTATCAATATCATGAACCCGGACGCGACGCTGAACGAGAACGCCGGACCTTACCAGGGGATGGACCGTTACGCCGCCCGTAAGGCGCTGTGGGAAGAAATGCGCGCGCTCGGGCTGGTCATCAAAGAAGAGCCTTACATGATGAGCGTGCCCAGGTCCCAGCGCGGCGGCGAAATCGTGGAGCCGTTGGTATCGACCCAGTGGTTTGTGCGCATGGAAACACTGGCGCAAAACGCTAAAGCAGCGGTGGAAGCCGGCGAGGTCACTTTCGTGCCGGATCGCTTTATTAAAGTGTTTCATAACTGGATGGACAACATTCAAGACTGGTGTATCAGCCGCCAGCTCTGGTGGGGGCACCGTATTCCGGTGTGGTACTGCCAGGATTGCGGTGAAGTCATCGTTGCGCGCGAAACTCCGGAGCGCTGCCCGAAATGCGGCAGCGCGCGCCTGGAACAGGACCCCGATGTGCTGGATACCTGGTTCTCTTCGGGTTTGTGGCCTTTCTCAACACTCGGATGGCCGGAAGAAACGCTGGATTACGCATATTTCTATCCCACCTCGGTACTTGTAACAGCCTATGACATCCTTTTCTTTTGGGTCGCGCGCATGATTTTGGACGGGGTGGAATTCACGGGCAAAGCGCCTTTCCACACCGTCTATCTGCACGGCATCATCCGCGACGAGAAGGGTCAAAAGATGAGCAAGACCAAGAATAACGCGATTGACCCCCTGGAGGTCATGGATGTGATGGGAACGGATGCGCTGCGCTTTACACTTTTGGTAGGCAGCACGCCCGGAAATGACATGAACATCTCCGTCAAAAAGGTGGAAGCAAACCGCAACTTTGCCAATAAAATCTGGAACATCGGAAGATTTGTCATTTCGGCGGTGGACCGCGCCGGGCAAAAACCAGCGGAGGAACCGGTCTGGACCCTGCCCGATTCGTGGATCTGGGCACGGCTTAAGCAGGTGGTTAACAGCGTCAACGCGCTGTTCGAGAACTATCAGTTTGGGGAAGCCGGGAAACAGGTTTATGAATTCTTTTGGAGCGAATTCGCGGACTGGTATCTGGAGGCTTCCAAGCGGCAGCTTTCGGAGGGCGGCGACCGGGCTTACTTTACTGCCTACGGGCTCGCACGCGTTCTGGATGTGATGCTACGCCTGCTGCATCCCTTCACGCCGTTTGTGACCGAAGCGCTGTGGGGTTACCTGAAGCAGGCCTGCCTTGATTCCGGCCTGCCTGTGAACAGCCGGACAGGTTGGGAAGACGCGCTGATCCTGGCGCGCTGGCCTGAGCGCATGGAAATGGAAGGTTGGGAAGACGAGATCATCAAGGACTTCAACACTACCCAGGAGCTTATCCGGGCAATCCGCAATTTGCGCTCGGAATACAAGATCGAGCCCTCGCGAAAGCTGCATGCGGTGTTCGTTACTTCGAAGCTGCAGATTCTGCTTGAATCCCAAAAGCTGGTATTGTGCGATTTGGCCGGGCTGGACCCGGAATTAACGGAAATCCGCACGGACAAACCGGAAGACCAGAGCGGAATGGCAGGGCTGGTGGTCGAGGAGGTCGAGGTGTTCGTGCAGCTGGAGGATGCCAAGGATGACGCGGCTGAAGAAGAACGACTGCGCAAGGAATTGGCGGAGCTGCAGAGCCAGATCGCGCGTCTGGAAGGGCTGCTGGCAAGCCCCTTTGCGCAGAAGGCGCCTGAGAAAATCGTGCAGGCGGAACGTGAAAAGCTGGAGACTTATAAGGTCAGCGCGGAGAAACTGCGCGCCCGGCTTGGTTAGGAAAGAAAAGGAGATGCCCCATGCGGGTATCTCCTTTTTTGAGGTGGTGCGGGATTCGAGCAATAAGCTGCTTCTTCACGGTCATCGCAGATTCAACCTATTAAATACTGTATACCCTTCTCTCCTGTCACTGCGAGACCCTTTGCCTTCGTGCCAGATGACAGTATGAGACTGTTACTTGGCAGAGGACCGCGGCAGTCTGCATTTTTATTGTTTATTTGGCAAAAAAAGCTAATTGGTACAGACACAAAGGCAGATTCCACAAGTGGATGCTTCGCTATGCCACGCCCCCTTCTTGTGGTTCCGCCTTTTGCGAAAGTTCAACAGCGGGGGCTCGCAAAGACAAACCCAGGCCGGTCACAACGCGCCTTGTTCCGCGCTTCCTGTGTCACTCGCTGTGCGGTCACTGCGAGACCCTTTGCCTTTGTACCTGATAAAAGAGTGAGACTGTTACAAGGCAAAGGGTCACGGCAGTCTGCATTTTTATTGTTTATTTGGCAAAAAAAGCTAATTGGTACAGACACAAAGGCAGATTCCACAAGTGGATGCTTGCTATGCCGCGCCTCCTCACTATGGTTCAATTTGCGTGATATTTTGTCTGCGGGGGCTCGCAAAGACGGCCTTTCTGTTTCTTGCTTGTGACGGCTTATACTGCGGACGCGCGCTCCGACTCGCGCTGCATAATGCGGCGCAGGATGGCAAGCGAACTCGCGTAGGTCGAGTCCATGCCCAAATACGACAGCGCGCCCGCGCCGAGATTTTGCCCTTTGGTCAGCGGCGTATCCGAAACGTAATGCAGGATGCCCAGGTCGAAGGGTAGTTTGTGCAGGTTGACAATTTCGTTCACCGGGTGGCGCTGCGGGCGGAATAGCTCATAAATTGCTGAAAGATAAGGCCCGGCTTCCATCTCGATATCCGTGTAGCCTTCCCGATAAATGACATCCATGACCGTAGCGTTCTGCAGGAAAGTCCCCCATACGGAAACCGCCTTCTGGTTATCCAGTACGGTGCCATAAACCAGGTAGGGTGAGAGATCCGAAGCCTGGAAATTATTATCGAAGATGTAGGTGTTTTTGGAGTGTTCGTCGTACACCACGTTGGGCAGCACGACGTCGCCGCGCACGCCGTTCAAGCTGGCGGCTTTTCCCATCACATAAATGCCAAGAATTTGAGAGGCGTTTTCAGCGATTTTTGTGAGCAAATGGTAAGCCCCAAAACCAAGTGGGTAGTCAATGTTCACTATCAGCGCATCGGATTTTTCCAGGAAACTCCACTCGGCGCAGCCGGGCTGCGGGCAAGGAGTGATTCGGCTGTCAATGCTGCCGGGATTGAGTTGGGAAAGCTCAATCACCTGCGCTTCGATGTCGAAAGCGTGCATGCTGGGGAAGCGGTGAATTCCGCGTTCCTTCTCAAAGCTGAGCTGTTCCTGCCAGGCATCCTTGCCCGCCGCGGAAGACTGGTACTTCTTCATCACATAGTAAAAAAAGTTCTCGGCGCTCGATGGGACTGCCTTAGTCTGAATGTCCTGCCACTCTGCCAGCAGGGCAGGTTGGTCAGCGCTGTTGATAAACTCAATCAGATCATTTTGTCTGCTCAGGGCAAAACCTGAAAGCAGGTTCACCACGCTGTGCGTGTTGGAGGAAACAAAATAAACCGGACGCTTATTGATTTGTGGATACTGCTTTTCGATCTTTTCCCACCAGGTTTCAGTAGCTTTGCGGTAATCGTTTAGCGAGCCGCTGAGCAGCTGAAGCCTGAAGTTGCATTTCACTTGGGCGAAATGACCCATAACCTCGTTGAAACGCTCTCCCAGCACGGAATACAGCCTGCCAAGTTCGTCCTCGCTGATCTTAAGTTGGAGCGCGAATTGACGGAAAGGCTCTGGATCCGCCGGAGTGACCGTCTTGTACACTTCCTCGGGAATATGGCTGAGCAGCGCATTCAATTTGTTCCATTCGATCTGCAGGGCGGTCAGGGTTGGCACGACGTCGTCAATATCGGATCGGGATGCGATGTAGCACGCCATTTGCTCGCCGCCGTCCCAAAAGCAGCGCCGCCGTCTCGCGCGGGCTGCCACTTCCGTCCAGCTTTCCACATTGCCGTATCCATGCTGCGAAAAATTGCTTTCGGTCTGCCCCAGGATAATTTTCTTGACATTGAAGATGCACTCCGGCAGACGCTGCAGGCTGTAAATCAGCGCGGAGGTATCCGGAAAAGGCTCGCGCGCGTGCAGATGAAGGGAAGAATTCATCCCGGAATGGACTTCTTCGAGTGAGCGGATTTGCACAACATTCGTGGAGCGCAGCAGCGAGTAGATCGTGCGGAGATAAAGATCGATTTCCTCTGAGGAGCGAATCGGAACCTGTCTTTCCATACCTGGATTTCCTTTGTAGTTGAGTAAGCGTTGATTCATTTTATCACGCCCGACCTCACGCCAGCCGGCATACCTTATAATAGGGACACGAAATAAAGGAGCCGCGCATGCCGATTGATACTGTGATATTTGATTTTGGAGGCGTCATTTTGCGCTACCTGGACCCGCATTGGTTGCGCGACAATATGCCGTATGGCGCACACATACAGGAGGCAATTTACGAGTACCTGGAGTCAGACATCATTTGGGACGTGATGCGCGGCAGGCTGAAGGAAATGGAATTCTGGACTGACAAGGCTTGCGAGAAAAAAATACCTGTAGATGCCGTTGTGAGTTACCTGCAAGTCCAGACCGCCCAGGCGCAGTTGGACCAGAAGGTACTCGCTCATATGGCGCGCTTGAAAGGCGCATATAAGCTTGGGATCCTCAGCAACGCTGGAGACACCACCCGGGCGCTGTTGGAAGGGGAATACCACCTGCATGAACTGGTCGACGACATCGTCATCTCCGCTGAGGAAGGGTTGGTTAAGCCTGAGCCGGAGATTTACCTGCTGGCGGCTTTGCGTCTGAGTACCCTGCCGGAACGCTGCGTTTTTGTGGATGACCTGCCTGAGAATATTCAGACGGCGGAAAACCTGGGCATGCGCGGAGTGCTTTTCTCGGATACTGAAAGTTCCCTCGCGCGTTTGGACGCGCTGCTGGCGCAAGGCGGTTCATGATGCTCTACCTGGTCGCAACCCCAATAGGAAACCTGGGCGATATGACCTACCGCGCGGTGGAAACCCTGCTTATGGTGGACTTAATCGCCAGCGAAGACACGCGCAAGACCAGCATTCTGTTGAAACACTACGGGATTTCCAAACCACAGATCGCTTTCCACACCATGAACGAAGCGAAAATGACGCCAAAGCTGCTGGAACGCCTGCTGGACGGTGAAAATATCGCCCTGGTGACAAACGCGGGCACGCCAGGCATATCCGACCCGGGTTATTCCCTCACGCATGCTGCGGTCCAAGCAGGCGTACCGGTCACTTCCATCCCCGGTGCTTCCGCGGTCATTACAGCGCTTACTCTCGCAGATTTGCCCCTGCACAGCTTTACCTTCAAGGGCTTTCCGCCCCATAAAGAAGGTCCGCGCAAACGCTTCATGGAGCAGGAAAAGGATTCCCTGCACACCCTGGTTTTTTACGAGAGCCCTTACCGCCTATCGGCGTCTCTTAAGAATGCTTTGGAGGTGTATGGCGACCGACGCGCGGTAGTTGCCAATGACCTGACCAAAAAGTTTGAGACCATCTGGCGCGGAAGATTGAGCGAAATCCTGGAAACTTTGCAAGACGCCTCAATTAAAGGTGAATTCTGCATCTGCATTGAGGGTCGCGGGGAAGAAAAGCCTAAAACGCCAGAGGCGTAAGGTCCGAAAGGTCAGAGTAGGTGTCCAGGTTTTCCGCTTTTTTCAGGCGGTTGGTAACCCAGTAAGTCGCGGGGGTCATGAGAACTTCGACTCCAACTTTGAAGAGGTAATTAGTGAGGGTGAGCGTTAGGAACAACTCCCACGGGAAAACCTTCGTGAGCGAAGCCACCGCGACAAAAACCGCCGTATCGACAAGTTCGCCAACCAGCGTGGAACCGATCGTGCGCACCCAGAGCCATTTGCCCTGCGTGGCGTGTTTGAGTAACGCCATGATCACAGCGTTGGAAAAACTGCCGCCCAGGTAGCCCAGGAAGCTTGCCAGAATAATCCCACCGGAGCTAACGCCCCCCAGGATTTTGTCATAAGCTGACTGACCCACGGAATTCAGCCAGGTTGCTTCTCCCGGAAGCTTCTGAATCAGAAAAAACATCAGCGCGGTAAAAAGCAGACCCAGGAAGCCAATCCAGATGACGCGCCGGGAAATTTTATATCCATACACTTCCGTGAGGATATCGCCGAAAATGTAGGCGACCGGGAAGAAAAGCGTGCCGGCATCGAAAGCCAGCGGTACGCCGCCCAGGGAAATGCCCCAGTCAATCAGTTTGGCGGACGAGGCAATGTTGCTGAGCGCCAGGACAAGCGTGAAAACGACCGTCACGATATCCAGATATCGGTATGCGCGCGGGGTGGAGCCTTGCGGCGTGCTTTGGTTCATCTCCGAAAAGTATACCTGTTTTTGCAGGTATACTTATTTTCACGATGCAGCGTTTTTTTGTAAACCCAGAAGCAGTTCAGAATGGTCAAGTACGTTTTCCGGAGGCGGCTGCCCGCCAGATGGAAAAGGTGCTGCGTCTGGACCTCCATAACGATGAGGTTCTGGTATTGGACAACAGCGGCAAAAGCTATCTTGTCCGCCTGAGCGGCAGGCAAGGCAACGTTCTCTTCGGAGAGGTTGAGCAGGTCCAGGAAACGGATGAGCGGGCAGCATTTCAGCTGGAGCTGGGCTTTAGCCTGACGAAGCGTGAAAAAGTGGAATTGATTTTGCAAAAAGGGACGGAGCTCGGGGTCAGCGCCTTCAGACCGTTTGTCTCGGATCGCAGCCTGGACCGCAACCTGAAGCTGGATGACGCCAAACGGGAACGCTGGAGCGCGATTATCCGCGAAGCCGCCGAACAATCTCATCGGACGCGCTTGCCTGCGATTTTTTCTCCGCAGATTTTCAAAGATGTGCTCGTTGGCTTTCCACAGGAGAGCACCCGCTTGATTGCCTGGGAAGGAACCGCACCGGAACTGCAGTTGAATCCTGCATGGTTCAGCACCAGCGAGGGGTGTAATTCCGGGGGGGCGAGTCTGGTGATAGGTCCTGAGGGCGGTTTCAGCGCGGAGGAAGTAAGCCTGGCTGAAAGCGCGGGCTTCCGGCAGTTTTCGCTTGGGCGGAACGTGCTGCGCATGGAAACAGCCTGCCTGGCTGCTTGCGCTTTGTGCGCGCACTATCTAGAAACTGGCTGTTAAGGCGAGAGGATCGCGCGGGAGGGCAGCAAGTTTCGCAGCCGCCCGGGAAGGTTTTTACCCGCGCCCAGGTTTCTGCCTTCCATATCGCGCAGGGCCACGATGCTGCTTTTCCGGCAGCCCGCCACGTCGGCGCCGCGGATATCTGAACCCTGCAGCCACTGGCGTTCCAATTCCTGTGGAATAACCCATACATTGCTGCTGAAATTGTCCCCGAAGCGGCTGATCATTTCCGTGGATAGTTCAAAATCCGGACCGCTCCATTTTCCAAAGGGGAATCCAAACGCGTAATATGGCAGGTCAGAAAAGCGGCGCAGATATTGTTCGGGAAGCAGGTAGAACTGCTGGTCCCTGCGGTAGGGCAGAAGCTTGCGCTTTTCAAATTCGTCGCGGAAGTCAAAGCTGTACAGGTCCTGCAGCCTGTCAAGCAGCGCTGCCAGGTCTTTGGTCTCAAGGCGCTCCAGGCCTGTTTTGCTGAAAGGACGGGAAGGCGGCGCCTGACGGGACAAAGCGAGCGGCGCGGTTTTGACGAGTTTCGCGGCGAAAAAGCCGTTCGTGCCCGCCAGGTGCGGCCAAAGGCGCAGGCTTAGGGCGGTCTGTGGGTCGTATTCGCGGCCATCAAAACGGGTTAGCCCAGGCGTCTTAAGCATAGAGAGAGGGCTGGGCTCCAGTCGGGCGGTGCCCGGGTGCTTTTCCAGAAAATCGCTCAGGACAGCCTCGTCCTCTTCCGGGGCGAGCGTGCATGTGGAGTAGACAATCTCCGCGCCGATGCGTGCCGCGCTGACAGCGGACTCGAGCAGCGCGGACTGCCGGGCAGCCAGGCGCTCGCGTTCTCCGGGGGTTATCGGGCGGAACGGGTGACTGGCGGAAACGCGCAAGCCTTCCATGCTGCAGGGCGCGTCCAACAGTACGCGGTCAAATGTCTCTGGGAACCACGCGCCAAGCTTCTCGCCGGGGAAATTGGTAACAGCCGTGTTGGCAGCGCCCCAACTGAGCAGGACAACCCGCAGCGCTTGCAGGCGGCCAGCGCTGGAGTCGTTGGCGAGCACCAGGTTGGCGTCGTCAATGCTTTCGACAAGTTGGGTCGTTTTTCCTCCTGGTGAGGCGGCCATATCCAAGGTCAGCCCATCCGACGGAAGCGCGGAAAACAGGGAAACTGGCAGGATGGAAGCGGCATCCTGGATATAGTAATATCCGAAGCGGTGCTCGATGGTCTGACCGGGAGGTGTTTCGGCGGAAGAAATCTGCCAGGCGTTGGACGCAAAGGGGATGGGTTTTGCCTGCCAGGAATAGCGTTCACTCCAACGCGCGAAGGCTGGCTGAGGGTTGGGGTTCTTGAGCAGGTTCACGCGCACGGCGCTTTCCGCGGGTTGGTTAATAACTTCGAAGAGCCGTGCGTAGTCTTCTGCCGGGAGGTACTCTTTATAGCGTTCCACGGCGCTGAGGGTCGGGTCGGCGGGAGTGTTCATTCCTGGGTTTGTCCCTTCCGGATGATGAACAGCAGTTCATCCGCCACCTGAAGTCTTTCGACTTCCCAGCCGCGGCCGGCGCAGGCTTTATCAATCAGCTGGGTATGGTAAGTGACGAGGGTATGGTGCCCGCTCAGGTCCGCGGCAGGCAGGCTGACAAGCAGCAGAGGCGCTCTTATCGCTGCAAAGAAGGGTCCATTACAGCCGGGCAAACGCTTCTCAAAACGATGTGCTTCCTTGAAGAAAAAGGCGCAGTCCGCTTCTTCCTGAGGCGGCTCAGCCAGAATATCCTGATGGATTACTCGCGCATTGGGATAACGCAGCCTAAAGAATTGGCCGAGGAAGTCCAGGCGGGGTTTGTGGATGTCGTATGCAAAGAAGTTTACCGCCTCCGGGAGCTTCAGCCAGGGCAGGATCAGCGGGTCCAGCGCGCAAGCCAGGTCTAAAATGGTGCCAGGGGAGCCGATGTTTTCGCGCAGAACCCCACAAAAGGCATCTAAATGGGCGAGCCTTTCCCGTGTGGAGGCGTGTTTGGCCATGACGCTGGCAGCCCACTGCTTTTCCTGCTCCGGGCTTGGGTTAGCCTCGAAAAAAGTGAACATCCGTTTGGTTTCGGCAGGGTAATCGATTTCCTCCAGGTACGGCGCGACGATATTGTGCAATTTCTTCCGGAATGCAGCATTGATTTCAGCCGTGCTGCCGCCTTTGGCAGCCTGGTCCACCAGGATCTGGCGCAGCATGCTTTCGGGCAGGTCCAGTTCGCGGTATTTGCGCGATGCCCGTGCTTCCGCGATGATTTTTGCAGCCTGGCTCTCATCCATGATGCTCACCGGGAGAGGAGGAAAACCATCTCATTGGGGAAGTCGAATTCCCGCACGCGGAAAGGTGTGCCTTCCATAAGGCGGGAAAATTGCTGTGTGTAGGTCCGGCGCATGCCTTTTTCTCTGCCTCCCAGGCTTTTGGCGGGGTAGGAAACCAGGATATGGTCGGCGTTTAGCTCTGCCAACAAGCGCGGTCCCAGGCTTTTATCCAGTTGGTCCAGGCAAGGCAGTGTTTTTAGCAGGATGGCAAGCCGGACCTTTTGCTGCGGGACGCAGGCGCTCAGGTCGCAGGGGACAGCTTTACCCTGTGTGCCGGAGGCAGCAAAGAATTGGTTCAGGAAGGCCAGCATTGGCAGGACAACGTCGCAGGCGTAGTAAGTGCAGCCAGCTGCCAGCGGCATCCACGGCAGCGCCATCGGGTTAAGCCCGCAAGCCAGGTCCAGGACAGAGTCTACGGGTGAGATATCCGCTAGAGCGGTCCTGAAGAATTGCTCGATGTAAGGCAGGCGTTCTGCGGTAGAGTTGTGCAGGCGCATCACCCGTTGGCAAAAAGCCTGCAGTTCCTGCGTATTATCCGGCGGTATGGATTTTAAAATATCCGCCCACTTCGCGTAGTTTATGTCTGGGGCGAGGAACGCGCCGGTTACCTGGTGCAGTCGCGTACGGGCAGCTTTCAGCGCGCTTTTGTAGTCCGCGCGCTTTTCCAGTTCTTCGGCAGCAATGCGTTCCACCAGGCTGGGGGTTATTTGCGCGTACTTGGGGCTGGTAGTGATTGCCTGAACCAGATTATTGAGGTCCTCAGGAGTGTAGGGGCTCATCGCGCAGCTGCTCTATCAGACGGGTCATGAAACGCAGGTTATGTTGGGTTGCCAGGCGGAAATAGGCGCTGTCCTGCATGCGGTAAAGGTGGCTGAGATATGCCAGGCTGTAATGCTGGCAGGCAGGACAGTCACAGCCGGGGGATATCGGTTCCTGGCTGCGCATATACTTTTCATCGTTCACGTAACGGAAAGCAAACCAATCCGTCCCTTTACCAGGGATCGCGCTGGGGGAGGTCAGCGCGTAGAGCCGGCCGTGGCGCGCGTCGCGGGTCGGCATAGCGCAATCGAACATTTCGTAGCCCATGCGGTAACAGGCGGCCACGCTGACCGGATGGCCGATGCCGAGCGCGTGGATGGGAAACTGGCGGGGTACCACCGAACGGGTGAATTCCAGAATATCCGTAAGCAGATTGGACTGGTCATCCAGCGGCCAACCGCCGAAACCAAACCCGTCAAAGCCTTGTTCCAGCAAGGCCTCCGCACAGATTTTACGCAGTTCCGGGTAGCCGCCGCCTTGAATGACACCGAAAATTAGCGGCCTGCTTTCCGGGTCCATTTTGCGGGAAGCAAGCTGGCTCTCATAAGCAGCTTTGGCGCGCTTTGCCCATTGGATGGTGCGGGTAACTGAAAGCTGCTGCTCCTCGAAGGGGGCATCCACATGCGTGCAGTCATCCAGGCAAATGAGAATATCAGATCCGTATCCAAACTGGAGCTGGATGCTTTTTTCAGGCGTCAGAATTAATTTGCGGGCTGAGACTTCGGGGCGGAAGATAATCCCATTTTCGCCAAGGCTGCCGAACTTAGCATTCTGGCGGATGAGGGAATAGGCCTGGAAGCCGCCGGAGTCCGTCATAATGACGCCGTCCCAGGCTGCCATGCTGTGCAAGCCGCCGAGGGTCTGAATAACCGACGAGCCCGGCTTTTGCATGAGGTGAAAAGCGTTCATCATCAGCGCTTCAACGCCCACCTCGCGCAGATCCGCGCTGGTGAGGCTGCGGACGTATCCATAGGTCGCGTCCGGCAAAAAAGCTGGCAGCGCCAACTCGCGGCCGTGAACTTTCAGTGTGCTCATGGTCCGCCGAACTGCTTTCTCTGCGGCCGGTCCAGAATCAGGATGAACTCCGCCTTGCGGTTATTGGTCTGCTGGATAACTTCCTCGATAGTCCCCAGATAAATCCTTTCACCGGGGAGCGTCAGGTCGCAAGCCAGGAAGACGCGCTGCTTCTTACCAAACGCCTGTTGTATTTCAAGCAGCAGCTTGCTCAGGCGATAAGGCGTGTCCATCAGGATGATAGGTTGGTCCGAACGGCTCAGGCGGGTCATGGCGCTTTGGCGCTGGTCGGTTTTTGGCGGCAAAAAGCCGGCGAATTGAAATTGCTCCAGATTAAAAGGGCATACCGACATGGCTGCAATCAGGGAGGATGCGCCCGGAACGGGGACAACCTGGATGTTCATTTCAGCGAGCAGCACCAGCAGCTGCCGGCCCGGGTCGGAAAAAACCGGCGTGCCGCAGTCCGAAACCAGCGCCAGCGATTGCCCTTGCATGAGTAGAACCAGGATGTCCTGTATCATGCTGCTCTCGTTGTGTTCGTTAAGCTCTATTAGCGGCTTGTCAATTCCCAGCTCTTTGAGCAAACGCGCGCCGTTCTTGCGCTCCTCGCAGACGACGGCGTCTGCGCTTGAAAGCACGTCCACGGCGCGGCGGGAGATATCCGCGGAATTCCCAATCGGAGTGGCGACCACATATAGTTTTCCAGCTATAGGTTTATCGGGCATCAATAACAACCTCTCTCATAAGCGTTGATTATATAACAAGCCCTTGAGAATGGACGCGCAGCAAATATGGGATAATACTGCCATTCGGCAGCACAGGTACTGCCATTCGGCAGCACAGGTACTGCTTATGGGACAATACCGGTACTGTCAATCAAGTTGCGAGGAATGATGAAGAATATTAGTCGCCTGACAAAAGTTTCCCTGCTCCTGGCAGTGTTCTTTTCGCTGGATAAACTGCTGGGCGTTGCCCGTCAGATGCTTGTCTCGCGCCAGTTTGGGCTTTCGGCTGAATTGGATGTGTTTAACGCCGCGAATAATCTACCGGATATGCTCTTCATGCTCATTTCGGGCGGGGCGCTGGCGATTGCCTTCATTCCGGTGCTAACAGAGGTCCTGTCCAAGGAAGGGCGCGAAAAAGCCTGGGCGCTGTTTTCCAACATCCTCAACATCGCTTTCCTGCTTATCGCGGCTATGGCAGTTCTTATTGCAATATTCGCTGGACCGCTGGTGAGCGGGAACCTCGGGATTGCCCCGGGTTTCAGCAGCGCGCAAATGCTGCTGACGATCAAACTGCTGCGCTTAAATCTGATCGCGACGCTGATTTTTTCGCTCAGCGGGTTGGTGATGGCCGGGCTGCAGGCAAACCAGCACTTTTTATTCCCTGCGCTTGCGCCAATTTTCTATGATTTCGGGCAAATTTTTGGCGTGCTCATCCTCGCGCCTGCCGAGCCCTACCGGATTGGTTCGCTGACCCTGCCAGCTATGGGCCTGGGTATCGAGGGAATGGTCTACGGGGTCATATTGGGCGCGGTCCTGCATTTGCTCATTCAGGTGCCCGGTCTCGTTAAATATCAGTTCCACTGGCAGCCGCGCGCGGACCTGAACGACCCTGATACGCGCAAAGTCTTGCGTATGATGGGTCCGCGCCTGCTTAGCATGCTATTCATCCAGCTTATCTTCCTGGCGCAGGACAATTTCGCCTCCAGGCTGGCGACCGGGTCCGTGACGGCGCTGACCTACGGCTGGTGGATCATGCAGGTGCCGGAGACCTTGATTGGCACGGCGATCGCCACGGCAGTTTTGCCGACCCTGGCAGAATTGTTCAGCCAGCAGGCATTTTCGCAGCTAAGAGCGAAAATTGAGCGCGCCGGACAGGTGATGTTGGCACTGACGATTCCAATTGCTGTGATTGCCGGGATTGTCATCCAACCCCTCATCCAGCTGCTCCTCGGCCTTGAACCCGCGGACACAGCCCGGGTTGTCCTGGTGACTCAGGTTTTCCTGCTTGGCATCAGCGGGCATTCTTTGGTGGAATTGTTTGTCAGGTCTTTCTACGCCATGCAAAAGCCCAAATATCCGCTGATTCTTTCGGCTGGCACGCTGTTGGTTTACCTGGGCGCGGGCTGGCTGCTTTCTGCCCATTTCGAGGCGGCCGGCATTGCTGCCGCGAATACGCTGGCATACACACTCCAGGCACTGGTGCTGTTCATCCTTCTGAATAAAGTTCTATCAGACAAGCTGGAACTGCTTTCCACGTTCGCCCAGGCTGCGCTGGCAGCGCTGCTGGGCGGAGCGGCTGCCTGGCTGGTGATGCGTTTTGCGCCCATTCCTGGCGGTGCGCTCGTGAGCGCATTTGCCGCCGGGCTGCTGGGACTTTTGCCTGCGGCGCTGGTTCTACGCAAGGAATTGCGCGCCCTGACCAGCTTGTAAGGCTGGAGTATAATGTCCTTATTATGGACGAGAATAACGAAAACCTAACACAAGAAAATTCTTCAAGTGCGGACCCGGAAACACCGGTCAACATGGCTGAAACTGACCTTAGTGCAGAAACGACAGTTGAAACCGCGCCGATACGCAAACGCCGCTTACCGTGGATTTGGCTGGGCGTGCTCTTCTTCATCCTGATGCTCGCCTTGGGCGTGTTTCTGGGTTACCGTCAGGGGATCGCGCGGCGGCTGGCCCGCGAGCAGACCACGGTGGTGGAAGTGGCAGCCGAACAATACCAGATGGCTTTCCAGGATATGGCCGCCGGCAATTATCAGAACGCCAAAGCGCGCATCGAGTATGTCATCAAGATTTATCCGCAGTTTCCGGGCGCGCCTGAGCTGCTGCGCAGCATCCTGATGAACATCGAACAGCCTACACCCACGGCCACATTGGCGATCATCGCGTCGCTGACGCCTGCTCCCAGCGGTACGCCGGACACTCGCAGCGCGGAGGAAGCCTTCAACGCGATTAGCGCCGCTGCCGCTGCCAAAGACTGGCAGGCTGTGGTCGACAACGTGATTGCTATCCAGCAGATAAACTACGACTATCGGACCGTCGATGTAGCAGGTTACTACTACATCGCGCTGCGCAACCTTGGCATACAGAAAATTCAGGCGGGCGAACTGGAGCAAGGCTTGTTTGATCTGTCATCCGCGGAACAAATCGGACCACTGGATGGAGAAGCGGAGGGCGTGCGCTCGTGGGCGACGCTTTACCTGAGCGGCGCGAGCTTTTGGGACGTAAACTGGCAGCGCGCGATTGACATTTTCCAGCAAATAAAAGAGGCATATCCCTACATGATGGACGCCTCAGGCATGACTGCCATTGAGCGCTACCGCGTGGCTCTTTTCAAATATGGCGACCAGATTGCCGGCGCCGGGGACTACTGCACCGCTTACCAGTACTATCTGAGGTCTCTGGCGGTCGCGCAGGACCCTAGCGTCCAGGCTACGGCTGACCTTTACAAGCAGAACTGCGAAGCATCGCGGCCTACAGAGGTGACACCAACAGAGCCTACGCCGCCGGGTGAGACGCCCATCCCGCCGACGGAGGAAACGCCGCCCCCGACGGAAGAGCCAACGCCATAAACGTTACAAGCAAAAAATACAGCCTGGTGAAGCAATTTTCAACGGGCTGTTTTTTGTGTAATGGATAGGGGGTGGTACTAGGTCGAAGGCTGAACGACTTCCCCAAACAAGTCGTGCTGCATAGCGCCTTTGACGCGCACCGAAAGCATATCCCCGATTTCCGCTGTGCCTTCCGCGATCATGAGACCGTCGATTTCCGGCGCGTCGCGGTAAGTCCTGCCGACCAAAATGTTGTGTTCCGGATCAGTCCCTTCCACCAGCATGCTGAAAATCTTGTGCTTCAGCTGTTGGTTTTTTTGCAGGGATATGCCAGCCTGGAGCGTCATCAGTTCTTCCCGGCGGGCTTCTTTTACGGCCTGGGGGATGGGATCTGCAAGCTCTTCAGCGGGTGTGCCTTCTTCCGGTGAGTAGGTGAATACCCCGACATGGTCGAATTGCATCTCTCGCAGAAAATTGAGGAGGGTTTGAAAGCGCTCTTCAGTTTCATTCGGGAAGCCGACGATCAATGTCGTCCGGATGACAAGCTCAGGGATGCGCGCGCGCATTTTCGCGATGGTTTTGCGCACCCAGTCCACGTCCGACGGCCGGCGCATCGCGCGCAGAACCTCGGGGTCCGCGTGCTGCAGGGGGATGTCGAGATAGGGCAGAAGCTGCCTGGAGCCGGCCATCAGGTCAATCAGGCGCTCGGAGATGTATCCAGGGAAAGTGTACAGCAGCCGCACCCAGGGAACCTTGGGAATTGCTGGCAGCAGCGCTTCCAGCAGGTCCGGTAAGCCGTCCTGAACACCGAGATCCTGACCATAGTCGGTCACATCCTGGGCAATCAAGTTGATTTCCTGCATGCCGGCTTCCTGCAGCGCGAGCGCGTCGGACAGAATATCTTCCTTGCGCCTGCTGACTAAAGAGCCTTTGATACCTGGAATAGCGCAAAAGGCGCATGAGCGCCGACAGCCGTCCGCGATTTTTAGATAGCTGCTGCGCCCCTGGATGGTGTAGCCCGGCAAGCCAGAAATGAAGCGTATGCGTTCATGTTCCGGGATGAACGTGCTGGGAGACGCGTCAGTTTTTTCCCTCAGACGCGCAAGCAGAGGCAAGATGTCCCCCAGGTCGCGCGTACCAATCATGCCATCAATCCCGGGCACCTGTTCCATGAGCCTTTCCTGGTAGCGCTGGGAGAGGCAGCCCGCGGCAATCAATTTTTGCCCGCGCTTTTTGCGGCGGGCAAAATATTCCAGTTCGCTGATAGATTCCGCCCTGGCATCGTGGATAAAACCGCAGGTATTGACAATGATAAATTCCGCCTGAGCAGGCTCAGCAAATTTTAAGGAAGCCTGGCCTAAGAGCAAGCTCTCAATGCTGCTGGAGTCCACCAGGTTTTTTGCGCAGCCCATAGTGCTGATATAGAAAGTACCAGGCTCAATTTTCATGGTTTTGGAGTAGGTGAGGGGGTCAGCAAGAAGGAGGGCATGGAGGATAGGTCCGTCATGCCGGTCGGGTCAAAGCGCAGCCGGCCGACTTCGCCGACGCGGTTGATTGGTTCCAGGGCGGAACTATTAAAGACAAAAGAAAGCGCAGCAATATTTCCGGCTTCTACTTCAATGTATTCATCCGCGCTGTACGCGCTGGCGCTTCCGGCGGCCATTCTACCCCTGAAGACTTCTTTACCGTCAGCGCTCACACGCACCCAGACAGTCTGGCGCGCCTGAATAACCAGCTGGACAGAAGCTGTGGTGTCGGTGGGTAAAATAAGCGGAGTTGGCGAGGGCAGCAGGGCGACCTGTTCGGTTATGGCCGGGCTCGGTGTTGGCATAATCTCTACCGGGGTTTGGGAGCCGATAATCACATCCATCATTTCAGGCAACAGCGTGGAATCTGCGCCCGCGTCTGGTCGGTTGATCAGGTCAACGGTGCCCCACAACAGGAAAACGAGAATTCCACCCACCAGGATGGTGCCAAAAAAGAGGTCAAGTGTAAAAAAACGGCGCAAAGCTAGCAGGAACGGCGGAAGACGGCGGGCAGTTTTTTTCTTTTTGGAATCAGGCGCAGCTTTCTCCAGCCGGCGTTCCTGCAGAGCGTCCGCGAAGCGGATCATCAGCAGTTCCGTGTCCAGGTTCAGGAAGCGCGCGTAGGTCTGCAGCAGCCCCTTAGCATCGGATAGGCTAGCAAAAGTGTCCAGCTGCCCCTGTTCGAGCGCAACCAGTTGTTTTTTAGGAATGTGGGTGTGTTCCACCAGGATTTCCCAGGGAACATCCAGGTATTTGCGCCGCATTTGCAGTTCCCGACCGATTTCTTCCAGGATTTGCTGGGAGCGCGTACTGGGTGCCAGCGCTGGGGCAGGCTTTTCGGCTGTTTTTTTTGCTAATTTGCTGGGCTTGGGTAGGAATGCGGGCTTGCTTTTCCCGGTTTTCTTTAGCGCGGTGGGTTTAGAAGGATTTTCAGGCGGTTCAACCGGGTTTATTTGCGGCGTAAGCACAGAGGTGGCCGGCTTTAAGGCGGTTTCCTCAGGCAGCGCAGGGTTAGGCGCTTCAGCTGGCGTTTCGAGTGCGACGCCCAGAAAATCCGCGTAAATTTTTAGGAAACCGCGCACTTGTGTCCGCGAACCCAACTCAGCGTATTCATCCGCTTCGAGGGCTTCCAGCAGAGAGAGCCGAATGCGCGTCGCGCTCGCAACCTGTTCGAGCGGGATGCGCCTTTCTTCGCGAATAGATTTCAGCTGTGAGCCGGAAAGTTCAGACATAAGTCCATTTTAACAAAACCAGCCTGTTCTGCCAAATTAGAAACAGGCTGGATTAACTCTGAGAGTTTGAGTAGATTACGCTTCAGCGCTATCTTCAGTCTCTATAGCAGATGCTTCCTCGGCAGCAGGCGCAACAGGTTCGGCGGCCTTTGCGGGGCGTGCTTTTACCGCTTCGCCTTCGCGATGGACGATAACCTGAAGCAGCGGGATTAAATCGATGGTCAGGTGTACAGGTACTTCAAACTCGCCCAGCGTACGGATCGGTTCCAGCACGATCTGGTGGCGGTCAAGCTCAATGCCCTTCAGCTCCTTGACCCTATCGGCAACCATCTGGCTGGAGACAGAACCATAGAGTTTTCCGGTTTCGCTGGCTTTCATGGCGAATTCAAGTTGGAGACCAGATAGAATATCCGCCACGCCCTTGAGTTCGTTGTTCAGTACCGCACGCTTTTCGCTTGCTTTGTGACCGATTGCTTCTGCCAATTTGATGGAATTCGCAGTGGCTGGCAGCGCCAGTCCCTGGGGAATCAGGTAGTTCCTGCCGTATCCATCCGCAACTTTTTTGATATCCCCCGCACGACCTAATTTGTAAACGTCCTTAATTAATAAAACTTTCATCTCAAGCCCTTTCTAAAGCTTATAGTGGTATTTGCCCGGAATGAAGGGTACAACACCCGAGCCGCACTATTCTATCACATTTATTGAATGTCAAATTCCTTTTTGGGATGACAGAATGGGATGACAGAATGGGAAGACAGAATGGGAAGACAGAAACCCGCCTGAGGTCTGAATGGATTATACTTACAGAGCTTGAGCGATTATCTTAAACCGAGGGTTGATATGACTGATCAAGAGCATTTTAAGGCATGGTGGACTGAACTTTACGCACGTTCCATCCGAAAATTCCCTGAACGTAAACCATTTTTTTATACCTCATCAGGGATACCGCTTCACCCGATTGTCCCACCCGATAGTATCCATCCGGGACGCTTTAATGAGCTTGGTTTCCCGGGTCAGTACCCTTTTGTGCGCGGCGTGCAGCCCACCATGTACCGCGGACGCTTTTGGACGATGCGCCAGTATGCGGGTTATTCCAGCGCGGAAGAATCGAACGCGCGCTACCGCTTTTTACTTGAGCAGGGGCAGACCGGACTTTCAGTTGCTTTTGATCTGCCGACCCAGATTGGTTATGACGCAGACGATCCGATTGCTCTTGGCGAGGTAGGCAAGGTCGGGGTGTCAATTTCCTCCATTGAGGACATGGAAACTCTATTCCAGGAAATTCCGTTGGATAAAGTATCCACCAGCATGACTATTAACGCTCCGGCAGCTATTTTATTGGCTGCCTATATTGCGGTTGCGAAAAAGCAGGGCGTGGACGCCGGCAAACTGCGCGGAACCATCCAGAACGATATCCTGAAGGAGTATGTTGCCCGCGGAACTTACATATTCCCACCCGCGCCGAGCATGCGCTTGATCACGGACACCATGCGTTATTGTCAGCAGGAAGTCCTCAACTGGAATACCATCAGCATTTCCGGCTACCACATTCGCGAAGCAGGCTCTACCGCCGCGCAAGAAGTGGGATTTACGCTGGCCAACGCCATTGCGTACATCGAAGCCGCGCAGGCAGCCGGCATGGTAGTGGACGAATTTGCTCCGCAGCTTTCATTTTTCTTTAACGCGCACAACAACTTCCTGGAAGAAATCGCCAAATTCCGAGCGGCGCGGCGGCTTTACGCCCGCATTATGAAAGAACGCTTCCAAACTAAAAAGTCGGAATCGCAAAAACTGCGCTTTCATACCCAGACCGCCGGCTCCACGCTCACCGCGCAGCAGCCGGAAAACAACGTGGTGCGCGTAACGCTGCAGGCTTTGGCGGCCGTCCTGGGAGGCACGCAGTCCCTGCACACTAACAGCATGGACGAAGCGCTCTGGCTGCCGACCGAAAAATCCGTGCAGGTAGCGCTGCGCACCCAGCAGATCATCGCCTATGAGTCCGGCGTGGCGGATACCGTGGATCCCCTGGCCGGGTCTTACCTGATTGAATACCTGACCGATCAAATCGAAGAAAAGGCGGATGCCTATATCCGCAAGATTGACGAGTTGGGCGGCGCGCTGAAGGCAATTGAGTGTGGTTATGTCTCCAACGAGATACAAGATGCCGCATTCAGCGCCCAGCGCAGACTTGAGACAGGCGAAGACGTGGTGGTGGGCGTAAATAAATTCCAACAGCATGAGACGCTTGAACTGGAATCCTTGCGCATCAACCCGGTAATAGAAGCCCAACAGCGGGAGCGCCTGGCACGTCTGCGCCAGAGCAGAGATCCGCAGCGCGCAGCCGAACTGATGAGCCGATTGGAGACTGCCGCCAAAGGTACAGAGAACCTGATGCCGCTTTTTATTGAATGTGTTGAAAACAAATTGACCCTGGGCGAAATCTGCAACTTACTGCGCAGCGTCTGGGGTGAATACCGCGCTCCAAATTTCTTCTAAAAGGAAGCTATGAAACCAATAAAAATCAACCATATTGCCATCGTCGTCAGGGATATCGATGCGTCGCTCGATTTTTGGGTGAAAGCATTTGGCCTGCAGGTGGACCACATTGAGGATGTACCCTCACAAGCTTCCAAGGTCGCTTTTTTGCCCGTGGGCGAGAGCGAAGTGGAACTGGTGCAGCCAACCAGCACGGATAGCGGCATGGCAGCCTACCTGGAAAAACGCGGAGAAGGCATGCACCACCTGTGCATTGAAGTCGAGGATATTGACGCGGCGCTGGCACATCTAAAAGCGCTGGACGTGCGCTTAATCAATACTGAACCGGAAGTGCTGCCCGGTAGAAAGATGGCATTTATCCATCCTAAGGTTGCCAACGGCGTTTTGATTGAGCTTTATCAGCTGACAGAATAGCCCTGTATGTTTCGCTCCTCACCAGCGAAGCAAAAGAGGCTGAATTTTCAGGAAGAAAAACTGTCAGCGGACGCAAAGGAGAGAGAATGCTGATTACGAACGGGAAAATCGTCATCTGGGGGGATAATCCTGAGATTATTGAGGGGAAAACGCTGCATCTGCAAGACGGCCTGATTGAAAGCATCGGGGATGCAGGCATGCTAAAGACCGCTTACCCGCAGGAGGAAATCCTGGATGCTGGCGGGCAGCTGGTGATGGCTGGAAATATTTGCGCGCACACGCACTTTTACGGCGCGTTTTCGCGCGGTATGGCAATCCCGGGGGAGCCGCCTGCTGACTTTTCCGCAATCCTGAGCAGCCTATGGTGGAAGCTTGACAAAGCCCTCGACGATGAGGGCGTGCGTTATTCCGCTTTGGTCTGCCTGGTGGACGCGATTAAGTACGGCACCACCACGCTCTTTGACCACCACGCTTCCCCAAATTACATTGACGGGTCCCTGGACATCATCGCGGATGCCGTCCGCCAAGCCGGGCTGCGGGCTTCGTTGTGTTACGAGGTGACCGACCGAGATGGCGAGGAGCGCGCGCTGTCTGGAATCCGTGAAAATGCCCGCTTTATTGACAAAGTGGCCAGAGGCATGGAAAACCAGCTGATAAGAGCGCATTTTGGTCTGCATGCCAGCCTGACTGTCTCGGCGGAAACACTGGAGCGCTGCCAGGCAGCCAACACGCACCGGGCGGGCTTCCATGTGCACGCAGCCGAGGGTTTCGTGGACCAGGAGGACAGCCTGCGGAAATATGGGCAGCGTGTCATCGAACGCTTCTATCAGCAAGGCATTCTGGGAGAGAAAAGCATCCTGGTGCACGGCGTACATGCCAACGAACGGGAGCTGGATTTGCTGGCGGAGACGAAGACCTGGCTCTCGCACCAGCCGCGCTCGAACATGAACAATGCGGTCGGGGTTGCGCCCGTCCTGGATATGCTCAGCCGCGGCGTCAAGGTCGTGCTGGGTAATGACGGCTTTTCCAATGCAATGTGGGAAGAATGGAAAGCTGCGTACTTCATCCAGAAAGACCATGGGCACGACCCGCGTCTGATGAATGGCTACGACGTCATGAAAATCGCTGTGGAGAATAATTCGAAGCTGGCAACTCAAACTTATAATGGTTTGCGCGTAGGCAAAATAGAGCCCGGCGCAGCAGCCGATCTGATCCTGGTCGATTACCATCCGATCACCCCTTTGACCGCCGGGAATTTGCCCTGGCACATCCTGTTCGGTTTCAGGGAGGGCATGGTGACCAGTACGATTGTGGCAGGCAAGCTGCTCATGCGGGATAGAAAGCTGCTTTGGTCGGACGAAGCCGAAATCGCTGCCAAAGCCCGCGAAGCTGCGCTACGAACCTGGAAAAAAATTCAATAGAAAGAGATACACGATGACATACACAATTGGGATTATTGGCGGAACTGGGAGAGAAGGAAAGGGTCTGGCGTACCGCTGGGCGAAGGCTGGACACCGTGTTCTGATTGGCTCGCGCACGGCAGAAAAAGCTTTGGCTGCCGCAGCGGATCTTGCTGCGCTGCTGCCGCAGGAGGCTCGCATTGAAGGTATGCCCAACGCAGCGGCTGTTGAGCAATGCGATATTGCCGTCCTGACGGTTCCGTTCGCAGCGCACTCGGATACGCTGCAGACATTAAAAGATTTGCTGCAAGGAAAAATCCTGATTGACGTCACCGTTCCACTAAACCCTGCGAAAGTTACGCGGGTTTCCATCTCCCCGGAAGGTTCCGCTGCCCAACAAGCTCAGAAAATCCTGGGGGAAGGTGTTCAGGTCGTGGCGGCCTTTCAAAACATCGCCTATGATCATCTCCTGAAAGACGAAATTGTAGAGTGCGACGTGCTGGTCAGCGGGACGGGAAAAGAAGCCCGCCGGACTGTGATTGGTCTGGTACAGGATGCCGGTTTGACAGGTTGGGACGCAGGCGTCATCGAAAATTCTGTTGTGATCGAGGGGCTGACACCGATTCTGATTGGGCTCAATATCCAACATAAGGTCAGCTCAGCCGGAATAAAAATTACCGGGATTCCAGAGTAGAATGCCGCGATCCAAAAGCCTGATCCTTAGTACCGTTCCAGATCTGCCCGAGATTGCCGCCGGCGATGATCTGCCTGCATTGATTATGAAAGCGCTTGCCCAGGACGGGATGACGGTCGACGATGGCGACATTTTCGTGGTAGCCCAGAAAATTGTGTCCAAATCCGAAGGCAGGCTGGTGAACCTGAGTACGGTAACCGCTGGTCCGCGGGCCCTTGAGCTGGCGGCTAAAATTGGGAAACGTCCGGAACTGGTGCAGCTTATCCTGGAGGAAAGCAACGAGGTTCTGCGCACGCGTCCCGGCACGATTATCGTGGAGCATAAAAGCGGTTTTGTGTGCGCCAACGCGGGCATTGACCATTCCAATGTGCGCGGTCCCTGGGGCAGCCCGGAGGATTGGGTGCTGCTTTTGCCTGAGGACGCTGATCATTCCGCACAGCTTCTACGGGAAGGTTTGCAGCGCCTGAGCGGGAAACAAATCGGGGTGCTGATTATCGACTCGCACGGCAGAGCCTGGCGCAATGGGATTGTTGGCATCAGTATTGGACTGGCGGGAATGCCCGCCCTGGTGGACATGCGCGGCAAGCCCGACCGCTTTGATTATTCTTTGCGCGTAACCGTCATCGCGGCAGCGGACGAATTGGCGGCTGGCGCGTCACTCATGATGGGACAGGCTGCGGAAGGCACGCCTGTCGTTTTAGCGCACGGATTTCCTTACGAGCTTGCGGAAGACCAGGCTGCCAGGCTGGTGCGCGAAAAAAAGTACGACCTGTTCCGCTGATGCTGACTGATTTCAAGGAGTTTTCTGCTTTCAAGGTGGCGGCCCTGGCAGGTGGAGTGGGCGGGGCGAAGCTTGCGCGCGGACTGGACCAGGCGCTTCCGCCCGGTAATCTGACAATTATCGTTAACACGGGGGATGACTTTGTGCATTTCGGTTTGCAGATCAGCCCGGACCTGGATTCGGTCTGCTACGCTCTGGCTGGTTTGGCCGACCCGGTGAAAGGTTGGGGCCGAGCTGAGGAGACCTGGAATAACTACAACGCCTTGATGGAACTGGGCGCGCCAACCTGGTTTAAACTCGGGGATAAGGACCTGGCGCTGCACCTTGAGCGCACCCGCTTATTACAGGCGGGCTGGAGCCTGAGCGCGGTAACCGGCCATTTTTGTGAGCGCTGGGGAATAAACAGCCGGGTTTTACCGATGACGGATGCGCCTTTCCGCACCAGGGTGAAGACTGCCGACGGTAATTTGCTGGACTTCCAGGAATATTTCGTGCGTGAAAGATGCGCGCCCGCCATTGCCGGATTTGTTTTTTCACATGCAGAGGATATCCAACCAACGCCTGCGGTGCTGGCCGCTCTTGAAGAGGCCGACCTGGTAGTGCTTTGCCCTTCCAATCCCTGGGTAAGCATCGACCCTATTCTGCGGCTTCCGGGCATTCGGGAAACCTTGCGCGAAAAAACGGTGCTGGCTGTCTCGCCAATCATTCAGGGCAAGACCGTGAAAGGTCCGGCTGCCAAGATGTTCGCGGAACTGGGCATCACGCCCAGCAGTCTGAGTGTGCTCGCGCATTATGAGGATTTTCTGGACGGGTTTGTTTTTGACCTGCTCGACGGCGAATTGTTCCACAATTATGAGGGCAAGCGTATAATATTACTTGGTACACAAACTCTCATGCAAAACGATGAAGACAAAGCCAGACTAGCGGCCGAAGTGCTGCGCTTTGGTGAACAGCTCATCGTAAGGAAAGCGCTGTGATTACATGGGCACTTCTTCCGGTTAAACGATTTAACCTGGGAAAATCCCGCCTCCACGAAGTTCTTTCTCCGTGGGAACTGGAAACCGAAAACCGCAGACTGTTTCAGAGAACGCTTTCCACGGCCAAAGCAAGCGGGATTTTCAAGCGAATAATGGTTATAAGCGAGGATGAGGAAGCTCTGATTTGGGCTTCGGAGCAAGGTTTTTACGCCTTGCGCGAAGAACACGGTGGAGACCTCAATTCCGCGCTGCGGCAGGCAATGGCAGCAATCCTGGCAAACGGGGCGGGATCCGTTCTGGTTATTCCCACTGATTTGCCGATGTTAACAGCGGAGGATTTACGCTTGTTATCAGATTTCTCGCCGGCAGAGAACGGGATTTTGTTGGTTCCGGATCACCACATGATTGGAACGAACGCGCTGTTCTTCTCCTGGCCTGACCTGATGCCCACAGCTTTTGGGATGAATTCGTGTGCGCTGCATTGCGCGTTGGCGGAAGAACGCAACTTGAAACAGGTAATCTACCTTAACACGCATATTCAGCACGACCTTGACACACCGGAAGACCTTGTTTACTTGCGGGACAGCCTGAATCGATAATAAAAGCAGACATAAGCTCAGAAAGGGAACCAACCATGACAAAACGTGTAGCAATTTACCTGCAGGACGCGCATGACTTGCGTGAGGGCTTGGATATTGCCCGGTACGCGGAAGAAAAAGGCTTTGAGGCGGTCTGGCAAGCCGAAAGCCGGCTGGTACGGGATGCTATTGTCCCGATGGCTGCATACGCGGCTGTAACAGAGCGCATCAAGGTTGGTTCCGGAGTTATCAACAACTGGACGCGCAACATTGGCTTGCTTGCCGCTACCTTCCTCACGCTTGACGACCTGGCGCCCAATCGGATTATTTGCGGTATTGGCGCCTGGTGGGATCCGCTGGCAAAGAACGTCGGCATTAACCGCACCAAACCGCTCAAGGCAATGGAAGAGACCGTAACTGTGATGCGCAGATTGCTCAATATGGAGCGGGTAACATTCGAAGGCGAATTTGTGAATGTGCACGGCATAGAACTGGATGTTGTACACGGCCGCAGAGAACCCCGCAACGTCCCCATCTATATTGGGGCGACCGGCGATAAGATGATGGAAATGGCCGGCAGGATCGCGGATGGTGTGGTCATGAACTATTGCGTTCCTGTGGATTACAACGACGTCGCCATCGAACAGCTGATGGTCGGCCTGAAAAATGCCGGCAGACGCCTGGAAGACTTTGACCGCCCGCAGTTGGTGGTTTGCTCTGTGGATGAGGACCACGACCGCGCGATTGACACCACCCGGGAACTGCTGTGCCAATACCTCGCCCAGCAGCCGCATATTGCTAAGGCGTCTGGGGTTTCTGCGGATGTCGTGCAAAAAATCCAGGCAATTCTGGGCTGGCCAGCCACGCATGAACAGATTCAGAAAGCCAAACACCTGGTGCCGGAGGAGTTAATCCACCGAATTACCGCCAGCGGTACGCCTGCCGAAGCGAAAGCCAAGGTCCAGGAATATATTGACCACGGCTGCACCTGCCCTATCCTGTACGCGGTTGGCGGGAACGCCAGGCTGCTTATCGATACATTCGCTCCGGAACAGGCATGAAGAAACAAGCGACCTCTGACAACTGCTTCGTCTGCGGACGCAAGAACCCGTTCAGTCTGGGCTTGAATTTCTACGTCGATGAGAACGGCGATACAGTCGCGGAAGTCAGTTTTCCAGACCAATACCAGGGGTATCCCGGTATTTTGCACGGAGGTATCGCTGCCGCCGTGCTCGATGAGATTTGCGGAAGGGCATTCTCGGATAACGGCGACCAATTTATGGTCACGAGTGAGCTTTCGGTGCGCTACCGGAAGCCGGTACCCTTGAATACCCCGCTGCTTGCCAAAGGATACAAGGTCAGCAGAAAAGGACGGGTAGCTTTTGCTCGCGGGGAGCTGCTCGACCGGGATGGCACCGTTTTAGTGGACGCCCGCGGGACCTACGTGGATATCCCTGAGGACAAACTTCAGGCGATGCATCCCGACTCATATGGATGGAGGGTGACTCCTGATGAAAATTGAAGAAACCCAATACGAAAGACCGACAAGCCTGGAGGCGTTAATATTGCTGATAGGCGAAACACATAAAAACCTGCGCATTCTTTCCGGCGGGGCTTTTTCTCCGTCGAAGGTGGACAATGCGACTGTATTAATAGATATACAGGATATAGGCGCGGATCGCGTGGAACGGGAAGGTGATTTCCTGCGTATCGGCGCAGCAGCAAGCCTGCAGCAAATCATGGATGCCGATACCGGGCTGGACGAACTGCGTGTACCGCTGACGCTCGAAGCCGGCGCGAATGTGCGCAACAGCCTGAGCCTGCTGAACTTCCTACGGAGCGCGGATCCGCGTTCGCCATTCCTGACCGCCTTGCTTGCGCTTGCGCCTGAACTGGAAATGGTACCTTCAGGAAAGCGAATTTTTCTGGAAAACTTTCCACGGATAGCACCGGAAAACGAGCTGGAATTTCCGCTCTGGATGAAACTGCAGCTGCCGGCCGGTTTTGCCTGGGAATCCATTGGGCGTACTCCTAAGGACCGTCCGATAATCTGCATGGCGGCAGCACGCTATAAAGACGGGTCGCTGCGCATAGCCTGCGGAGGCGACGAAAACCCTCCGCGCGTGGTCGAGCAAGACAGCCAGGCAGAAACTCTGTTTGCGCTTATAAAGCAAGCTTATGAAAGCAGCGGGGATGACTGGGCTTCCGCGGAATACCGGCAGGAAATGAGCACAGTGCTGCTTATGCGCTGCCTGCAGCGGCTAGAATTCGACGCGTTCAAGAAGGAGGAGAAATGAACATGCACCTCCAAATCAATGGACAGTTACGTGCGGTAGAAGCGGCACTTGATGAGAGGCTGCTGGATATTCTGCGTCGGCTGGGATACCTCGGGGTAAAATCCGGCGGCTGCAAGCGCGGTGAATGCGGCGCTTGTACTGTTCTGCTTGATGGGAAAGCGGTGAACAGCTGTATGTTCCTGGCTGTGCAGGCGGTAAGGCATGAGATTTCCACCATTGAAGCGCTTGGCACGCCCTCTGACCAGGGCTGGAAGCAAACCGAAGGGCTTAGTCCGCTTCAAAGTGCCTTCATTCAGAACGGCTCGATTCAGTGTGGCTACTGCTCTTCCGGAATGATCCTGGCCTCCAAAGCCTTACTGGATCGCAATCCCGACCCAAGCGAAGCCGAAGTCCGCGAAGCGCTTTCCGGAATCCTTTGCCGGTGCACGGCTTACGTCAAACCTGTGGAAGCGGTATTACAGGCAGCAGCGATGATGCGTTCGGATAAAGACAGCGCGAATGCTTCGCCCTCGTACGCGCAGCCAAAAATTGTGCAGGTAGATTTTATTCCTCCGACCCAGGTTATCGGAAAGTCCTCCATCAAGGTAGATGCTGAAAAACTGGCGCAGGGGAAAGCGGCCTTTACCGCGGATTTTATCCAGCCCGGCACTTTGGTCGCGCGCGTATTGCGCAGCCCTGTGGCGCATGCCCGCATCGTGCGGATCAACACGGAAAAGGCTAAAGCGCTGCCCGGCGTTGCCGCGGTGCTGACCTGGGAAGACCTGCCGCGCGTGGTGTACTCCACTGCTGGCCAGTCAGACCCTATTCCAGGTCCGTTGGACAGCTTTTCCCTGGATAACAAGGTGCGCTTTGTCGGCGACCGGGTGGCTTTTGTGGCTGCTGAGAGCGCGGAAATCGCCGACCAGGCGCTGTCATTGATTGAGGTTGATTACGAAGAATTGCCCCTGGTGCTGGACCCGCGCGATGCGCTTAAACCAGGCGCGCCTATCATTCATGACGAAGCGGAGTACGTAAATTTTGCGGATTCCGATCCGACCATCAACCTTGCCGCCAAAATTCGCATTGATATCGGCGACGTAGAAAAGGGCTTCAGCGAGGCGGACCGGGTCTTTGAGCGGGAGTATGTGGTTCCTAAGGTGCAGCAGGCACATATAGAACCGCATGTGGCGCTCTCGTACTGGGATCCGGACAACCGCCTGGTCATCGTGACCAGCACCCAGGTACCATTTCACGCGCGGCGCATGCTGGCTCCGCTTTTAAAGCTGCCGGTAAAGCGTATCCGGGTGATAAAACCACGCATTGGCGGCGGTTTCGGGAACAAACAGGAAGTGCTGATTGAGGACGTTGTCGCCCATCTGACCATCGCGACAGGCAGACCCGTCATTTATGAAATGTCCCGTGAGGAAGAATTTATCGCCTCGAGAGCGCGGCACCCAATGCGCATCAAAATGCGCACAGGCGTGAAACTGGATGGCACGATTACAGCCAATGAAATGATTGCGTTGAGCGATACTGGCGCTTACGGCTGCCACGCGCTTACCGTCACGGGTAACACAGGGCAAAAATCGATGGCGCTGTATGTCGGAGACGGGGAATACCGGAAATCACCCAACATTCGTTTCTACGCGGACATCGTGTACACAAACACCCCGCCTTCTGGAGCTTACCGCGGTTACGGCGTTCCTCAGGGCTACTGGCCTCTTGACCGGCACATGGAGATGATTGCCCGGGATTTGGGTTTGGACCCGCTGGAGTTTCGCCTCAAGAATGCGCTGCATTCGGGAGAATATCAGGCATTCAGCACCTCCTGGAATGAAGGACGCGAACCGCGGCCGGAAATTATTCATACGGTCGGGCTTGAAGCCTGCGTCCGCGAAGGGGCTGAAGCCATAGGCTGGAAAGGAAAATTTGGCAATGCGTCCTGGCACGAAATCCCAGGCAAACCGCATTTACGCAGAGGAATTGGCGCTGCCCTTGTAATGCAAGGTACTGCCATCCCATATTTGGACATGGGCGGAGCCAGCCTGAAACTGAACGATGACGGTTCATTCAATCTTTTGGTGGGGGCTACGGACCTGGGAACCGGGTCTGATACTGTGCTGGCTCAAATGGCGGCAGAAGTCTTGGGCGTGGACAAGGACGACATTATCGTCTATTCCTCCGATACCGATCTGACCCCATTTGATAAAGGCGCTTATGCTTCCTCAACGACTTACATCTCCGGGACGGCTGTCGTAAAGGCTGCTCAGCAGGTGGCGGACCAGATTAAAACCCGGGCAAGCGCGATGTTTGCCGAAGTTGGCATACAAGTGACTCCGGATCAAATCGTCCTTGAGAATGGTGCGGCGCGTGAACCCTCCGGCGGGAGCTACAGCCTGGCAGAAATCGCGCTGAACAGCCTGCATCACACCAACCAGGAACAGATCATGGCAGTGGCTTCGCATGTCTCGCCGAGTTCACCCCCGCCTTTTGCCGCTCAATTTGCGACAGTCCTTGTGGACTTGCAGACCGGGCAGGTCACGGTGGAGGATCTGGTCATGGCGGTTGATGGGGGAGTGATTATCAACCCGGCTGCAGCCTCAGGGCAAATAGAAGGCGGCATGGCGCAGGCGCTGGGTTACGGGGTTTGCGAAGAAATGGTGTACGACGAGCGCGGCCGCGCACGCGAGAAAGACCTGGTTGATTATCATATCTTCCGGGCGGACGAAATGCCAAGGATGCAGACAATCTTCATTGAAACCTATGAAAAAACACATCCGTTTGGCGCTAAAGCGGTCGCGGAAATTCCGCTGGACGGCGTCGCGCCAGCAGTCGGGAACGCGGTCCTGGATGCCTGCGGAGCGGATATCCTTGAGAATCCCATCACGCCGGAAAAAGTCTGGCGAGCCCGAACACTCAAAGTTTAGAGGTCTTTTCACATGATGCAAACTTTTGGGAACTCACAAAAATACCTGGATCGCGTTTATGTGACTGGCCACATCAATCCTGACACAGACTCCATCGCGGCAGCAGTCGGATATGCCTGGCTGCTAAGCGAAAGGGATGGGATTCTTAGCGTTGCAGCGCGGGCTGGCGCGATCAATCGGCAGACTTCATTCGTCTTGAAGCTGCTGGAGCTTGAACCGCCTTTACTGTTAACTGACGCCTCACCACGTTTCGAGTCGGTGATGCGCCGCTTGGACGTCGTCGGTCCGGATAAATCGCTGCTGGAAGCCTGGGCTATCCTGACCCGCACGGGCGGGATTGCGCCCGTGGTGAATGCAGACGGAACGCCTTTTGGGTTGGTGACCGGAAAGAGTCTGTTCGATTTCTTACGCAAAATTGTCGGACCGCATCCAAAGTATCGGGAGATGACCATCGCTGAACTGTTGGACATCCCTTGCCGGGAAGCCGCGCAAACAGACATCCCGAAATTCCAAACTGGAACGCGCATCAAAGATGTCATCAACCGTGTGCTGCGCCTGGAAGCAGACGAGTACTGGGTCCTGGACGAGCATAAACGCTATTTGGGCGTCGTGCGGCAGCGGGACTTGCTCAATCCACCGCGCATCAAGGTGGTTTTAGTGGATCATAACGAACCCCAGCAGTCGATCGCCTCGCTGGAAGAAGCTGAACTGCTTGAAATCCTGGACCACCACAGGTTGGGAAACCAATCCACGCACCAGCCAATCAAGTTCACGGTCGACACGGTCGGAAGCACCTCAACCCTGGTCTCTGAACAAATTGAAGACGCTGGCCTGAGCGCTCCGTTGGCCATCGCCGGGCTGCTGCTGGCAGGGCTGCTGTCCGACACCCTGATTCTCACGTCCCCGACGACAACCGAGAGAGATAGAGCCGCCGCGAACCGCTTGGCGCGCTGGGCATTTGTTCCGGGTTCCGCACTGGAAGCGGAGACGGTGAAGTCCTATGGCGAAAAAATCGTTCAGGCCGGAGCCGGCCTTGCAACGCAAGTACCTGATGACGTGGTCACAACGGATATGAAGGTGTACGAAACCGCGGGATATAAATTTGCGATTGCCCAGGCTGAGACCTCTGACATTTATGAGGTCGGGGATTACATCCCTAAGCTGCAGGCTGCCCTTAAGAATCTGCAGAACAGCCAGGGGCTGGACTTTGCCGGGCTGATGGTGACCGATGTTGTGGAAGGCTCGAGCCGGCTGATATTTGTGGACGCGCCGCCTGCGCTGGATGAACTGCCTTACCGTCCACTGCCGGATGGCACGCGCTTCGCTGAGGGTGTCGTATCCCGGAAGAAACAGCTGCTCCCGATTGTGCTTTCGCTGCTGGAGGTCTGATGGATTTGATTCTGCAGAAACTGGCAGAATATAACCAGAGCCAGAAAGCGGTCTGTCTGTGCGTTGTGGTCTCCGCGAATGGCGGGGTACCCAGGCACGCTGGCAGCAAAATGCTGGTTTTGCCGGACGGCAGCACCCTGGGCACGGTTGGCGGCGGCGAGGTCGAAGCTGCTGCCAAAGAAGCCGCCCTGGAAACCTTCCGCACCCAAAAACCTGCCCTGGTGCGCTATTCCTTGAATGCCCAGGATGAAAGCGCCCTGGGGATTTGCGGAGGGGAAATGCAGATTTATGTGGAACCGTTTTTACCCCAGGCTAAGCTCGTCGTCATTGGCGCGGGTCATGTCGGCAAGGCGGTGGCGAAGCTGGGAAAGTTCCTGAACTTTATGGTGATCGTTTCTGACGACCGCGCGGAGCTGTGCAGTCCAGAAGCTTTTCCTGAAGCGGATGTACTGCTGCCCCTGGCTATGGAAGATATCCCACAGAAGCTGGAGATTGACAGCCAAACCTACATTGTGGACGTCAGCAGAGGCAGCGAGTTTGACGTTGCCGGTTTGCCAGCGCTCCTGGCTGCGCAGCCGGCCTACATTGGCGTCATCGGTTCCCGACGCCGCTGGGAAGCCACACGTGCTGGATTGCTGGAAAAAGGGCTTTCCGAAGTGGATTTAGGGCGCGTGAAATCCCCGGTCGGTCTGAATATTCATGCCGAAACCCCGGAAGAGATTGCCGTGAGCATTTTGGGTGAAATTATCAGTATCCGGAATGATACTGCTGATAAAGAAAAGAAATAGAGGAGCTGGTATGTGGAAGCACTACCATATTGTTGAGACTGTTGATGAGCTATTAGAGCAGCTGGCCGCGCCTGATGCGAACAGGAAAATTATTGCCGGCGGGACGGATGTGATGGTTGAAATTCGCAACGGCAAATGGCCGGAGCTTGGGACCGTCCTGGATATTTCGCGTGTTCAGGGTTTGGACCAGATATCGCGGGACGGCGAAGGAAGGATCCATATTGGCGCGCTGGTGACCCACAATGATGTTTTACGCTCGAAGCTCATCCGGGAATACGGTTTTCCGCTGCTGCAAGCCTGCGCACGGGTTGCCAGCCCGCAGCTGCGCAACCGCGGCACCGTCGCGGGCAACCTGATTACCGCATCGCCGGCCAATGACACTATCACGCCTTTGATGGCCCTGGAGGCTGAGCTTGTGCTTGTATCTTCGAAGACCACGCGCGTTATTCCGCTGCGGGATTTCTATACGGGCTTGCGGAAAACGGTTCTGCAAGCGGATGAGTTTGTGTCAGAAATCCGTTTTCAGGGCCTGACAGCGAACCAACCAGGCAATTTCAAGAAAAATGCGCTGCGGCGGGCGCAGGCTATCTCCGTTCTAAACTGCTGCGCCTTGCTGACTATGAACGCTGGGAAAATTGAAAAGGCAGCGCTTACGTTAGGTTCCGTCGCCGCGACTGTCATCCATGCCCGCAGCGCGGAGGAATTCCTGCTGGGGAAAGCCCTGGATCAGGAAGTTATTACGCGGGCTGCTGAGCTGGCCGCGGCGGACGCGGCGCCGATCAGCGATGTTCGAGCTTCCGACGAATACAGAAGCTATATGCTGAAAGTATTGGTTGATAAAGCTTTGACTGAAATACTGGATGGGAGTGTGGCTGGATCGGTTCCAGCCCGGGTACCTACCCTGGACAGCAAAGAAGGCTTCGCGGCGCGTCCGGCTGAAAACTGGGACGGCGCAGTCATCCACACCACCATCAACGGACAGGATTATTTCATTCCGGACTACAGCGACCAAACGCTGATGTCCCTTATCCGCGACCGCGTGGGGCTGACTGGCACCAAGACCGGCTGTGAAGAGGGCGAATGCGGCGCGTGTACGGTATATATGGATGGGAAAGCCGTTGTGAGCTGCTTGATTCCGGCTCCGCGCGCGCACAACGCGGTAATCACGACAATTGAGGGAATTTCGGATGGAACTGAACTCCATCCGGTTCAACAGGCGTTTATTGACCACGCTGCGGTGCAGTGCGGTTACTGCACGCCTGGTTTTGTGATGTCAGCTGTGAAACTGCTGCAGGAGATGCCGCGGCCAGACCGCGAGAGCATCCAGCTCGGCATAGCCGGGAACCTGTGCCGCTGTACCGGTTATTACAAGATTATCCAGGCGATTGAATCCGCCAGCCTGAAGATGGAGGCGTAAGATGGAGCAGAATTTGCCCTTAGAAGCAAGCCCCAGCGATCGAGAGAATGCGCCTGGGTTCCAGACGGTGGGCTCCTCGCTTCCGCGCGTGGACGCGCTGGCAAAAGTGACTGGAAAAGCACGTTATCCGGGAGACTTCCTTTTCGCGGATCAGCTCACCATGAAAGTGCTTTTTGCCCACCGGCCGCACGCCATCATTCATGCCATTCACCTGGAGGAAGCTCTGGCTGTACCCGGGGTGGTGATGATCCTTACTGCCAAAGACGTCCCCAATAACGAATACGGATTGGGCGTGGCGGACCAGCCGGTTTTGTGCGGTCCGGGTTCATCCAAGCCATTTGCTGATCGCGTGCGTTTTGAAGGGGATCAGGTGGCGCTGGTCATTGCGGAAAATGAGCGCGCTGCTGTGCAGGCACTCAAGGCCATCCGGGTAGATTATGAGGATCTGCCAGTTGTGACGGACGTCGAAGAGGCAATGCGTGAGGATGCCATCCGGGTGCATCCGGAGCTTGAGAGCAATATTTTCCATCACAATATTGTGCGCTTGGGGGATGTCGAATCGGCATTTTCCCGCTGCGCGGTGATTTGCGAGCGGGAATATCACACGCCTGTACAGGAGCATGCTTTCCTTCAGCCTGAGTCCGGTGCGGCTTACGTGGACAAGGACGGCGTGATTACGGTCATCGTAGCCGGCCAGTGGGCGCACGAAGACCAGGAACAGATTGCTCACGCGCTGCAGATTCCTCTGGAAAAGGTGCGGGTGATCTATCCAGCAATCGGCGGGGCTTTTGGCGGGCGAGAGGATATGTCTGTGCAGATCATTCTTGCGTTGGCAGCCCAAAAACTTCATGCGGCGGGAATTGACCGCCCGGTTCGGATTGTTTGGAGCCGCGAAGAGTCTATTATCGGACACCACAAACGCCATTATTACCTTTTGAGAGCCAAATGGGGCGCGGATGCCGATGGAAAAATACTGGCAGCGCAGTGCGTGATGATTGCTGACGGTGGGGCCTATGTGTACACCTCACCAAAAGTCCTGGGCAACAGCACATTATTGGCATCCGGTCCTTACGATATTCCTAATGTGAGCATCGATGCGTATGCTGTTTACACGAACAACATCCCTGCCGGCGCTTTCCGCGGTTTTGGCGGCCCACAGGGAGCATTTGTGGCCGAGATGCAAGTGGATGCTCTGGCGGAAGCGTTGGGCATGGATCCGGTGGAATTCCGCATGCGGAACCTATTCAAGGAGGGTTCGATCCAGTCCATGGGTCAGGCCATCCCCAAAGGCGTGAGCATTCGCGAGGTCGTGCGGGCTTGCGCGCTGGAGGCCGGCTGGCGTGAAGAGACTGACGGATGGCGAAGACCAGAAATTGAACAGGGCACGGACCCCGCTGTCAGGCGAGGGCTCGGTTTTGCCTGCGGATACAAAAATGTGGGTTTTTCCTTTGGATATCAAGAGAATTGCGCGGCAAAAGTTGTACTTTTTGGTGATACCGAGGTGAAGAAAGCGCAGCTTTTCCACGCCGGCGCCGAGGTTGGGCAAGGCGCGCATACCGTTTTTGCCCAGTTCACGGCAGAAGCATTGGGATTGGCAATTGAAAAGATAGAGCTGTGCCTCTCCGATACTGCCATCTCTGGAAATTCTGGTAGTGTGTCTGCTTCCCGGATGACCTTTATGGCTGGAAATTCCATACTCGGAGCGGTGAAGGCTGCCCGCGAACGCTGGGAAGCTGGAGATAGACCCGCTGTTGGGGATTTCACCTACCTTGCCCCTAAAACCAGCGCGTTGGATAAGAAAGACGGCCACTGCTACCCAAACTTCGCGTACGGATACGTCGCGGAGGCCGTGCAGGCTGACGTGAATACTCTTACAGGCGAAGTGCGCCTGCGAAAGGTTATTTGCGCGGATGACGTTGGGAAAGCGATAAACCCCACTTTGGTCGAAGGGCAGATTGAGGGCGCTGTGGTTCAAGCGGCAGGATACACCCTGATGGAGAACTTTATTACGGTTAACGGTATCACGCGCACCAAAGAACTCTCAACCTATATGATTCCAACAGCAGTCGATATCCCTGGCCAGGTGCAGAGTATTATCCTGGAAATTCCGGACCCCATTGGGCCGTATGGTGCGCGTGGAATGGGTGAAATGCCGTATATTCCTTTTGCCCCAGCGGTTGTTGACGCGGTATACCAGGCGACCGGTGTCCATTTCAACCGCTTTCCCCTGACTGCGGAAGCGGTTCTGCGCGGCTTGGGAAAAATCTAAAAGCTGTGGCTGAGTTGTTGGACAAAGTTGCCGGATTACCCGCGATTGCCGGGGTGATTCTTGCGGCGGGGGATTCGAGTCGTTTTGGAGCGCCTAAACAACTGCAGCCATGGGGAAGGAGCACCTGCCTGGAAGCCTGCATCCGGACCGCTGAAACAGCCGGGCTTGATCCGCTTGTGGTTGTTTTGGGAGACCATTTTGAGGAAATCCAGGCGCGCACGCACTTTGGGCACGCGCTGGTGGTACGCAACACGGACTGGGAAAAGGGACAAAGCACTTCCCTGAAAGCCGGGATTACGGCTTTACCGCAGGAGTGCTTTGGAGCGGTTTTCCTGTTAGCTGACCAACCGCAGCTCTCCGTCCAACTCGTCAGCGCTGTCAAGGATCTGGCCTGGCAGAAGGATGCGGTAGTCCTTCCAATCATTGGCGACCGTCGTGCAAATCCGGTTTTCTTCCCCAAGCGGGCTTTTCCGCGGCTTATGGAACTGCAGGGAGATCAGGGAGGCAGAGCAATCCTGGGAGAATTCCCTGCCGTGCAGCTGCCGTGGTTGGATGATGACATGGCTTTGGATATTGATACACGCGAGGATTACGAGCGGCTTTACCGCATATTCTTTTCAAAACCCTGAGAATCGTTTTATTGTATAATCCATCCAGCACCGGAAACCAGCGCCAGGCCTGGCAAATGCCAGGTGACGAGGACGGGGGTTCCTTTCCGCAAGGAAAGGTTAACCAGTTTTCATTGGGAAAATCGAAAGATCGGCGGATGCCCCCCGGATGAGCTTTCATCCGATTTCCTGTGTCCGGAATAATTTTATTGACTCTCTAGCCCAGCGCTTGAGCGTCTCCGATACTGGAAGGAGTACATAAGATGTGCGGAATTGTGGCTTACATCGGAGGGCAGAATGCCACGCCGATTATAGTCAACGGTTTAAAAAAGCTTGAATACCGCGGATATGATTCCGCCGGTGTGGCGGTGCTGCAAAATGAAAAAATTGTAGTGCGGCGGGACGCAGGCAAAATTGCCCGTCTCGAAGCGTTGATCGCAGAGCAGCCTGTGCAGGGCAATATTGGCATCGGGCATACCCGCTGGGCAACGCACGGCGCTCCAAACCAACAAAATGCCCATCCCCACCTGAGTGGGAACGGCGAAATTGTGATTGTGCACAATGGGATTGTGGAGAATTACCTCAGCTTGCGCGATGAACTGCTGGCTGAGGGCGCGGTGTTTCAATCTGAGACCGACACCGAAACGATTGTTTATCTGATCGAACGCTACTACGCAGTCACTCAGGACCTCGCCAAAGCCGTAGAAATGACGATGAAACGCGTTAAGGGCGCGCACGGCATCGTCGTCATGTCCTCCAGAGAGCCAGACCGGCTTTTGGCAGCGCGGCTCGGGAACGCAGGCGGGGTTGCTATCGGCAAAGGCGACAACGAAATGTTCATCGCCAGCGACCTGCCCGCGATTGTTGAACATACCCGGGAAATCAGCTTCCTTGAGAGCGGTCAGATGGCCATCATCAAGCGCGACAGCCTTCACATCCAGACCCTGGACGGCGTGCAGGTCCAGCCGCAAATCCAGCACATCCCATGGGATCCGATATCCGCGGAAAAGGGCAGTTACCGGCATTTCATGCAGAAGGAAATTCATGAACAGGTGCGGTCGCTTTCCGACACCATGATTGGACGCATCGACTTTGATGATTACCGTATTACACTACCCGACCTTAACCTGTCGAGCGCGGATGCTAAAAGCATCAAACGCATTTTTATTACAGCCTGCGGGACTGCGCTGCATGCTGGCATGGTTGGAAAAACGATAATTGAACACCTCACCCGCATCCCGGTTGAAGTGATGGTTGCCTCGGAGTTCAGGTATATCGACCCGATTGTGGACCAGGATACCGTTGTGCTGGCCATCAGCCAGTCCGGTGAAACCGCGGATACACTGGCAGCCATGGAAGAGGGCAGACGCAAAGGCGCCAGACTGTGGAGCATCGTCAACGCGATTGGTTCGCAAGCCATGCGCATCGCCGACGGTTCAATTCCGATGCAGGTTGGGCCCGAGATTGGCGTGGCTTCCACCAAGGCATTTACCGCGCCGCTGGTGGACCTGTACATGCTGGGGGTTTACCTGGCTGACTTGCGCGAAAGCATCAGCCCTGAACAGCGCATGGAACTCATCCGGGATTTACTCAAAGTACCGACCCTGGCTGGCAAGACCCTTGAACATGAGCCTGAAGTGGAGAGAGCCGCGGCGCGTTATAAAGACATGCGCAGCGTTTTGTATCTGGGGCGGGGCATCAATATGCCCATTGCCTACGAAGGCGCTTTGAAATTAAAGGAAATTTCGTATATCCATGCGGAGGGTTACCCGGCAGGTGAAATGAAACACGGACCCATCGCTTTGGTAGACAAAGATTTGCCGGTATTGGTCATCGCGCCAAAGGATGGCTGGTACGACAAAATGATCAGCCAGATTGAGCAGGCGAAAGCCCGCAGCGGACAGGTCATCGCCGTTGCCACCGAAGGGGACACGCTTATTCCGGACCTGGTAGATGAAGTCCTGTGGGTTCCAGAAGCTCCGTGGCTTTTAAGTCCAATCCTGACCTCTATTCCGCTGCAGTTGTTTGCCTATCATATTGCCACCCAACTTGGTTTGGATGTGGATCAGCCGCGCAACCTGGCAAAATCTGTCACTGTAGAGTAATGTCTTACATATTTTTAACAGTTAAGCTGGAATTTGAAGTAAACTAAGTGAAATTTGAAGGAGTGTTCTTTGATTACAAAAGATCAGGTTTTAAGCGCTTTATCCACGGTGATTGACCCGGACTTGCAGAAGGATCTTGTTACCTTGGGAATGATCGAAGATGTGGAAATTGAGGGAAACACGGTAAGCTTTAAGTTGGTACTGACTACCCCAGCCTGCCCGCTGCGCGCGCAATTGGAACGCGATGCCCGCCGCGCCGTACAGGTGATGACCGGAGCGCAGGAAGTCAAGATTCTGACGACGTCCCGCGTGAACAATCCCAAACAGGTAGAAATCTCGAACAACCAGTTTAAGCATGTTATCGCTGTTGGCTCAGGTAAAGGCGGTGTTGGGAAAAGCACTGTCGCTGCCAATCTGGCCGTCAGCCTGGCGCAAGACGGCGCTTCCGTTGGCCTCTTGGATGCTGACATTTACGGACCGAACATTCCCCGCATGCTTGGCCTCAGCGGGACGCCTCAGGCTGAGAACGGGACCAAGGTCACACCGCTCACAGCTTATGGTGTGCAGGTTGTTTCAATCGGTTTCTTTGTCGCGGATGGACAGCCTTTAATCTGGCGTGGACCCATGCTGCACTCCGCAATCCAGCAGTTCCTGACGGATTTTGATTGGGGCTGCCTGGATTATCTGATTGTTGATTTGCCGCCTGGAACCGGCGATGTACAGCTCTCGCTCTCCCAGACTTTACCCATCAGCGGTGCGATTGTGGTTACCACTCCCCAGGCTGTCTCGATTGACGACGCGTTCCGCGCGGTCTCTATGTTTGATAAATTGGAGATTCCTGTCCTGGGAATTGTTGAAAACATGGCTTATCTGCGGCTACCAGACGGCAGCCAGATGCCCGTCTTTGGCGAAGGCGGCGGAAAGCGCCTGGAAGACCTGACCGGTGTTCCCCTGCTGGGCAGCATTCCGCTCGAACCTGAAGTCGGCGTCGATGGCGACCGCGGCACGCCGGCAGTCATTGCCAGTCCGCTCAACCCTGCGGCTGAAGCATTCAGGTTGATTGCCAGGAACATCGCAGCCGAGACCAGCAAGCAAGCCCACCTGGCAAAGGATTAGAAAAGCGCACCATGGCAGAACAGTCTATCATTGGCGTGCAATTTTCTCCGGTCGGGAAAATTTACCATTTTTCTGTGCCTGAAGGTCTCAGTGTTGAGAAAGGGTCCTTTGTGCTGGTAAATACCGCGCGGGGTCGACAGCTTGGAAAGGTGTTGATTCCGTCCGTTCAGAACCCGCATAACACCGATGAAATTCAGCCGATTGAAAGGGTAGCCACGCAAGAGGATCTGGAATTAAAAGATAAAAACGCGGAAAAGGAAAAGCTTGCTCTGGAAAAAGTCAGAGAACATTTGAAAGATCCGCGTTACTCTGCCGTAAAAGCTTTTGCTGCGGAATACTCCTACGATGGGAACCGGCTGACCTTTTTTCTCAATTATGAGCCTGATTCAGGTTTTGATATCCGTACTTTTCTGCGGGAAATTTCCCGCTCATTCCGCGATGTGCGCCTGGAAGTCCGGCAGGTTGGCCCGCGGGATATGGCCAAGGCGCTTTCCGGCCTGGGCGCCTGCGGCATTGAGAAACGCTGCTGCTCCAAGTTCCTGACCGAGTTTAGTTCCATCTCGATCAAGATGGCAAAATCACAGGATATCTCCCTCACGCCCACGGAAATAACCGGGATGTGCGGACGTCTGCGCTGCTGCCTGAATTACGAATACGAAACCTATGAGGAAGCGCGCAAGAACCTGCCCAAACGCAAAAAGATCATACAGACACCGCTTGGTGAAGGCAAGGTGATCCAGGTGCTCCCGATGAGCGACTCTGTCATCGTGGAATTGCCGGAAAATGGGCCGCGTCTTTTCACGTTGGAAGAATTGCAGACTGGAAAATTGGCGGAAAAGAAAGACTTACTGGAAGAGAGCATACCAGTCTCTGAGGAAACCAAAGGCGATGTTGAGATGCTTGCTTACGGTGGAAAACCTACATCTGAAAGCAGCAGACCGCATCGCGATTCTGGAAACAGGCAAGTAAGCGGAGACCGAGGCGGAGATCGGCGCGGCTCCCAGCTGGGATCCCGTCAAAACCCGGAAAACTCCAACAAGGCTCCCCAGCAAAAAGGAAATACAAAACCGCAACAAGGAACGAACACGGGCACTGAAGCTCCTGAACAGTCAAGCCAGAACTTTCCTCACCGAAAGAAGAGGCGGAGATAAGCGTGGAGCAAGCTGATAACTGGTCGGCGGGCACGACCATCCTTGTGGTCCTCGCGCATCCGGATGATCCGGAGTTTTTTCTGGGCGGGGCGATCGCGCGTTGGACCGCAGCAGGCCACACTGTAAAGTACGGTTTGCTGACCAAGGGCGAGCGCGGAATCAGCCCGGACTTCCCGGACAGCCAAGAACTTGCCCGCATCCGGGTGGGGGAGCAAACTGAAGCAGCGGCTGTTCTGGGGGTGCACGACATTACGTTTTTAGATCATCAGGATGGGTATTTGGTCCCGAGCCTGGAAATCCGGCGCGAGGTTACGCGGCTAATCCGCAGCGCAAAGCCGGATATCGTGGTTTCTTGCGATCCGCAGAATTACTTTATCGGGGAAACGTACCTCAACCATCCTGATCACCGTGCTGCCGGTCAGCTTGTCGTGGATGCAATTTTCCCGGCGGTTAGCAATCCAAGCTTTTTTCCCGAGCTTATCGATGAAGGCTACCCCGCCACGAGCGTTTCTGAGCTATGGCTGAGTTTGCCGGCACAGGCGAATGTAGTCCTGGATGTCAGCGAATTCTGGCAGCAGCGCGCGCAGGCTTTACTCCGACATAAAAGCCAGGTTGGGGATCCCGAAAAATTCCTCGCCCATCTGAAAGAGCGCCGGCTCGAAAACAGCGATTCTGATGACCGCTACGTTGAGCGTTTCCGCCGCATTGTTTTCCGAAAGTAATCAATGAACTTCCTGGCAGAAGCAGAAAAACTCCTTCCCGAGACCACCGCTTTAAGGCGGAAATTGCACCAACATCCCGAATTAGCCTTTAGAGAGCATCAAACTTCCAGGCTGGTGGCTGAGGAGCTGACGAGGCTCGGATTTGAGGTGGCGACAGGGGTTGGTGGCACAGGCGTCAGCGGGTTGCTTCGTGGAAGATCGCCAAGCCCACTGATCATGCTGCGTTTTGACATGGACGCGCTGCCTATCCAGGAAGAAACTGGCGCAGAATATGCCTCCCGCAATCCGGGAGTGATGCACGCCTGCGGACACGACGCGCACACTGCGATTGGCATCACCACCGCGCGTTTGCTGGTTAGCTGCCGCGAGGAATGGGACGCTTCTTTTTTGCTGGTGTTTCAGCCTGCTGAGGAAATCGGGCAGGGTGCGATGGCAATGCTGAACGATGGTTTGTTCAGCAGCCGGAAGCCTGATTTCGCTCTGGGGGTGCATGTCTGGAGTAGTCTTCCCAGCGGTACTTTTGTCATCAACCCGGGAGCTCTGATGGCGGGCAGCGGCACGTTTGAGCTCACGATTACGGGCAAAGGCGGGCACGCAGCTTTACCGCATCAGGCAATCGACCCGATTGCTGCGGGGGCGCGCATTGTGACCGCCCTGCAGTCCATAGCGGCACAGAACGTCAATCCGCTTGAAGCCGCGGTGGTGAGCGTTACGATGTTCCACGCGGGTACTGCCAGCAACATCATCCCCGAACAGGCGGAACTTCAGGGAACTATTCGTTTTTTCAGCCGGGCGATGTGGAATTTACTCTGCGAGCGTTTGACCCGGATTGTGTTGGATACTGCCAGCGCGTCCGGCTGCACAGCTGAAATAAAGCTCTTGGAAAGCACACCGCCGCTGGTCAACGACGCATTTGCTGCCAATGCCGCGCAAACCGCCTTAAAGGAGATCCTGCCGGGTGCCAGTCTGTTGACGGACTACCGCACGATGGGGTCGGAAGATATGGCCTTATTCCTGGAGCAGGTGCCAGGGGCGTTCATTTTCGTGGGTTCAGGCGGCGCCGGGAACCACAGCGCTTACCCGCACCACCACCCCTGCTTTGACATCGATGAAAATGTACTGGCAAGCGCCAGCGCTTTATTGCTGCAGACTGCTTACGAATTGCAGCATACAGCAGCCACGGAAAAAGCACCGTGATTCCGATTTTCAGCATATGTGGTGACAGCGGTGAGGGGAAAACCCGCCTGGTTTCCGCGGTTTTGGCAGCAGCAAAACAGCACAATAGGAGCACGCGGGGAGTCTTCTGCCCCGCTGTTTTTAAGGGCGGCAGCAAGATTGCCATTGAGGTTCGTCTGGTACCCGGAATGCAGTCCAGAATCTTGATGCGGCTGGCACAGCCTGGCGATGCACATGATTTTGGTAAGTGGAATATGGATTTGGAGAGTATCGCCTGGGCACGTGAGTATCTGCTCGATTTACAGCCTGCTGACCTGTGGGTTATCGACGAAATCGGCCCGCTCGAGACTGAGCTGGGGCAGGGCTGGGCGGAGATCCTGCCCTTGCTGCCCGTGCTCCCCGCCAAAAAAGTGCTGGTAAGCTTCCGCTCAAGCCTGCGCCTGTGGTTCCTGCAGCATTACCCTGGAATAAACATCACCAGCCCCGGTCAGCCGGAAGCTGAAGCTGCCCTGATAAAATCTCTCTTTGGGTAAACCACCGCTTAAAGCCTGGCTGATGTCTGACGTACAGCCCTTTAATGGGCGCATGTCTCAAGCGCTGTATAATTCTGAACGTGGAACCACAAGAAGAAGCCCTAACCATCCCATATCACCTGGAAGAATTGCGAGCTGCGCTGCTGCGAGCCCTGATCGGATTAGGCGCGGCAATTGCCGCCAGCCTCTTTTTTACCAACCGGCTGATTGATTTCCTTGCCCGTCCTATCGGCGGCCTGGACAAATTGCAGGCTATTGAGGTTACGGAAACCGTTTCCGTGTATATGCGCGTGGCGCTGCTGGCGGGGGTCATCCTGGCTTCCCCCTGGATCTTCTACCAGCTTTTTAGGTACCTGGCCAAAGGCTTGAAACCTGAGGAGCGCGGCAGGGTTTTCATCGCTGTGCCATTCGCTGTGCTGTTTTTCGCGGCAGGGGCAGTATTTGCTTATCTGATTATGCTGCCTTCAGCGCTTAGTTTCTTTGCGCAATTCCTGGGCGTACAGACCTTTTTTCGGATAAAGTCTTATTTTAGTTTTGTCACCAACCTGATTTTCTGGATTGGAGTGAGCTTTGAACTGCCCTTGCTGGTATTTGTGCTTGCCAGGATAGGCATTGTGAATGTGCGCACGTTGATAAAAGGCTGGCGGGCAGCGGTCGTGATTATCGCCGTGCTTGCGGCGGTGATTACTCCCACCGCGGACCCTGTAAACATGGCAATTTTTATGCTGCCGCTTTTTGGGTTATATTTACTGAGTATTGGATTGGCTGCTCTTGCCGGAAAGAAACGGACGGCGGACGAAGAGAAACAGGAGACTTAAAGTGTTTGGATCTATTGGTTTACCGGAAATAATTCTGATTTTGGTGGTGGCTATACTGATTTTCGGCGTCGGTCGGATTTCCAAGATTGGGGGGGAATTGGGCTCAGGCATCCGGGCTTTTAAAGAAGGCCTGGCTGGAGAAAAGTCTGACGACAAGAAAGAAACGCCCGCTGAAACCGAAAAAACGGACCGTACGGAGTAAGTGTAGCAATACACGGTAGCTTGTTATGGAGTTCTTTAATCTTGGATGGTCTGAGATACTGCTTATCTTATTGGTAGCTTTTGTGATTCTTGGACCTGGCAAAATCTCACAGACCGCGCGCGATTTAGGCGCGTGGCTGCGAAAACTGAATAAATCGGAAGCTTTCCGGGACGTCATGCATACGACGGACGAAATCCGCAATTTTCCGCGTAAAATCATGGACGAAGCAAAGCTTGATCCGGTCTTTCCGGATAGGTCCATTTATCAGGAAGTCCAAAAAAAATCCAGCGAACGTTTTCCGGACGACAATACCCCGCCCACTGATAGCGGTGACCTTCCTTAAGCCTTAATCCCCAGAAGAAATCCATTTTTGCGCTGCGTTCAGGGCGTTGGTGAGCGCTGTATCTGGATCCGATGCTATCGGATCTTTTTGCTTGCCGAAAATCAACTCCAGCAGCGCGAGCGTTTGTGCGGGAGAGAAGTACTGCCAGATATCAAGTAATCGTTCTGGATGTTCGAGAAGCTCCGGAAAACGTTTGTGGAACATCAACTTGACAGCGGAAGGCAATCTGGCGGCCTTCAGGAAGCCTTCCACCTTTTCTTCCACGCTAAAGCTCTGTTTGGCAGGGGAAGCACCCCCAAGCTGAATAATAATTTTCCGGCTTGTGGGCATTTCTTCTAGTAAGTCAATTATTAAACATTGAGCGGCGCGATCGTATTGTGCTTGAAATGACAGCAGATCGCCGTCGCTATGAATCAAGATTTCCTCAGGTTCGGTGATGCTTTCAAATTCAAGGATCCAGGCGCGAGTCTCCGGCATCCCAAGGAATTTGCCTTCTGCCGGGCCGATTTTCAGGCATATATTGTTATTTTGGGTCTCCTGTGTGATGGTTGTCCGCGCGTAAGCGCCTGATAAATATTCCTGTGTTTCCCCGTCGTCTTCGTACAGCTCGAACTGCGAGTCCGCGCCAGGAAAGACCTTCAGGCGCAGACACTTTGGCAGTGCGACTCCATTCCCGGGTTCATCGTTATTCATTGGTATGATAGCGCCGGCTCTGGCAAAAACCGGGATATCCTTTTTGCTTCCGTAGATGGGATACCAATACCCGCCCTGATAATATTCACCTGTGAAAAGGTGGTACCAATCGCCTTCAGGCAGCCATGCTACCTGCCTCGCCAGGCGCGTTTCCGGGTTTGTCCGCCGGGTGAAAGGCGCGGCCAGCAGCTGGCGGCAGAAGAGGTATTCCTGCGGGCAGCGGTACGCGGCAATCTCTCGCGGGGCAGCGTAGTAAACCGGCAGGATCAAAGGTTCGCCCTCTTCAGCGCAGCGGGCATTCGCGGAATAGAGCAGGGGGACCAGCGCATGCCGAAGCTGCATGGCTTCCCGGATAGTTTCGCAGGTATCGGAGCCAAACGCCCAGGGTCGGCGGTCAATATAGGGATTGTTGGTGGAATGGATGCGCAAAATCGGGCTGAATACGCCATACTGTACCCAGCGCAGGAACAGCTCCGCTTCCTCCACGCCGTCGCAGTGTCCGCCGATATCATGGCTCCACCAGCCGTAAGCTACGTTACTGGCGGTGGCAGTAAATTCCGGCTGGAACTGCAGGGATTCCCAGGAGACGACAGTATCCCCGGAAAATCCGATCGGGTAGCGGTGCCCGCCCAGTCCGGGCCAACGTGAGAAAATAAACGGGCGTTTTTCAGGATTTCTGCCTAGATCGTAGTAATGCAGTTCATTCAAGGCGTAAAGCGGGTCCAGACCCTCTTTTTTCGTCCTGGTGCCCTGCTGCCAGTCAATCCACCAGAAATCGACACCCTGCTTTTCGAACGGATGATGGAGGATTTCAAGATATGCACGCGCAAATTTTTCCGAGGCAATATCGAAAGATACCGGTTCATTCGAAGCAGGATCAATGCCGACCGCGCGCGCCATATCCTCGTACTGGGTTTCGTGCGGGTGCACACCCTCCGCGGGGTGAAGGTTTAGCGCGGTTTTAAGATTATTGTCGTGAAGAAACGCCAGGAAGGACTCGGGGTCCGGAAAGAGCTGCTTATTCCAGGTGTAGCCGGTCCAGCCAGTGGAACTGTTGCCCGTCTTCGTGATGTGCCAGTCCATATCCACGATGCACACTGAGAGCGGGATGCGGTGTTGTTGAAAATCCAAGATGAGGTCGGTAAGCTCCCCCTGGGAATAAGCCCAATACCTGCTCCACCAATTGCCCAATGCCCAGCGAGGGATCAGCCCGGGTTTCCCAGCAATTTGTTGATAGTCGCGGATGGCGGAGAGATAGTCTTGCGCGTAGCCTAGAAAATATAAGTCCCGGTATCCTTCCTGCGCGTTCCTGTTGGTCAATGCTCCGGAATCATCCAAGACGAGGGTGCGCGTGTCGTCCACGACGCTCCAACCTGAGAGCGAAACCAAGCCTTGCCCTAATGGGATCTTTCCATTAGCGCGGTCAAGCGTCCGTGCGGTGCCTCCCAGGTTATTGGAGTCCGGGTCTCCATAATGCCAGATAATCCCGCTTTCCTTCAAGGTAACCTGTAAGTAGCGGTAGTTCAATTCCTCACCCAGTTTATAGCGGATGTGAAGGTAATCTGTTTCGATGGTCAGCCATTCGTCTGTTTGCCGGGTAGTGAATTCGGGGACAGGTTGTTCACGGTGCCAGAAAATTTGGCTTGGTCGGTCCTCAAATTGTCCGTTTGGAGCGTATTCAATCCGAATCAGCCGACTTTTCAGGATGGTAAAGCGCATGCTGCCGGATATAAACACGGCACGGGGGTCAGCAAGCGGATGGAAGCTGGGTTTGGCAGGGGTGAACATCGTACCTCACAAAGTAATGTTAATCGTGTGGATAATTTTACTGGAAAGTCAGTCGTATGAGACTGCTTGGTGCAAAACTCTCAACGTTCACTGAAAATCGAAAAGATAATTTTGTCGCTTGGTCTTATTGAGGGCGATAGAAATTATTTCGCTATAGGTATGAAAAAGAGGTCATCCGATTGGATGACCTCTGCAGTGCGGGAGCGACGGGATTTGAACCCGCGGTCTTGGCCTTGACAGGGCCACATGTTTGACCACTACACCACGCCCCCAAAAGCGAAGGCTAGTTTATCACGGCAAATGGCATAAGTCAAGCAAAATAGACTGGAGAATTGCCTTTTTACCGGGGTAAAACTACCCTTGCATTTTAATGTGAAGAAGAGCCTCGTTTTACTCCGCCGGTGCTTCGGGCGTCTCAACAGGCGGGACTTCGACGGTCTTTTTCACTTTCTTCACGGTTTCGGACACTTTATCCACCGTTGTTGAGCTTAATTCCTGCGCCTTGGCGAGAGCTTCTTTATAAGCCTCTTCGGCTTTCTGCTTGGTCTCTTCGAAAGTTGTGCCGCCTTTTTCTTTCAGCTCAATCGCTTTGTCCTTGATCAACTGCCTGGTCTCATCCCCGGTTTGGGGAGCCATCAACAGTGATGCAATCGCGCCTGAAAGCGCTCCGACAACAAACCCCATTACAAAGGATCCGAAATTATTAGACTCTGACATGGTATTCTCCTGTTTTGAATAATATTGGTTACTTACGTAATTTAAGCAGTTCCAGCAGTCTATTCAAACTTGCCAGACTCTGATTAAGCTTTATCACTGGTTCTGATACATTGTTGCTCAGGAACTTGACTGTGCCTTTTAATGTGTTGACCGTATCGGTGGTTGAGTTGAGGATGGGCTTTACTTCATTCTGCAGCAGGTTGGTGAGAGCAGCCACCTGAATGATCAGGATAATCAGGGCTGTTCCTATCGCAAACATTTCCAGCGCGAGCAGGATAATGAAAATGTCGCGCACTTTCGTCGTGACTTCCGAACTTTGCCCGGCAAGCACCACGATCCCTGCTGTCACAGCCAGGACGACCAATACTATGCCGAAAATCACCCATGCGTTGCTCTTTTTTGTCTGAGTGCTTTCAGGTTCAGTTTGAACCGCTTCCTGGTTAATCTGTGTGTCGCTCATGAATGTCCTTTCGTTTTATTATAAACTAATTTTCTGCCATGTTTCTGGTCTGTAAAAGCCTTAGTTTAATTTTCATCATCAATATCAATTTCGTTCTGACCCACATCCAGCACGCAGTCCAACGCGGTAACGCGGATATCCGCGAAAAGGTCCTGCTGCTCAGTAATGATCAAACTCTGCTTGGTAAGCTCCAGGATTGCCAGGAATACCAATATCATATTCAAACGGGTGCGTTCTGTGCCAAGCAGCTGTTGAAAAGAAGTGCGCGGTAATACCCGCAGTCGGCTGATAACTTCCTCAAGTTTCAGTTTGAGGGTGAGTTTCGGAATACTGATGATACCTTCGGGTTCCACCGCAGAGTTTTCAATCAACAACGATTCAAGCGCGGCAATCAGGTCCATGACTTCCACGCCTGTAAGGTCGATTTGCGCGCGCACGTCATAAGCCCGCGGGACGTGCAGGTATCCCCGCAGTTTGGCGTCCATTCTGTGTCCCAACCAATGGGCTGCGTCTTTCACTTTTTTATAGAGCTGCAGCTGGTAAGCCAGAGCTTCACCAGGGTCTTCCTCGTCATCTTCGCGCGCAGGCGGCCTTGGCAAAAGCGCTTCCGACTTTATCTGAACCAGTTTAGCGGCAATCACCAGGAATTCGGAGATATAATCCGGTTCCAAATCCCGGTGCGCTTCGATGTATGCCAGGAATTGATCGGTGACCTGCGCCAGCGCCAGCTTGGTGATATCCAGTTCCGCTTTCTGAATTAAATCCAGCAGGAGATCGAGCGGTCCGGAATACAGATCTGTCGCGATTTCGTATTGAATTGTCTGTCTAAGCCAGCTGTTTGTCATAATATAATTATAGCTGATGAACGGACGCGCGCTGTTGAAGAATTCTGGAAAATAGGGGATACTAATCAGATGACAAAAATTACCTGCACTTCCTGCGCTTTACCTTACCCCGATACCGGTCTGCCGCACTTGTGCCCGCGCTGTGGCGGCGTTTTTGGAATTAATCACATTGATTTAGCAGGTGAAGAGGCTGAGGAGCCAGGGCAGCCTGGAATCTGGCGCTTTAGACGCTCTTTACCTTTGCCCGCGGACGCAAATCCGGTGTATCTTGGGGAGGGCAGCACGCCTTTGGTCGAACGCGAAATCCTGGGAAAGCGGGTGGCATTCAAGCTGGAAAACCTCAACCCTACTGGTTCATTTAAGGACCGCGGGACAGCAGTGCTTACCAGTTTCATGCTTTCCAGGGGAATAAGTGCGGTCGTGGAGGATTCATCCGGAAACGCAGGCGCATCCCTGGCGGCTTATTCGTCGGCTGTGGGGATTAGCAGCCGAATTTTTGTGCCTGAATCCGCGTCCGGACCGAAGTTGCAGCAGATGCTTGCCAGTGGAGCGCAGGTGGTTCGGATACCAGGAGCGCGGGAAGCCGCCCACCAGGCCGCGCTTGACTTTGTAAAGCGGCAAAGCCTGCCATATGCCAGTCATGCCTTGCTGCCAATGGGTATTGCAGGGATTGCCACGATTGCCTATGAACTGGCGGAACAATTGGGGCAGATGCCAGGCTCTGTGATAGCACCAGTTGGCCACGGCAGTCTTTTTCTGGGCTTGCTGCTGGGCATGCATGCGCTCTGCAACCGTGAAGCTGGCACGCAGCTTCCGGTAATGGTTGGCGTACAGCCGGAAAATTGCGCGCCATTAGCTGCGCATTGGGAAAACAAAGCTTTCGCAGGCTGCCAGGGTACTTCGCTGGCGGAAGGGACCCAGATCGAGAGGCCTGTGCGTGGGGACCAGATCCTGAAATTGCTGCGCCCGGGTAGGGATGTTCTGACGGCCATCGCAGAGGCAGACTTGCTGCCGGCTTTCATGGAGCTTGCGGAAATGGGCTTTTACGTGGAGCCTACCTCCGCGATGGTGTGGTGTGCGCTGAGGAAAATGATTGAAAAACTCCCGGAGCCTGTGGTTTTGGTTTTTTCAGGTTCTGGGTTAAAATTCAGGCAATAAAATGATTATTGACCTGTTGGATCGTTTGCTATCAAAGATACGAATTGGACATAGCGATTGATGGCAGACGATCAGGCAGATCAGAACAGGAAACAAATGCTTGACCCCCGTGCTTCTGCTAAGTTCTATGACGCCTTGCCAAAGCAGTTCAAGGATAATTTTCTTTTAACCCGCGCGCTTACCCATCGTTCATACCTGAATGAAAACCGTTCTGTGCTGGAAGACAATGAACGGCTTGAATTTCTTGGCGATTCAATTCTTGGCTACGTCGTGGCCGAATGGTTGTATAACCAGTTTCCTGAGAAAAATGAGGGCGTGCTGACCAAACTGCGCTCAGCCCTGGTGCACACGCAGCAACTAGCCGATTTTGCCCGCAAAATCAACTTGGGCTCAGTCATGCTGCTTGGGCATGGTGAAGATCAGGCTGGCGGACGGGAGAGGAATGCGATTTTGTGCGATGCGTTTGAAGCGCTGATTGCCGCTATCTATCTCAATACGGATTTGACAACAGTTAAGGATTTTATCTATCCGTTCCTGGAAGACCAAATTCATATCATCCTTGCCAATCATTCTGAAGAGGATGTCAAGAGCCAACTGCAGGAGTGGGCGCAGGCGCAGGGATTTCCTTCTCCGGTATACCTGCTCACAGGCGAATTTGGACCGGATCATGAAAAAGTATTCTCAGTAAAAGTGCTGATTAATGATAAGGAAATCGCGGAAGGTCTTGGGGGCAGCAAACAACTTGCCGAAAAATCGGCCGCGGCTGCGGCTATCAGAAAAATTGGAATAAAAGAAGCATGAATCAAGTAAAACTCGCCTCGCTCGAAATGCATGGTTATAAAACCTTTGCGCGGCAAACCAGCCTGGAATTCCCCGCAAGCACCACCGCAATTGTCGGTCCGAATGGCTCCGGTAAATCCAATGTCGCGGACGCAATCCGCTGGGTGCTGGGAGAACAGTCTTATTCGCTCCTGCGCGCCAAGAAAACCGAGGATATGATCTACATCGGTTCGGACCAGCGCGCGCGGGCAGGCATGGCATCGGTCTCTATCACATTTAACAACGAGACGAACTGGCTGCCAATTGATTACAGCGAGGTGGTACTCACCCGGCGGGCGTATCGCGATGGGACCAACGAATATCTCCTGAACAATCAGAGGGTGCGCCTGAAGGATTTTCATGAACTGCTGGCAAAGACCGGGTTGAGCGATCGCACTTACACCATCATTGGTCAGGGGCTGGTGGACATGGCGCTCTCCATTAAGGCTGATGAACGCAGCAAGCTTTTTGAGGAGGCAGCGGGGATTGGCTTGTACCGTTCCCGCAAAGAAGAAGCGCTGAAGCGCCTGGAGACGACCCAGCGCAATCTTGAACGCGCGATGGACATCATTGACGAAATAAAACCCCGCTTACGCAGTCTGGAAAAACAGGCGGCACGCGTAGGCGAGTATAAAAAGGTGCAGGAGAGTCTGCAGGAAAAGCTGCGCGAGTGGTACGGATATCATTGGTTTAAAGCGCAGGAGGAAATTGCAAAGCTCAAGGTGGAACTGGAAGACGCTGAAGATGCCTCCGCAAGAGCGCTTGGACTTCTGCGAGAGAATCAAACAGCCTCCACCGCACTAAAAGATAACATTTCCAAGCAGCGGGAGCTTGTCAATCAACTCCACCAGAAACTTGGCTCGCTGCACGATGAGATTCAATCTGGCAACCGCGATCTGGCCGTAAATGACGAACGGGAACAGGCGCTTACGCGGGCGCAGGCACAGATCGGCGACGACCTGGCTAAGCTTGAGGAGACCATAGCTTCCGCAGAAGAAACCGTGATAGCACTTGCGCAGGAAATTGAGTCTGAGACCCTAGCTCTGGCGCAGTTGCAAGAAAAACGTGCGCAAATTGAAGCAGAAATGGTCACTAAACGTACGACCAAAAAAGACCTGGAGCAGCAGCAATCCAAACTACAGACAGACTTGCTGAACCTGGAAAAACAGACTCTGGTACTCCGGAGCAGGAAAAGTGAAATTTCCAATCGCCTGGAATCAATAAAGCGCAGTCTGGTAAGCAGTCAGGAAAGCCTGCAGGTTATGAAGAGCGAGGAACAAACAGCGTCTGAGGCTCAAGCTGGGATTGAGAAAGGGCTGGAGGCACTTGAGGAGCAGCAGCGGGAATTTGAAAACCAGCGGAAGGTAATCCAGGAAAACCAGCTTGAAATAAATCGCGCCCTGGAAGAAAACTCCGCATTGCTCAACAAACTTAACCTGGATAAGAACAAACTTACGAACCAGCTGCAGCTGCTGCGTCAGTCGCAGGAAAGCCTGGCAGGCTATTCAGACGGGGCGAAATCCCTGATGAAGAACGCGCGCGTCCGGCAATACGGCAGAACGATTACTGACCTGGCCACCAAACTGGACGTCCCCGAAAAGTATGAAAAGGCACTTACAGCAGCCTTAGGCGAGGCTGTGGATTTGCTTGTGCTTCCGGAAGACGGGCTGGACATCGATTTTCTGAATAGGATTTCACCTCTGATTGAGGAGAAAGTCGCGCTGGTAGGTCTGAAGGGTTTATCTAAAATGGAGGCGCAGCGCGCTCCTACAGGAGATGGAATTCTTGGTCCAGCCGCGGAGCTGGTACGCAGCCCGGAGACGATGAGCGTGCTCATACAGCAGCTGCTAAGTCAGTATCTTGTTGTGGACAGCCTGGAGCGAGCCTTTGACCTACCGCCGAAAATTCGGGAAAGCTACAATCTGGTCACGTTGGCTGGTGAAGTCTTGATGCGCAGCGGCATCGCCATTCTTGGAAAGCAGAAGAGCGCCAGTAAGGTCAGTTTTGTGCGCACGCGCAATGAACTGGAGGACGCGCTTGCCGGTTTGGAGCAAAAGCTCAACGAAGCGCTCGCCAGGGAAAAGGATTTGCGCCAAAAACTTATAAATGCTGACCAGGAAATGGCAAAAAACCAGAACGGACAGCGCGCGCTGGATAAACAGATCAGCGACCTGCGCCGCGAGCTGAATAGCGCGGTAGTTAACCTGGACAAGGCTCAGACCCGGCGCAAATGGACAGAAAAACAAATGGAGGACAGCGAGCGGGAATCGCGGCGTTTACAGGATGAACAGGCTGTTCTGACGGAAAAAGATGCGGCGCTTCGCGCGGATACCGAAAAACTGGCAGCTGCTTTCGAAACGCTTAGGCAAACGATCGGTGAACAGAACCTGGACAGCCTGGAGCACCAATACCAGTACTTGCAGATGGAGTGCCGCGTTCAGGAACAGGCATTATCGCATAACAGGGATACATTGAGAGCCCAGGAACAACGGCTGCTCTCCGATCGTGAGAGAATGGCGCTCTTAGAGCAGCGCAGCAGCGCAAATTCGGAAGAACTTTCTGCGCTGCGCGAGAAAAAAGAGCAACTGAATGCAAACCTGCTTAGGCTCAATAACGAAGTCGAGGCTGTGCGCGCCAACGAGCTGGCTGAAAATCAAACCAGGCTAAAAACTTCTGAGGAAGAATTCCAAGGTCTCAGCGATCTTGAAAGCGAACTACAAAAGGATTTGTCTTTTAAGGAGCGTCAGGTTACGCATATCCAGCTGGAGCTTGGGCGTAAACAAGAGCGTCTCGAATCGCTTCGCTCTCACATCGAAGACGATTTCGGGCTGATTGAGCTGGAATACCGCAATGAATTTTCGGTCTCAACGCCGCTGCCGTTCCCGGATATGGTGATCGAGACGCTTTCCGAAACCGCAACCTTACCCGCTGGGATAGAAGAAGAAATGCGCGGCCTCAAAAATCATATCCGCCGTATCGGCGTTGTGAATTTTGAAGCGGAGAAAGAATATGTGGAGGTCAGCGAACGATTTAAAAGCCTGACAAGCCAGATCGCAGACCTGCAAGCTGCAATTCAGGACATTCATCGCATGATTTCTGAATTGAACGAGGTGATGCAGCGCGAGTTCCTAAAAACCTTTAAGTCCGTAAGCATGGAATTCAGCAAGATGTTTGCCCGCTTGTTCAACGGTGGTTCAGCGCGCCTCATCCTCTCGGATGAGTCCTCGCCCATTGAAGGTGGAATTGAAATTGAAGCACGGCTTCCGGGTAAACGTGAGCAGGGTCTCGTGCTGCTCTCAGGCGGCGAGCGCAGCCTGACTGCGGTCGCGCTGGTTTTTGCCTTGTTAAAAATCTCCCCCACGCCATTTTGTGTGCTCGATGAAGTTGACGCGATGCTGGACGAGTCCAACGTCGGTCGGTTTATTGAATTGCTGAAAGACCTCTCCAACGAAACGCAGTTTTTGCTGATTACGCATAACCGCAACACTGTCCAGGCTGCGGATGTGATTTACGGGGTAACGATGGGTAAGGACGGCGCGAGTCAGGTTATCAGCCTGCGCCTCGATGAGGTTGATGAGAGTTACGTGAAGTAATCAGAGGCGGGCGTGTACGGATTTTTGTGGAAATTTCGTCAGGGAGATTATTTCATAAAAAATGCTCAAACGCTCACTTAGTCAGACCCAAGCTGTCTGAGAAGATAATAACAAAAAAAAAGCGGCTGTCTATAAGTTCAGCCGCTTTTTGCTATGTCAGGTTAGTGCTTACTGAGCGCCAAAAATCGCGTTATAGAGCGTGGAAGTCACCGCAGGAGTGCTAGGCGTAAATTCTACCCAACGGTCGTCAATGACGATGTCATTCCGGGAGGTGCGCAGAGCGGACAGCCAATTGGTAAACGTGGTCTGTTTCAGGGTCGCGAATGCTGATGCGTCCAACGGGTTGACCGCATGTCCAACGCACTGGATGATGTGGTATCCAAAATCAGTTTTGACCGGCTCGCTGATTTCACCTTCTTTCAAAGCGAAGGCGGCATCTTCAAATGCCTGGACCATTGTGCCGCGTCCGAACCAACCAAGATCTCCACCGTTATCCTTGTTGGAGGTGTCGGTTGAGTAGGTGGCTGCCAGCGTGTTCCAGTCCTCGCCCGCATTCAGGGCTTCGAGGACTGACTTTGCCTCGTCTTCAGTCGCTACCAGAATATGGCGCGCCCAGACCTGTTCCTGTTCCGGTTTCAAATCTGCAGTCACAGCTTCCAATAATTTTTCGCGCAGAAGCTGGGTGCGGAAAGAACGTTCAACCACATCCCGGGGTACGCCGTAGGTGCTCACATTCTGGTAATAATCCTTGAGCACGCCGCCATAAACCTTGGTTGTGAAAACCGTGGGTGTGGGCGTGATGGTAGGCACTTTGGTTTCAGTTGGAACGCTGGTTGCGGTTGAGCCAGCAGGAACTGGTTCCGAGGTCGCTGAAGGTTCGAGCGTGGGTGTGGCTGTATTGGTCGGGACCCAACCATCTGGCGTCGAGGTCGCAGTAGGCAGCGCGGTGGGGGTATCCGTCGGCTGAATGATGGCGATCTGCGAAAGCGAGAGCGTGGGCGTATTCACGATGGTGGGCGTGATGGTAGGGGTAGGCGTGCCTTCGGGATAGAACTCGAAAGCCTCCTGCATTGCCAAAGCGACTTCTTCATCGCTGACGGTGATGCCGCGTTTGGCGGCTTCTTCCTCAATCAGGATGTCTTCAACCATCGTGTTCAGCACTTGCTCACCGATGACAGCTGGACTATTCAGGGAAGTCACGAGGTCCTGCGCGGTAGTCAGAAAGCTGGAGCCGTAACTGCCAAACATCTGGTAGTAGTAATAGTAATTGCTGGCCTGGTTCAGCATGTTCAGGCGTGTGAACTTCACAACCGGCTGAAACTCGCGGACAGTTATTTTTTTCTCTCCAACAGAGGCAACAACCGTGGACGGCTTTACAATGTAATTGTCAACCAAAACGTAAGCAAGCAAACCTACTACAATTGCGCCAATTGATAGCGTCGCGATGAGAATCGCTCTGGTTTCACGACGTTCTCTTTCCTGTTTCGCGAGGTGTTTTTTAGTAACACCCTGCTTTTCTGGAATTCGGTTATTCGCCATAAGAGATCACCTCTATGCGTTCGGATCGTAATATATGTCACCTTCAAAAGGAATTAAGGCGATATGGCGCGCGTTCTTAATAGCCTTGGCAACTTCACGTTGATGTCTGGCGCAGGTGCCGGTCTGGCGGCGGGGACGAATCTTCCCGGTTTCATTGATAAAGCGGGTCATGAGATCAACGTTCTTGTAGTCTATAGCCAGATTCTTGTCTGCGCAAAACTGGCAGAATTTTGGTCTGGAAACATAGCGGCGGCTATTGCCGTTGCCGTTGGATTTGTAATCGGACATTTCTATTCCTTTCTATTCGGGTCTGACAACAATGGACCGCAAAATTTGTTCGTTGTAACCTAATGTGCGGCGAAGATTGGCGACTTCGGCCGGGTCAAGCTTGAAGGTCAGCAGTACATAATAGCCTTCGGTCATCTTGCGGATGGGATAGGCCAAACGGCGCTTACCCCAGCGGTCCACTTTCAGGATTTCACCGTTCGCGCTTTTAATTAAGTTTTCAATGGTTTCGGTAAGCCCATTTAATGTGGCTTCGTCCAGGTCTGCCTGGAGAATATAAACTAACTCGTAAGTATGCATAAGTATGAGGCTCCTTTCCTCGGGTTAGCTCCTGCTGAACACCGTTGGCGGGCAGGAGTGGAAGGTTTCAGGTATTCCTGATTTAACGGGGTGTAGTTTATCACAAGTCAAAAATTTTGCAAGCCGGAAGTAAGGGAGGGTGTTGAAAATGTCCAGAACAATAAAAAATGAACAACTTTATATTCAGGAAGAACACAATATTTTCATAAACCCCTCCC
>DIXT01000020.1:59605-140942 GCA_002436085.1 Anaerolineaceae bacterium UBA6073
GATTAACCAATGTTTTTCAACACTCTCAAGTAAGCCAAAAAATCACATAGTGCCGGCGGAAGCCGGCACTATGTAAACCGTGTGAGATTAATCTGACTCTTTGCTTTTTTCCTGGCTGAACAAAATCGTGATCACGCTGACGATCAGCGAGCCGAGCAAAGCCGCCCAAAAGTCTTTCACGTTAAAGCCCACATGGAATACGTTCTGAGCGATGTTCGATGAAAGCATGAAAACTGCGGCATTCAACACCAGGCTGAACAATCCCAGAGTCAGGATGATCAGACCGCAGGATAGAAACTTGAGCAGCGGAAGCAGCGTGGCGTTCAGCAGCGCCAGAATTGCTGCCATCACAGCGTAGGCAATCCAACCATTGCCGGAGACTTCAATGCCGGGGACCAGCCATGCCGCCAGGAAAAGCGCGAGCATGATTACCAACCAACGTGTAATAAACTTCATTTTATGTTCCTTTCTCTAAAGTTGTCAGCAGCATTATGGCACAATCAAGAGTGAGGGCAGCTAGAAAATCTTAGGTTAATAGGTGGCGCCCTTGACAGGATTCGAACCTGCAACCAACAGCTTAGAAGGCTGGTGCTCTGTCCATTGAGCTACAAGGGCTTAGAAAGGAAATATTATCACAAAGGAATTACTTCAGACAGGTTTGATTCCCTTGTATACTCTGCCAGCTCCGATGGTGCGAAGAATTGTCTCCGCGGGTTTGTTGAGTAAACCTGACAGTTCGATAGAATTCAAGGGGGTATTGCCGTTCACGAGGAAAATTTTAAAGATCGAGTCTACCATGGCACTATTGCCTGAAAGAAACTCCGGTTGTTTGGCGCAGTGCTCGACGAGGGTGTAGAGCAGCGCGTCGACCCGGGTTACCTCACCCGTGGAGGGATTGATCAGGTCGATTTGGTCGGAATAGGAATAATCTGCAAGCAGTTTCTGGTGCTCGGGACACAAAAAGGACCGCAGGTAAACCTTCCAGTTGCTGTCCTGCGCCTTCCACCACTCGAAATCAACCTTGAATTTTGTTTTCAGCGTTGGTTTGATTAGGGCAGATATTCTCGAATCCATGCTTGCTCCGATTAATCGCTTTCTGCTAGGTGATAATAGTGGTCGCCGACATGCTTGAATTCTTCGTTTGTTGAGAGAATGGAGAACAAATCCAAGGGAGGTGTGCGGCGGATGACATTCAAAGCGGCGTAAAGGTCGAGGAAGTGCACGTGCTTTTGCGTATTCAGCTTAGATAGCTCATTCATCATGCGGATTGCATCTGATTTCAGGGAAATGTTCTTTGCTTTGCGGTCCTCCCAAAGTTTGTCAATTGTGCTCAGGTCGGGAATCGCAATGGCCATCCGGTCGTGGAAACCAGCGTAAATAGCTTGACGCAGTAAGGCGATCACCAGTCCGCCGTCTGCGCCTACCAGAACGGTCTTAATCCATTCCTTGTTGGAGCGCTTTTTCAGGGGTTGGATCTTGATAAGCGCTGGATTGTCCGTAGCTTTGAGGATCACAATACTTCCGGGAATGAGATTTTGCGCTTCGTACCAATCCCGCAGCCCATAGACGTAACTTTGTTTGCGGACTACCCACGCAGAAATTTGCTCACCGCTGGCTGCATCTACCAGTGAGAACTTGACATGTTCCGTTTCCAGCGCAGAGGGAAAGATTGCTGCGGTTTCCGCGGTGATGGGGAGCGTGCCAGAACGCCAATGCGGGAAGTTTAACACGACCGAAGCCTCGGATACCGACCCTTCCGGGACAATTGTGCTGTTGCGATACTGCTCGTCGCAGGTGCTCAGCAGCATTTTATCGGTAGCTTCAGAGATATCCTCGACCTCAGGCGTTCGGGTGGGAACCCGTAAATACAGCGGTGTTTCCAAAACAAACTGCGGTTCAAATTTTTTCAGAAACCAGGCGATAACTCCAGTGGTTCCGACTTCGTCAAAACGCGGGTCTTCCTGCAATTCGTAGTTGAGCGAGAACTCCATCAGTTTGTCGTTTTCGCCGTCCGAGAGTTCTAATTGGCTCAACAGTTCAGCGGAGCTCATCGGTCCGCCGTCCCGGGCGTCCAGCAGCGCCTCCACCAGGTTCAGGTGACCAGGGCCGATGTCAATGAGCAGTGATTTCGGGAACCAGGTGTATCCAATCCGCACCAGGTCCGTCTGGTTATCGAGAGCCGCGCGCAGTTTTGCTTTGATTTCAGCGCCGTACTGCTGCCAGATGGCTTTGTGGACCGCTTCTCCGTCGGCGCCAGCTTCGTAGTCCACTTCGTTTAGGGGATGTTCTGCCACGCCTGACGCAAATTCCTTACTGCTGCCATTAGAGAATTCAACAGTCAGGACGGTGAAGTCTCCAATTTCAGGGTTGTTGCCCGGATGAGAAGCCGTTACGGTTCCACTTTCCCAGGAGCGCTGAGGAAACACAATCCGCTCGCCTGGCTCGTGCAGATCTTTGGGCAAGTAGATCTTGCCAAGATCCTTTTGTTTGCGCTTGAGTTCCAACCGGGCGCTTTCGAGGCGGTTGGAAACTAAAACCCGCGCCAGACCTTCAATGGGTACTGGAGATTCCTTCTCGAAAAGGTAGGCAGATAGCGCTTGCAGATCATCTGGAGTAATCTGGAGCTCTTTCCATTGTTTCTCTTGGATTGGATTGGTAAGTAATGCCATGATTCCCTCGAAAAATCAAATATTGCTTCGATTATACCTGATAAGGTCGTCGCTGTGAACGCGCGGGCAGAATATTAGATAGCCAAAAGCTGGTACGCGTTGCGCGTAGCCACTAAATACAAATCTACCAACCAGGAAAAAAGCAAAGAGCGAGCGCGGGAATGACTCTTCTGAAGGAGTAGGTCTCCGTTCTTGCATGGTCGGGAGACCAAATAGTTTTTTGAGCTCCAGGCCTCATCCTGCATTTCAATTCTCATAAGCACCTTATGATCTTTCGATATTTAGAAATGCAGCCAGCTCATCGAGGCATTTATCAACCTGCCTTTGATTATCAATTCAGAGCTTTCCTCAACTGGCAATTTTTTACAGGACAACTAATGAGCTGTAAATGATACAGGCACATGCGATTTAAGACAGCTGGAATGGAGTAAACTTGCCACAAGATGACGAAACGGTTATGGTTTGTTTGGGAGATAATCGCGTTTTTTGCTGTAAGTTTGGTTGCCTGCTCCAGCCAAAAAAGCGAAACAAAGTTGACCCCAAACCCAAGCGAAGCGGTTGTTGTATTTACCCCCATGCCTCCTCAACCCGTGCCGATTGTTTCATCTTCGCCCGTGCTCATCTTACCTGAAACCCCAACTCTCAGCCGGACATCCACACCGAGCTTCCCTGAGTCGCACTATATCGTCATTAGCGGACATGAACAGGCGTACCCCTTGAGCTGCGAGGCCAGCGCCGCAGTAGACTGGGCAGCTTATTTTGGGATGAACATCTATGAGTACGACTTTCAGATGGTACTGCCGCTATCAGACAACCCTAATTTGGGTTTTTGCGGCGATGTGCTCACCGATAGTTGGGGGCAGATTCCGCCATTTGCCTATGGGGTGCATGCTGGTCCAATAGCTGATTTACTCGTGAAGTATGGACTGCCCGCCAAAACCATTAGCGGTTGGACGCTGGAGCAGGTCAAACAGAAATTGGCAGAGGACAAACCCATCCTGGTTTGGGTGATTGGTAATATGGAGTTCAGCCAGCCAGTGGTGTATACCGATAAACAGGGGCAGGATGTGTTGGTAGCGCCCTACGAGCATGCCGTGATCCTCACCGGGTATGACCTGACAACAGTGCGGTACATAAACAATGGACTTTTTTTTGACGTGCCGGCAGATGTGTTCCTGACATCGTGGGGCGTCCTAAACAACATGGGTATCGTGTATGAGTAGCTGTAGGTGGAAAATAGCTCAAAACTCTTTGATGATTGAGAGAAAATAGCGCGGTTGTGAGACCAGGCTAATCAATTGGGTGTTTCTGCCCTCCAGATGCGGGGTTTTATGATCTCATTCCATGCCAATTGGCATGCTTTGGCAGGTACAAAGCCTAACCATAAGAAAGTTTAGTTTGATTTGCCTTGTTCGGTAATGATGCTTCGCCCAAATCTTGAGGCCTGCTTTCTGATAATTCTTATAGACAGCCACAAGCTGCGCGTAGCCACTAATTACACATCTTACGATCAGGGATAATTTGAAGAGCCGGCGCGGTACCAGCTCTTCTGTCAGAGGAGGTCTTGCTTACTTGAGAAAAAACGCTATCAACACGCCAATCAATAGTCCCAGGAAGGAGGAACTGAGGACCATAAACGCGTGCGACTTTTTTATCGCGTCCACCACAACTTTTGTGGCAACTGTGGCGCCTTCGAATACCGGGGTTCTATTTTCACGAACAGCAATTTTGACAGTAGGCTGAAAACTCTGCAGTTCCAGCGGGGAAGCTTGTTTCAAAAGGGAGCCTACAGGCTCAGCATGCAAAGGCTCATCAGAAGTCTGAGTCAGGAACGCCAACCGGACTTCATCCGGAGCTGAGCGGGGTGGTTCTTCCTGGCTTTGCTGGCGCGCCTTCTTGCGGATAATCGGCAGCAGCGCGTTCCAAAACCCGATTTCAATGGAGTTCATCATCTGGCTCATAAATACCTGCTAACTTTTGGACGCTGACATTCTGAGGACATTTCCCAACTGGTCGACAGTCACCCGAATTGTTTGTTCCATGCTCCGCCCGGTAGCAATTTCAAGCTTCCTGGTGTATAACAGCAAATACCTGTTATCCGTCTGCTGGCTGACCTTGGGGCTTGTGCCAGCCATCTGAGGATGCCTTTTATAGACTTCCTTGTTTACTTTGCTGATGACTGCGGAATCCATAAATGCTCCTATTTGCTCTGGAATGAGCGCCTGCGCAGAAAAGCCGGCACATCCAGACGTTCATCCTGATCAACTCTTTGACCAACCAGACTATTGGTATCCACTTCCTGTATTCCTGCCAAAATCGCATTTTTATTCGGATAATTGGGCTTCGGCGCGGGAGTTGGTGCCTGACCGGGTGTCTGTGGGGCGGGTTCCCTGAATATCATCTCAGGCTGGGACTTGGTCGGGGTGTTTTTTTTCACGCCAATGCCAGTGACAATGAGGATTAGCTGAACACGATCTTCCATTCGGGCGTCTGTTATCACGCCGGGGATAATTTCAGCATGGAATCCGGAAGCTTCCTGAAGCAGCTGCAGCGCGTCAGTAACGTCCCGGAAGGACATGTTGGCACTGCCGGTAAAGTTCGCGATCATATGCGTGGCTGAATACAGGTCGATTTCCTCGAGCAGCGGATGATGCAGCGCTTTTTCGATTGCCTGCTTAATACGGTCCGGACCAGAGCCGGTGCCGATCGCAAGCAAAGCGCCTCCGCCCTGCTGCATGACATTTTTGATATGCGAGAAATCGACGTTGATCAGGCCGGTTTCTGTAATCAATTCCGAGATACCCTGAACGCCCTGCCGCAAGACATCGTCAGCGAGTGTGAAAGCCATCTCAAGCGGCAGGTCGCGCGGAGCGACTTCGATTAGTTTGTCATTTGGGATGACAATCAGGGTATCTGTATACTGGCGCAGCTTTTCAAGGCCTGCTTCACAGTTTTTTTGCCTTCTGCCCAGTTCAAAAGAGAAGGGGCGGGTCACAATTGCGATTGTGACCGCGCCGACGGCTTTGGCAACCCGGGCAGCCACTGGTATGGCACCGGTTCCTGTGCCGCCGCCCATGCCTGCGGTAAGGAAGACCATCTCAGCGCCTTCCATGATGGAGGCAAGCTCGCGGTAACTTTCTTCGGCCGCGGTCTCACCTACCACAGGTAGGCCGCCCGCGCCCAATCCGCGTGTGGATTTAGGTCCCAGCTGAATTTTGTTAGGGGATAAGTTATGTGCCAATGCCTGCGCGTCGGTGTTGCAGGCAACAAATGTGACACCCTGCATACCATTTTCAATCATGCGGTTGATCGCGTTGCATCCGCCGCCGCCAAGACCAGCTACAACGATCTTGGGAAGTGAACTGGAAATGGGTGTTCGCATAACGTAAACAGGCTGATTGTTCATGATTTCTCCTCTGAATTAGCAATTAAGCTGCAACGCTGAGGCTTTTGCTGACTTTTTCGTCAATCAGGCAGCCAGCTTCTCTCAGCATCTGAATGTCATGTTCCGAAAAGGCGGAATCTTCGTTCCATATGGTAACTTTGCGCGCGTTCATGGCCTCGATGAGCGAGAAGCCGATGGTCGGTCGGACTTCACGGATAATCGGGCGGACGCGTTCCAATATATTCTCCGGAATACCCCAATCGTATGAAGGGAGCAGCAGATAATGATCAATCGGATACATCCATTGCGCTACGCGGTTCGCCACCGGGTATTCCACCTGTTGTTTGCGAGTCTGTTCGATTTTTTCCTTGTAAGTGGACAGGTCTTTTTGTTTGGGCTGACCGTTTTCGTCAAACCAGGCTGTTTTCCCTGCCGGGTCATTTTCAGCAGAACTTAAGAGCCAGAACAAACAACCCAGAACCTCGTTTGGAAGGGAGCTTTCCGCACCCGCTTTTGCGTTTTCATCCAGCGTGTAATTCAACAAATCATCAAAACGTAAATTCGGGTCCAGCTTATTCTTTTCAACGCTGGCGGCACCGAACCAGAAGAGCATGAGCTTGGGTGTGACGTTCAGAGCAGATTTGACCAGTTCTGAGTACCACTGCCAGGTGTTGAAACCGAGGTGGTCTTCTTCCCCGACTTCGGTTTTGGAGTACGGGCGGAGGGTTTTCCAGCGTTTGGACGCGCCTTTACCCCAGGTGAGCGGCCTCGAGAAGGTTTGCGCGCTGACGGCCATGTGCAAATTCGCGCTGAAATCCAGGGACTTACGCTGCTGTACCAGCTGCAGCACTTTTTTGAGGAATGAAAGATCCCAGTAATCGCCGCCGGGCTGTAGTGGCGGAAAAATTGGAATGAGGTTGTTCTGTTCTGCAATGCGGACAAACGGCAGGTAATGGTCCAGAAATCTTTCTACCAAATCGCCTTGGGACCAGGTTCCATCCAACCAGGAAGATTTTACGTTCGGGCTCTTAAAGAATGTCACATACTTGACACCCCAGCGCGCGTAAGCAGACAGAATCACCTTCAAATCTTCCGGTTTGATTTCCGAATTGACCGGCATATCAAACTGAACAATCGGTTGAATCCCGCCTTTGACGAGTCCCTGGATGAAATCTTCAGGAATTGCTTGGGATAAAGGACTCTTGATGACCAGCCACGAAGCGTTGAGCGCCTGTAATTCAGGCAGCCAGAGATTCAGATCGCGGGCTTGGTAGTGGTTTAAGTCCTGAAAGTAATGAAATCCGAGTCTTTTGTTCATGGTCACATCCGTGTGAATCACTATCCGTTAGCGAATTAAGTGCAAGTATTATGCCAAATTGAACAGAGAATACCTGCTATAATTGCGCCGATGATTTTAGTAACTGGCGGTATTGGATTTATCGGGGGGGAGCTTGTCAAACAATTAAGCGCAATGGGTATGCCGTACCGTTATCTTCTGCAGCCGGGCGACCGGAGTTACCTTATTCCAAGAAATATTGATATCGACGTGGCGGTAAGTTCGCTTTCCGACGAGCGGGGGATAAGAGCTGCACTGCAAGGCGTGGATGTCATCTACCACCTTGCTTCTGTCGAACAGATTGCCGGGCATTTAGACTTGCAGCAAGTTGAAGTCCGGGATGTGGAGATACTGGCAAACACAGCCTATTCTTGCGGAGTGAAACGTTTTTTTTATCTCAGCCATTTAGGCGCGGACCGCGCCTCCGCATTCGGATTGATGAAAGCAAAAGGCATTGCTGAGCACGCTATCCGGCAGAGCGGCGTTCCCTACACAATTATACGGAGCAGCATGGTGTACGGGGAAGGCGACATGTTCAGTTCCTACCTGCTCGGATTATTAAAGGTTTTTCCATTTTTCGTGCCTATTCCCGGGGACGGCAGCGTGCTGCTGCAGCCCGTCTGGGTGCGCGACCTGGCAGTTTGCCTGGCTTGGGCGTTAAACATGCCCGGAACTGTGAATAGCATACTGGAAATTGGGGGACCGGAGCACCTCAGTTTCCGGGAAGTCCTCACCCTCATTGCTGAGCGGATACACTCCCGGAAAAAGCTGATGGAACTCAACCCAATGCGGATGAACCGACTGATCCAGTTCATTCAGAGCATTCGCAAGGACTTTCCTGGCTCAACCTTTTGGATGGATTATCTGGCTGAAAACCGGATTTGCGCGTTGGATTCACTCCCGCGTACTTTTGGCATTAATCCTGCAAGATTTCAACAAAAAATAGGCTACCTCGGTACCACAAAAAGGAAAAAATGAACCTCTGTATCCACGGTCACTTCTATCAACCTCCGCGAGAAGACCCCATTTCCAATTACATTCCCGATGAAATTGGCGCGCAGCCATTCGGAAACTGGAACGAACGCATTCTGTCGGAATGTTACGCGCCAAATGCGCGTTATGGCAGCTTCCAGAAAATCAGCTTTAATGTGGGGCCAACCCTGATGCGTTGGATGGATGACTTTGCTGCAGACACCTACGCGGACATCATTACCCAAGAACGCTGGAATTATGAAAAATACGGTGTCGGGAACGGCATGGCGCAGAGTTACAACCACAGCATTCTGCCATTGGCGACCAAGCAGGACAAAATCACGCAAGTGCGTTGGGGTATCAAAGATTTCGAGCTGCATTACGGGCATAAACCTGCGGGGATGTGGCTGCCTGAGACCGCTGTGGATATCGACACACTCTGTACGCTGGCAGATAACGGCATCCAATTTACTATCCTGGCGCCCTGGCAAGTGCTGCCGGAGAATGGCGCAGCAGGACCTTACCTGATCGATTTACCTGACGGGCGGGATCCTTTTGTGGTTTTCACTTACGACCAGGAATTAAGCACCCGCGTCAGTTTCTTCCCGTCTGCTACGGTAAATGGGGATCTATTTCTGGATTGTATCCTGAGCAACCGCGCGGAAAATCCGGATGGGCTGATGCTGGTGGCCAGCGATGGCGAACTCTACGGCCACCACCAACCTTTCAGGGATCTGTTTCTTTCGTATGTATTGAACGGCGCGGCTGAGAAACGCGGCGTGCAATGGACCTATCCAGGAAAGTGGCTCAAAGAGCACACGGTTAGCTCGCGGGCAAGCCTGGTTAAGAATACCTCCTGGTCCTGCTTGCACGGGGTGGACCGCTGGCAGAAGGTATGCGGGTGTACACCGCAGGCATACTGGAAGACTCCTTTCCGGGAGGCGCTGAATCAAATTGGCGAATGGCTTGACGCGGCTTTTCTGGATGTGATTGCGCCTATATTCCCGGAACCGTGGGAACTGCGCCACAGATATATTGATGTGATGAATCGCCAGATGAGCACAAGGGAGTTATGCCTGGAGCTTTCTGATGGAGCCTGGCGGGACCAACAGCTGGCCCGCGTTCAGGATCTGCTCTCCGCTCAGTACGAACGCCAGCGCATGTTCACTTCCTGCGGTTTTTACCACGACGAATTTCACCGCATTGAACCTCAAAACAATATTGCTTACGCCGCAAAGGCGGTTTTTCTGACCGAACGGGCAACTGGACTGGACTTAGCGCCTGCCGCTCTCGCGCTGCTTGGGCAGGTGCACAGCCAAAAAACAGGGCTGAAAGGAGATACCGTCTTCTCTCAGACCCTGTTACGCGCAAAAGAAGAATGCGTGAGTTAGCTCAGCGCGTCCTGCAGCTTTGCTAATTGATATTCAGACGTTTTCAACCCATCCAGCAGGCGGGCAAAGAGCGGTTCTGCCAGGATATTCTTTTCCAGCAGGTCAACTGCGCTTACATCCGCTTGTGAGGCGTACCAGAGGACGGATGCAACCCGCATGTACCAGAGCATTTCCACAAATTTTTCCTGATTGAACCACAGCACCTGGTTATACTCGTTTACTTCGATGTATTCGCGCAGCTGTTCATCCTTCATCCATTTCTCGAACAGGGTGGCCGCTTCCAGGTCCTGGACTTCAGGCAGCCATGCTGTGTTGGTAATCATCCAGCGCACCGCCTGGCAGGCTTTCCAGGCTTCGTAGTCGCCAAATCCCAGCTGCGCAAGTGAACTGGTCACCAATCTTATGGCCGGTTCTTCATCCAGCACCTTCCGGCTGGCCGTCCGGCATTCCTCGTCCGCACTGCTGCCGGACAAACTTGAGATGAAAGCCCAGATAAGCAGGACGAAGACGCACCGTGGATCTTCAAGCGCTTCAGCGCTGAGCGTTTGCTTGAAAAGCGGGGTCAGTTTGGTGAGGGACAGCCCTGCATTCTTGGAGAAGTGTTCCAGGTCGAGTATCTGGCGCAGGAGCTTCTCAAGGTATTGCCGGTTTTGGGGGTCAGCGCAGTCGGGAAGTTGGTTTGTCCAGCGCATCCCGGATTGAGCCCGCTCTGCAAGGTCCAGGTTTTTGGTGAGCAGCGCTTCAAGCTTGTCCGTGGAAAGCGTGTCTTTGCTGAAAGCAAAAAGGTTCCTGATGTTATCTGCGTCCAGAATTTCAGCCAGAGGCAGGAGGATTGGTCCGAGGACAATTTCCCTGCGGGCGACGTCCAGGTTCGGGACGCCTCTGCCGTTCAAGTGGGCGTTCAGTTCTGCGTAATCTTGTCCATAGACAACTGAGAAGTCCATTAGCACTTGATGCCCGTAAGCATTAAGGCTGAAGTACATCCCACTTTCATGAATTTCCTTTGCGGACCGGATATATTCAAGATGATGCGTGTAGTCACGATAGATCACGAACGCGTTGGGATCGTTTGGCAGACCAAGCGCCTGGGCGAGTTCGCGGGTTTCCTGGTGCGGGTTGTCGCTCTTCACGAGGAAGGGCACGGAGCTCTTAATCCTACCGGCGGTTTCCCCAAAGCGATTGTTATAAACCACTATAGCGCGCTGATCGCCATCGCTGTTAGAGTAGGCGTACACGTTTTCATCAATTCCGCCCTGCGCGGCGTAGAAATCGTAAAGCATGAAGTTCTCGACGTTCGCGAACAGGCGGCGCCTGTGTAAAATCGGGAAGACGTCGGTTTCGTGTCGGCGGACGAGGTACGGATCGGGGCTCTCATCCCAGTACGGGCGGTAATATTCCATCCCGTATTTTTCCGCGTAGCCTTCCACTTGACCGTGTCCGTACATTGGAAGTCCAGGCATGGTGGACATCACGGTGCAAATGCCAAAGTATTTGTCCCCTTTCCCAAATTGTTCCACAGCGGTCTTTTCATCAGGATTGTTCATGAAGTTGACGTAGCGCTTGAGGATTTGCGGATCGTAAACCAGTGTGTTTTTGATAAGCTGGCGGTATTTGTCGTTCTCCTCGTTGCGCAGCATGTTCATGTATGCGCTGTTATAAACCCTGTGCATTCCGAGCGTGCGCACAAAGTAACCCTCCATTAACCAGAAAGCTTCTGCCAACAGCAGGGTATCCGGAACTTCCTTAGCGACCCTCTCCACCACTTCCCGCCAGAATTCCTCAGGCATGGCATTGTCAAATGCCTCTTTGGTCATGGCATGATCCGCGCGCGTGGGGATGTCGCCGCCGGTGCCCGGCTGCGGGAACCATAGGCGTTGATAGTGCTTCTTGGTTAGCGTCATGGCAGCGTCAAAGCGGATGATCGGGAATTTTCGGGCAACTTCCAAAATAGTCTGGATGACCGCTTCGCGCACCGTCGGGTCGAGGTAATTGAGTTGGGCGGTGTCATTCCAGGGCATGCTGGTGCCGTCGTTGCCGTGGTAAATGTATTTGGTCTGCCCGTTTCTGTGATCATAGCGTTTGAACACCACAGCCGCATCGCTGCGGGTGTAGTAGTGGTCTTCGAGGTTGATGCTGACGCCGGGTTTCTTCGAAAGGTCTGGGCCATTAAAGGTATACCCAGGGAAGGGGCTGTAATCTAGGGAAATAAACCACTCTGGATGCTCGTAGACCCAATCTGAATCAATTCCCATGTGGTTGGGCACCATATCGCTAGCCAGGCGAATGCCGCGTAAACCTGCGCGGTGGCTCAGGTTGCGGTAAGCTTCCTCACCGCCCAGGCGCTCAGCAATCTGATAACGTGCCAGGGAATAAGCCGACGAGACTGCGTCCGGGTTGCCGCAGCGCTGCTTTATTTCACGGGACGCGTCGCTGCGTTCCCACAAGCCAATCAGCCATAAGCCGGTAAAGCCCCAGGCTGCAAGTCTATCCAGCGTTTCATCGGGGATTTGGTCCAGGCGCTCAATCTGGCGCTGATACTGCCTTGAAAGCTGGTTCAGCCATACAAAGCTGTTTTTGGCGATCATTACCACCCGCGGCATCCAGTCACTGTCCGGGCTGAAGCGTTCAACCTCTGAGAGCCCCAAACCTTCCGAACGGTAATCCGGCACCATGGTCGGGCCGGGACCGCCAAAAATCGCGCGCTGTTCTTCTTTCAGGAAATCCAGGCTGCCCAACAGGCGGTAAAGATATTTACCGAGCAGCTTTCCCCAATGCTGGCGGATGAATTCCAGCTGACCGCTGAGGGACTGCGGCACCATAATCGCGGGCGTGCGCAGCATGGTGACCAGGTCCTGCTGCTGCGGACCGAAGGTCGGTTGATGAGAAAAGAAAACTTTAATGCCATCAATCACCTGTTCGTAGGCCGTTTTCACGCGCAGGTTTTCGTCGTCGAAAAGCTCAACATAAATCCCCGCGGCAGGGTTACGGTTGGTAAGCCACAGCATCAGCAGCTCTTCCAGCGCGAGTTTTGTGTTCGCAACGCCCTCTGTCGTGCCGCCAAGGTAATCCTGTAATGTGAGCTGCCCCTGAAATACCTGGACTGGTGGAAACTCGCCGCAAAATGCGCTGAGGGTGGCGAGTAATTTCTCCTCACCCAGCCTGGTGGAAATGTCCATGTAGAGCGCGTCGCGCAGGTCTTTCCCGTATTCCTGATAGTACTCGGCGACGACAAGATGGAATATTTCGTCAATCAAGCCCAGCGCGTTGATTTGACCCGCTGAGACATAACCAGCATCGCCAGGGCTTTTTTGCGCGTTGATTTGCTGCGCGAACTTGCGGGCAGCCTGAAAATTGGCAAAAATGACATTGCCATTCAGCGAAAACAACAGTTGGTCAAAGCCGTATTTCTCACGGGAAAGGCGTGACACGTGGAATTCCATCATGGAAATCTCTCCTTTGTTGAAAGCGCAAGGGTCACCGCGCTGCAGCGGTAATTAAGTTTACCCGTGAAATTGTATCATCCCTGATGAAGGATGTGGGTAATAATATTTGAACCTGACCCGCCGATATTTTGCGCCATGCCCCAGCGGGCGGCTTCAACCTGGGTCTGTCCTGTCTCACCGCGCAGCTGCAGCGCCACTTCCACAAGCTGGTAGAGACCCGTGGCGCCAACCGGATGCCCGCGGGCTTTGAGCCCGCCCATCGTTGCGACAGGAATCCTGCCGTTGAGCGCGATGCTGCCGTCGTTGGCAAGGCGGGGAGCCTGACCGGGATCGCAAAACCCCGCCGCTTCCAGCGAGAGGGCTGCCATAATTGAAAAGGCGTCATGATATTCAAACAGTCCGATTTCACGCGGGGTAATACCGGCTTGCTGATAGGCTATTCGGGCGGATTTTTCAGCGGCTGACAAACGCAGCGAATTTGTGCGGTTTTGCAGTGAAATCGTATCCGTCGCCGCGCTGGAGGCAGCCACGCTGATTCTTCTGTCTTTGGTGGGGGGAGCAGCCGTGAGATACAAGGCGGCAGCGCCGTCGCTGACCGGTGAAGCATCTAGCAAATTGATCGGCTCACATACCATGCCGGTGTGTTCATAATCCGACAGGCTGATGGCTTTTCGGAAGCGGGCGTTGGGATTAAAGACCGCGTTCGCGTGCGCGTTGATGGAGAAAGCAGCAAAATCTGAGGTTTTCCAGCCGTATTCGTACATGTAGCGCTGCATGATCAGGGCATTCAACGCTACAAATGACACACCAAAATCCCCTTCCAGGTCCGCATCGGCCGCGGTGGCAAGGTTGGCAGTGATTTCGGCTAGTGGTGAGTCGGTCATCTTTTCGACGCCAATCACGAGCGCTGAAGAAAGTTCGCCGGATGCTATTGCCATAAGCGCTGCCCGGAAGGCTGCCGCGCCTGAGCTGCAAGCAGATTCAAGACCGAAACCTTCCCGGTGGTGCATCCCCAGCCAATCCGCCAGTAAAGCGCCAAGTTGCAGCTGGTGATTCGCGCTGCCAGACATCATATTGCCGACGAAGATGCCTTCCGGATAGCCCAGGTTGGCATCCGCCAGCGCAAGAAGCGCAGCGTCGCCAGCCAGCTCTTTTAGTGATTTTTCCCAGTTTTCCCGGACGGGCGTCTGTCCCACCCCGGCAATGTATATTTTCTGCATCGCAACCTCTTATTTTTTGGATTACAGTAGGGATTTTATTCCAATATCCTCTCGAAAGCTCTCAAAATCATCTTCTTTCTGTATAATTCCAGAAAAAAGCATGAATTGGAGCGCACATGAAGATTTTCGACATTAGTGTGGGGATTGATGAAAACCTGCCAGTCTGGCCTGGCGACCCAAAGCCGGAGTTATCCTGGATCGGTAGAATTTCCGCGGGGGATCTGTCTAATATCACGGCATTTAACATCGGCGCGCATACTGGAACTCATATCGATGCTCCGCTCCATTTTCTTCCAGATGGAGGCACTCTGGATTGTATTGCGCTCTCAACATTGGTAGGAGAAGCCCAGGTGCTCGAAGTACCAGAAAATGTGACCTTGATCACAGCGGAAGTTTTGGGCAGGCTCGAAGAGATTAGCTGTGAACGGGTGCTGCTGAAGACCCGGAACAGCCATTTCTGGGCTGGCTCAGGGGGAGAATTCCGGCAGGATTTTACAGCTTTGGACACATCGGCAGCGGAATTTCTGGTGCAACGCGCTGTACGTCTGGTAGGAATTGACTACCTTTCGATTGCGCCTTTCGAGGACCCCACACCAACGCATAAGCTTCTGCTGCAAGAGCAAGTGGTTATTCTCGAAAGTATAAATTTAAGCGGAGTCACGGCTGGGATTTATCAGCTGGTATGCCTGCCAATGAAACTGACTGGACGTGAGGCAGCGCCTGCCCGGGCGGTGCTTATCATTGAATAATTTTCTATATTGCGCGTAGCCAAAATAGGGCATCAAGCTTCTATTGAAGGCATCGTTAAAAGGTGAAAGGCCAGGGTCTCAAGGTCCCGCGCTTTTTTTGAGCCGCCCAATTCGTCCAGAATCTCTTCCAGGTGCTCCAGAATTACGGGGTCATCGCCGATAAAACGGGAGGGGTCAATATCACCGGTGAATAGCTCTTCAAGTCCCAGCCTACTGTAAAGCTCGCTTACCATGCCGTAGCTCCACTGGTCGGAAATTTTCAACTCATCTGCCAGATCCCGGCGGCCAATCGAGAATACAATTGCCAGGCGCGCAATTTCCTCCTGATGGTCTGTCAGGCCGGGAAAGTTGCGGCCGCGGATGATCATCTTATTTGCGGGCAGTTTGTACGTATCGTTTTGCAGCGCATCCAAAACGCCGGGGGTAAACACAGTTTTGTTTTCGTAAGCGAAAGTGATCGCCCAGGCAAGCGAGGACGATATTTCATTTTTGAGAAGGTAACCGGCGAAAAGGGCGGCATCCAGCCGCAGAAACACATTGGAGATCACCTGAGTGCCTACGCACAGAATCCGGGCGTGTTTTCCAACCAGTTCATTTAATGTGGTCAATATGCCGGGATTATCACGATAGGAATCCAGATCCACCAGGAAGAGGTCAGGCTGAGGTTGGCCAGGTTCTTTCAGCCTGGCAAAGTCAGCGTGGCAGGTGATTTCTGAGACCACCCGCGTGCGCCAATCGCGAACCAGGAGCAGCGACATCCAATTCCGCGCGTAAATATCATCACTAACGATAGCAACCAGGATATCTTTTGCCATACTGACAGGATTCCTTCCAATTTCAACTGTAGACTTGAATTATAATTGCTAAAAGTAATTACCCGTCCAGACTAGAGAGGTGCCTTATGACAAAAAGAGTAGCGGTTCTGACAAGCGGCGGAGACGCCCCCGGTATGAATGCCGCCATCCGCGCGGTTGTGCGTTGTGGGGTCAGCAAAGGCTGGCAAATGTACGGCGTTCAACACGGTTATAAAGGTCTAATTTCCGGTAATATCAACGAAATGACCACCCGGGACGTCGGCGGCATAATTCAACGCGGCGGGACGATGCTGGGCAGCGCGCGCTGCCCTGAATTCCTGACGGTTGACGGCCGTAAGCTGGCGATCAGGAATTTGAATCAGCTTGGTATAGATTCGCTGGTAGTCATCGGTGGAAATGGTTCCCAGACCGGCAGCTATGAGCTTAACCGGATGGGCTTCCCGGTGGTTGGCATCGCCTCTACCATTGACAACGACCTGTGCGGCTCAGATATCACGCTCGGGGTCGATACCGCCCTCAATATCGCGCTGGAGGCTATTGACCGCCTGAAGGTGACTGCATCTTCGCATCAACGGGCGTTTATTCTCGAAGTAATGGGGCGTAAGTGCGGGTACATTGCTTTAATGTCCGGCATCGCTGGCGGGGCAGAAGCGATTACTCTGCCGGAAATTCCAACAGATCCGGAGGAACTGGCGCAGACCCTGCAGGCGGCTTACGAACATGGTAAATCACACGCGCTGGTGGTTGCCGCCGAGGGCGCGGATTATAACGCTGCCAAGCTCACCGAATTCTTTGTCGCCAACCGTGATCGGCTCGGTTTCAGCGTCCGAAGCACCATCCTCGGGCATGTTCAACGTGGGGGCACCCCCAGTGCGTATGACCGGAATTTGGGCAGCCGCTTTGGTCTCGGCGCAATCGAAGCGCTGGAACGCGGCGAAACCGGTGTCTTGGTAGGTCAGATTGCGTCAAAAATCACCACCACACCGCTTGAGGATGTGATTGGCAAAACAAAGGGATTGGATATGGAAATGGTTCGTCTGGCTAAGATGCTGGATTAAGCCTTTTTCATTCTCAAATACGCTTCAATAAAACCGTCAATACTCCCGTCGAGCACGCCCTGGGTATTGGCGGTTTCGTATTCCGTGCGGTGGTCTTTAACCATTTGGTAGGGGTGAAGCACGTACGAACGGATCTGGCTGCCCCATTCCACCTTTTTAAATTCTCCCTTGAGTTCCGCTACGACCTCATCATGCGCCTGCATCTGAAGCTCAAATAAGCGGGAACGCAGCACTTTCAGCGCGTTTTCCCTGTTTTGGGTCTGTGAGCGTTCGTTCTGGCAGGTTACGACCAAGCCGGAGGGCAGATGCACGATACGTACGGCGGTCATGTTCTTTTGCACGTTTTGCCCGCCAGCCCCGGAGGACTTATACACCTCGATATTGATGTCTTCCGGACGGATCACGACTTCATCATTGTCCTCAAGCTCCGGCAGCACTTCCACCAACGCGAATGAGGTGTGCCGGCGGTGAGCCGCATCAAAAGGGGACAGTCGCACAAGCCGGTGGACGCCTTTTTCAGATATTAAATACCCGTAAGCGAGTTTACCTTGCACCAGGATGGTTACGGATTTTATGCCGGCTTCTTCTCCAACGGTTCGGTCGAGAATTTCGGTTTTAAAGCCGCGCTGTTCTGCCCAACGCAGGTACATCCGCTCCAGCATAGCGGCCCAATCCTGGGAATCGGTGCCGCCAGCGCCGGAATGCACGGCCAGCAGGGCGTTGCCGTGGTCATACTTACCGGAAAGCAGCAGTTCCGTTTCTTTTTTTGCCAGCGTCTTTTCCAGCTCATCGACCTGAGCGATAATCTCATCCATGAGCGAACTATCGTCCATCTCCGCAAGAGATTTCAGGTCCTGGATATCTGCGGCAAGCGCCTGCCACTCTTCCACAACCCCGGAGAGTTCGGAGACGCGTTTCATGACCTGCTGGGCGCTATCAGGATTATTCCAAAAATCGGGGTGTTCTGCGTTCGTCTGGAGATTCTTTAGTTCTGAAAGCTTTGCCGGGAGGTCAAAGATGCTCCTGAAGGGAGCGGCATTGCGCTTCGATTGTTTCTATGCGGTTGGCAAGGTCAGACATAAAGTTTCTCCGTAAAATTATCGCTCAAGGATGCCGTTTACAAAGGCTTCCCTGTCAAAAAGCTGTAAATCATCGACGCGCTCGCCTAAGCCAGCAAACAGAATTGGCAGCCCGAGCTGCTTTTTGATGGCGAACGCCATCCCGCCCTTGGCAGAAGTATCAAGTTTTGCCAGGAGAGCGCCGTTCAGGTGGACGGCTTTGGCAAAAGCAGCGGCCTGTTGGAGTGCGTTCTGACCGGTGGTGGTATCCAGCACAATCCAGGAATAGTGCGGCGCGCCGGGCAGTGCTTTATCCGCCACGCGGTAGACTTTTTTTATTTCTTCCATCAGGTTGTACCGGGTATGCAGCCTGCCGGCTGTATCAATCAGCACCACGTCGCTGCCGCGTGAAATGGCAGATTTTATGCCGTCATAAGTCACCGCGCCAGGATCGCTGTCCGGTTGGGCGGTGATGATGGGCACGTCCACGCGCTTGCTCCAGACCTCAAGCTGGTCCACGGCAGCAGCGCGGTAGGTATCCGCGGCAACCAGCAGTACTTTTTTGCCCATGTTCTTGTAGCGTGCAGCCAACTTGGCAATGGTGGTCGTTTTACCTGAGCCGTTCACGCCGGCAACCATAATGACTGTAGGATGCTGGTTCAATTCCGGCTCAGATGGTTGGTCCAGTAAATTGATAAGCTCCGCCTTAACCAAAGCATAAAGCTGTTCTGTTTTGGTCAGACCCCGGCGGTCTACCTGCGCCTGGCAGTTGTTAATCAGGGAAATGGTTGTGTCCACGCCGAGATCCGCCTGGATAAGCAAAGCTTCAAGTTCATCCCAACTGTCCTCTGTGATTTGGGTGGCGCCAAAGAAAGTTGAAACCTTACCAAAGGCGACGTCGCGGGTTTTTGTCAGGCTCTCACGCCATTTTTGGAATATATCGCTCATAGGTTTTGAATTATAACGGGTTTTGACTGCTTGCCAGTTGGCCGCAGCCGGCTTGAATCTCGATCCCCCGGCGAAGGCGGACTGTCACAGGGATGCCGCGTTCGGAGAGCACATCCGCAAATGCGTGCACCTTTTCGCGCGGGGAGCCTTGCAAGGAATAGTGCTTGCTGGGGTTCAAAGCGATCAGATTGACATGGCAAAGCATGCCTTTTAGCAAACCCGCAAGCTGGGCTGCTGCAGCCGTTGAGTCGTTCACGTCGTTGATCAGCGCGTACTCGAAGCTGATGCGCCGGTGGGTTTCATCAGTATAGGCGCGGCAGGCGGAAATCAGGTTCTTCAGCGGGTAAATCCGATTGGCTGGCACAAGCTGGCTGCGGAGTTCGTTATCCGCGGAGTGCAGGCTGACCGCCAGATTCACCTGAAGTCCTTCGTGACTGAATTTTTCAATTTTCGGGATGATGCCGACCGTACTGACCGTGATCCGCCGAGCTCCAAAGTTGAAGGCGCTTGGGTCGGTCAATCTGCGCAAGGAATCCATTGTCGCTTCGTAATTCAGGAAAGGCTCGCCCATGCCCATATATACAATATTGGTCAGGCTTTTGCCTTCCGTCTTCAGAAGACGCATAAAGTGAATAATCTGGGCGAGCATTTCTCCCGTGGACAGGCCGCGTTGGTATCCCATTTGGCCTGTTGCGCAAAAAACACAGCCCATCGGGCAGCCGACCTGTGTGGATATGCACAAGGAGTTGCGCTCTTCGTAGCGCATCAGCACAGTTTCCACGCTCAGGTCGTCAGGCAGCCCGAATAAGGTTTTTTCGGTCAGTTGATCTTTGGAGCGCAAGCTGGCGCGCGGCGTCAGGGGGTCGAGCGTATACTGCTCGCTCAGCGCGGCGCGCAGACTGGCTGAAATGTTGGAAAACTGAGAAAAATCGCTGTAATACTGCTGGTAGAGTCCGCTCCAAATTTGCCTGGCGCGGAAAGGCTGCTGTCCAAGTTCGGTCAGAGCTTGCGCAAAGGTATCAAAATCCAGGTCGTAGATAAGCGTTTTAGCCATGGATCAGCTCGTCCAGGTTTGCCGCAATGATATCCGGCGCAGGCTGCCAGGTGAGGGCCTGGGAGCACGTGGAAACGCCTGAAAGTACCAGCCCGGCCAGGCAGCCAGCACGCTGCGCGCCAGCAATATCTGTCTCCAGCCGATCGCCGACGCCCATGACTTGGTGGGGATTCAGGTTTAAGACCCGATACGCATGCTCGTACATCGCAGTGAAAGGCTTGCCGATGACCAGCGGGTCTTTGCCGGAAGCTGTGGCAATCGCCGCGACCATCGTTCCCGCTCCAGGAAATAATCCCTGCGGGGTGGGGAAGGTGGCATCAGCATTGGTGGCGATGAATTCCGCGCCTGCTCTTACCAGCAGCGCCGCGTTGCGAATTTTTTCGTAAGTCATCCCGATGTCCATCCCAACCACGACAAGCGCAGCGCTGTGAGAGTCATCCACATTGGAGACCACAAACCCATGCTGCTGCAGGATCTGCTTGAGGGAGTCGGAACCAACCACGTAGATGCAGGTGCCCTGAGGGTGACGGTTTTGCAAATAAAGCGCGGTGGTGCCGGCGGAGGTGATGATTTGCTCCGGCGAAACTTCCAGCCCGAAACCGAGCAGCTTTTCCTGATATTCGCCTATAGTTTTGGTGGCATTGTTGGTCGCGAAAACATAGCGTAAGCCTAGATCGGAAATCGACCTGAACAAGGCAGGCAGATTTCCGATGGCCTGGGTGTCATGCCAGAGGACACCATCCATGTCCAAAATAAGCCCCTTCAGGCTGGGGAACTTTTCTGTCAGCATCCGTCCTCCGGCAGGCTTCGTTTGGACTACTTTACTGGCGGCTGGAGCACTTTATCTACAATGCCGTAACTGACGGCCTGTTCCGCGGTCAGGAAGAAGTCGCGGTCTGTATCGCGCTTGATGACCTCAATTGGCTGACCGGTAGCGCCCGCAAAGAAATTATTAAGGGCATCCTTAAGCCGCAAAATTTCTTTTGCCATAATTTCAATGTCGGTCGCCTGACCTTCCGCGCCGCCAAGCGGTTGATGCATGTGGATCGTGGCGTGCGGGAGCGCGTAGCGCTGGCCCTTAGCTCCGCCGGCAAGCAGTACAGTACCGAAACTGGCAGTAACGCCTACAGCAACAGTGCTGATCTTGTTCGGGATCATCTGCATCGTGTCGAGGATGGCCAAACCGGAGTAAATTGAGCCGCCGGGGGAGTTGATGTACATCTGGATGGATTTGTCCGGGTCTTCGCGGCTGAGGTACAGCAATTGGGCGACAACAAGGTTCGCTACCTGATCATTAATGGCCGAACCAACAAAGATAATGCGTTCCTTCAGCAAAAGCGAATAGATATCGTACGCGCGTTCGCCGCTGCCGGAAGATTCCACAACCATTGGAATCACTGATTTAATGAGGTTTGTATCCATTGGGTTCCTTTTCTTCATAGATATTTTGAAGAGTTTAGCTTACAACTATTAGATATTTGTATATAAAGCGGGCGCCTGGAGTTTCAGGCGCCCATCATACGGTTCTTACTTGTCCTCTTGTGCGCTTTCGTCTGCTTCCGGCAGAGCAGGTTCCCTTGTTTCAGCTTCTGGTTCTTCAGCCGGGAGTGATTCCGGGCTGGCAAGCGTGCGCAGCTGCTTGCGAATGGCGGTTTCCAGGGCGCGGTTAGCGGCTTCCATCGAAATCGCGTTGGCGAATTTCTTCTCACCAAGTTCTTTCTGAACATCCTGCAGTTCACCGCTCATCACCAGGTCGTTGACAATCGTCGAAATTTCTCTTTCGAGGGCTTCGTTGGTCACCTTGATGTCATACTTCTTACTCAAGGCTTGCATGATGAGAGAGCGTTCCAAACGATTAATCGCGGTTGGGGTGACTTCCTGCTTGATAAATTCTTCTTTATCCGTCTTGCGCATCTTCAGATACACATCAAGGTCGAGATTGCGGTGGGAAAGCTCATGCTCAAACCGATGCAGGACTTGTTCTTCTTCTTCCTCGAGCATCTGGGGAGGATATTTGATTTTGGCGTCTTTACGCACCCGGTCCACCAGATCAAGATAGTACTTATCATCATACTCGGCGGCAGTTTCGGTTTCCAGACGCTCGAGAACGGCGCTTCTGAGCTCTTCTACTGTCTTGAAATCGCCAAGCTGGGAAAGAAATTCTTCGTCCATTTCAGGCAGCTGCATCGCTTTTACAGACTGAATGTTGACAGTAAAACGAACTTTCTTGCCGCGCAGTTCCTCGTCTGATGCGTCCTCCGGAAATTCATGTGTGATAATCGCGTTTTCACCAGCGTTGTAGCCAATCAGCGCGCGACCGAAACCTGGAAAAGGCCATTCGCTGTCGCGTTGTTCACCTTCAGCAGGAATGAGAACCTGCTGCGGCGCCGCTTTTATGATATCGGGGTTTTCGCCTTCCTTAGGCTCAAGATCGACGGCTTCCAGGGTCACATAAAGCAGATTGCCTTCCGCTGCAGGCGTGTCCAGGGGGACGATTGTACTTGAATTCTGTCTTGCCCGCAGGATGAAATCGTCTACTTCCTGTTCGCTAACCTTGGGGAGAACATAGGCTTCGCGCAGGTCTTCCACCGCGCCAAGTTCCACTTCGGGTTCCAGCGGAATGGTGAACTGGAAAATGGGGGGATTTTCGCTCTTGATTTCGTCCAAATTGCCCGGGCCATAAGGTTTAATCTGCGCTTCATCCAGCATTTCAGGGTAAACCTTGTCCAGAAGCAGTTCCAGCGCTTCTTCTTTGATGCTTGCTTCGCCAACATGACTTAGCACCATCGCGTAGGGAGCCTTGCCCGGGCGGAAGCCGGGGATGCGGGTGCGCTGGGAAATCTTGCGGGCAGCTTTGTGCATATACTGCTCCAGAAGCTCCGGTTCAAATTCCGCGGTGATTTTGACCTGCTGGTCGTCAGTAAATTCTTGTTGTAATTTCAAAATATACCTCTCGATGTTTATGAATGCTGTGGGGAAAGAGAGGCTCGAACTCTCACGCGTTGCCGCACATGATCCTAAGTCATGCCTGTCTGCCAATTCCAGCACTTCCCCTCGAACAACAAATTATAAGCGAGAGGGAAAAGCAAGTCAACAAAATTCCAATTATGGGTGTAGACCTTAGCGATTACCCAATCCCTGAAGTATGGAATAGCCGAAATGCGCATAGTCATATTACCTATATAAAATTTTTATTTGACATGATTTCTTTAGCTTCCTCATCAGGCGCAATGCATTCGATGTCACGAAAAAAAATCAAGGCGCTATCCCGCTGCCAGCACGTCCGCGATTTGAATTGGCAGCGGCAGCTGCACGCCGCCCTTAAGCGTCCATTCCATCAGGACGTCCGGGTCAATGCCAAAGGGCAGCAGCACGCTTCCGCCGGCTTTTGCCAGCAATTCCATGTACTTATGCATGTTTACTGCTTGCGGATCCAGCTTGCCCCCAAGTTCCCAGGCGCGCACATCCGGCTCGCCTTGCATGTAGAGAAAACGCACGCGCTGCCCGGGTCGGATCTGCATGCCGGCGCTTTCCAACTGCCGCGCGGCGCGCACGGCCGCGGTTGCGCTCTTATAAGCATCCAGGGCGTAGCTGACCTTACCGTTTATCACCAGCAAATCCAGCGGCACGCGGCCGGCTTTCAGCGCTTCCAGCGCGGACTGGTACAGCCTGAGAGCCGACCTGAGCGCGTCAGGCAGTTCCGCGCGGGTTTTGGCCTGCCCAAGGCAGGTGATCATTTCTGTCTGCACCTGCCCGATCCAGCGGGGGGTATCCCTGCGGCGGGCTTCCAGGCCGCGCACTTTGATTTCTCCGCTCTGGAATACGCCAAAATAGCGATTCGCGATCGGGATGCGCGCGTCTGTTTTGGAGGGCAGAAACGCGACCCAGCGCAAAACGCCGTCCAGAGCGATTGCCAGCCCGGTCCGGTCAACGATCTTGCGCATGACTTCCTCAAAGTGCTCGGGCTTGCTGCAGCCTTTCTTTTTGAGCCAGAGCGCGTCCACATACATCTGGAGCACTTCAAAGCCTTCTTCTTCGGCTACCTCTTTGGCACGCAGGAGCACCTCGCGTCCGCCCTTGGTAACCGCTTCGTGCGCTTCGATGCGTCCGTAACGGGCGTTTTTATAGCCGAGAAAGCCAAAACAAACTACCAGCAGCCATTTGAGCGCAGATGAGCGCGCTTTGAGCGTTTTCGCCATGGGATGGTCGGGCGGGTAAGAGCGCGTCTTGGTCTTCAGCGCCACGCGTTTTTCGTAAATCGGTTTGAGTGTGAGCGGAACCACGCCCAGTTCTTCACTGGCAGGCGTCAGCACATCCGGCAGAGGGACTTCGGGCGAAATGTTGCCGCGGATGATGACCGCTGGATACATGGAAACAAAGTCAACTTCCGCTACATCGCTGTGCAGCCCCAGTTTGGGTTGGTAAATCATCCCGCCGCGGTCTGCCTGAATGAGCTGCATGCCGCTCTTGAATTCCTCCACCTGGCGTTTCTGGTAAGGCACCAGGATGTCCTTTTGCAGCGCAGTGATGACCTGCATGGCGGAAATGCCCTGCCCAGGCGAGACGCGCGCGGCTTTCTCGATTGGCAGGGTGGTCACGCGCGCCATTTCCAACGTGCCTGCCAGGCTGTAATCCGACCACATCATAGCGGATTTGCGGTCAATATGACAGCGCCCGAACAGGTGCGCTTCTTCCGGACGGTAGATAATGTGCCCGTAGGAAAAGTAGGTGATTTCTTTCTGCCAGCGCACCGGTTGGCTGGCATCCCGATTTAGCGCCAGGGGTGCTCTCCGTTCCTCCATCTGGTGGAGCAGGAAGGGCAGCAGCCAGCTGTCGCCCCAGTCGGTGACGAGAATATCCGGGTCGTAGTCCAGCAGCGCGGCGTTCAGAACGGATAAATAAGCGCCGTCCGGGCTGAGCGGCAGGGTCTGGCTGAAACGGTCCGAGCGGAGGGTCAGCGCGCGCACTGAGCCGTGCGCGGGGTCCACATCCGGGGCCAGTTCCATCACGCGCAGAGGCGGCAGATCAGGCATTAAATCCCAGCGGCTGTTGAGCACTTGAATGGACTGGATGCGGTTCTGCGCGTCGGCGCTGAGCTCGCACAGCGCCAGCGGGAACGCGCCGTACCGGCTGATGTAGCGGGTACTGATGGTCACGTCCGAGTCGTACCAGGTCAGCTCCTGAAACTCCTCCTCCAGCTGGTGGAATAATTCGACCTGATGCGCCGGGGTGTTCACGTCAATGCGCAGCACTTCCACGGGGTCCGCGGCAAACACATCCTGCTTTAGCTGGCGCTCAAGCGCGCTCACGCAGCTTTCCTTGCGCAGGCGTTTCCACAGCCGGCGCAGATCCTCGCGCGGTCCGGCAGCGTAAAACGCCACCGGAAAAGCCTGCGTGAAACACACCCGCCGGTCGTCTGTTTCGGAGATAAACCACAGGGTCAGGCCATCCTGCTGATTCAGGTACAGGTCGAGCAGCCAACCGCGGAAAGTCGGGTTGCTCACGGCGCCTCTTCAAACGCGGTGTAGGCGGCGGACGCGCGCGGCTCGGCCGCTTCTTCCAGGAGCTCCACGGCGGGAGGGGGTTCCGATGCTAAAACTGCCAGCGTTTCGTTGAGCAGCGTGAGAAAACGCGCTTCTTTACCGCTGTCCAGCTTTATGCTGGGGTCAGCTCCTTCCGGGGTGATCTCTTTTTGGAGCGATTTCAGCTGTTTGTACACTTCCAGCAGGATGGCGATCAGATACATGTCCAGCGGGTACAGATTGGACGCGTACGAGGCTTCCGCCAGGTGCAGGCGGGAGAGCACCAGCAGTTCATCCAGCAGCAGCTGGTCCTCTTTGCGCAGCGCGCGCTGAAAGCGTTTTAGGGCGGCTTCTTCCTGCTGCCAGGTTTGGGTAATGGAAGCAATTGTGCGGCCCATCAGGTCCTTTCTAGAACAGCGCCGGTTGCAGCCCAAAGCCGGCCGGCAGCGGAACCGGCTCTTCCCAGGCGGCGCTGGCGCTGGCGCGCAGATCTTCCATCAGGCATTCACGCGCCGCGGAGATGGGCGGAATAGGCCGCAGGCTTACCAGCACCGGCGCAAACTGGCTGAGGCGCTTCAGGCAGGCAATGCTGCGGGTAAGCAGACGCTGGCAGTCTTTCAGCTTCACGTCTTCGTCCAGGAAGGTTGCCAGCAGGTCCAGAATGACCAGCGGTTCGCGCGGCGGGGCGGCCGAAACGGCTTCCAGCATTGCCAGCACCTGGTAGCAGGTAAAGGCGCGTGAGAGGCGAATTCTGTTCATCACGCCGACCGGGTCGCTGGTGAATGGCCGGATGGCCCGGGCCACCGCGTACATATTGGACCGGTTGCCGCAATCCAGCAGGGTCACGCGCTGTTTCAGGGCCAGGGCGGCCACCAGTTCCAGCATTTTTTCGGACATCGCGTGGCTGCCAATCACCAGCAGCAGCTGGGGTGGGAGGGGCAGTGAAAAAGGGAGTAACGCGGCATCTGTTCTCATGCCCTTATTATATAGAATATTTGTTCTATGTCAAGAGATTGTTAGAACGACTGTGCTAATTCTACATATTTTCAGTCAGCTAAGATAGGGCAGGGTGGGTATAATTGGGCATTGAAATTATTTGCGTAGAGGACGAATGACAAGTATCAAAGGTAGTGAAAGTGGCGCAACCGCGCGCAATCGCATGAGCAAGTCCATTGTGCTGGCAATCCGGCTGCTGGTGCGGCAGAAATCGCCGGATGCTTCCAGCCGTGATTTGGCGGCGTACGTGGTTCTGGCGCTGGAAAAGATTAGCGAATCGGTGGAAACAAGCGCCATCGCCTGGGAGAAGCGCGATTACTGGCTTAAAGCGGACCGCTTCCGCCAGGAGTGGGCCTGGTGCGAACACAGCGCGAGCGCGCTGGCAAAGGCGCTGCGCGCGGATGACTGGGCGGGCGCTGCGCAGCAGCTCGCGGGGATCGGGCAGCGCTTCAGCGCGGTAGAGGTAAGCGAGAATAACCGTCTGGGCGAGCCGTGGAAAGGCGCCTGGGAAACTTTTCTGCGGCGTTGAGCCGGTCGATTGGCTAAATTTCCATTCAACAAGAGGTAGGGGAGCAGCTGTTTGGAAATTTCTATTTTATGGTTATGATAAGTAACATTATCATAAGCTTATATTTATCAGAAAAACGCTGAGAGGGGAGTGTTTGTGTGCAGAGCAATGCGTGGCAATTGATATTTCAAAATGGACGCAAATGCGCGGTAGAATTTTTTGCTAGGCAATTCTCAAGCTGCCCGCGCTTAGTTGTTTTGGGATCGTGTCCGCTTGGCGATAACCAATTCGGAATCTACTCACTCTGGCGACCAGAAATCACCATGGCCCCTGGTTGCTTTCTTTAGGCGGCTATAGCGTTTTCCACTTCAAAACCCGCTAAAGGAATAGCACGGATTATTGCCGTTAGTTAATAATGACCCTCTGATGCTGATAATTAGTTTGTAGCTTTTATAGTAAAGAAATTATCAGGCTGAAGCAGCTTAGCGTTGCCGTACGAACTTGCTCCCCCGGAAAAGACATACAGGGTATAAGCAGAGCAACGCTAAGCATAATGAAAACGATTCCATAAAAACAAAGCTATACGCAATAGCATGTTAATTATGGGCTTGATAAACAATAACGATAAAATTATCACAACCTTGACTCAGATAGCAGTATAATTACAATATGGATTCCACAGTAACAGTCAGCCAGGCTCTCAGCAGTTATCTTGCCTCAGTTCGTCTCTCGCGCAGCGCCAACACCGCCCGCACCTACACCAACGCGATGAACCTTTTCAGCCAGGTCCTGAGCGGGCATAAACTGGACATGGAAGCTATGCCGGTCAGCACGCTTAGCGAAGAACCGGTGATCTGGATCATCCGGGCGCTGAAAGACATGGCCCCCTCCACCGAGCAGTGCTACCTGACGGCTGTGGTAGGTTTCTACGAGTTCCTGGCGGGTGAAAATCTGGCTCCCATCAACCTGCCCCGCATACGTCTGCTGATCAAACAGCGCGCCCGCAAGCCCGGCATCCGCCTGCCCCAGTTCCCCAAATCGGCGATTGAAAAAGTGCTGGATTACGCAGCAGGCTTGAATCTGCTTGAAACCAAGGATCCAAATGAGCATCTGATCAACCTGCGCGATCGGGCTTTTTTGCTCACCCTGGCAGATACAGGCTTGCGCGTCCACGAAGCCTGCAACTTGCGCCGCGGGGATATCGATTGGGATGAATACCGCGCAGTCATTATAGGTAAAGGCAACCGTGAAGCAGTTCTGCGCTTTTCAAGGCGCAGTATCATCGCATTAAAGGATTACCTGCGCCTGCGCGCCGAGTTGGACGGGGGCAGCGGAAAAGCGCTGGCAGCCCTGCCGGTATTCGCGCGGCATGACAAGGGCAGCGGTAAAAAGGTCAAACCTATTTCCACCACTACCGGGCGGGAAATTGTGAACCAGCGCGTGGCGGAAGCGGTTGGTCCCGAAGCAGTAGGCTCCATCACGCCGCATTCTTTCCGGCATTACTTTGTCACCACGGTCTTACTCGCCTCTGGCAACCTGAAACTGGCGCAGGAGCTTGCCCGCCATCAGAACATCGCTGTCACGCAGCGCTACAGCCATTTAAGTGATGCTGAACTGGATAAAAAGTATCTCGAAATATTTGGATAAGCGTCTTAGTGGTATCATCATTGCCGACAATCAAAGACGGAGTTTGGCAATTTGAACTATGAGCGATTATCGGATAACAACTCACCCTATCTTACCGATTAAGCCAGAACCTGACATTTCGTTTTATTGGAACAACCAGAAATTCTTTGCGAAAACCGATGAAATGATTTCCTCCGCGCTTTTTGCGAATGGAATTCATACCTTCGGGCATCATCCCAAAGATAACTCTCCCCAAGGCATCTTTTGCGCGAACGGGCAGTGTTCGCAGTGCATGGTCATTGCGGACGGGCTGCCTGTGAAAGCCTGCATGACCCCGGTGAAGCCCGGAATGCGCGTCTATCCCGCGGAAGGTCTGCCTGTGCTGCCGGATGTGCCGGCCGGAGCAGTCCACTACGCACCAATCCCGCGCAAAAGCGTTGAGGTCTTGATTATTGGCGGTGGGCCCGCCGGACTTTCTGCGGCGCAGGAATTAGGCAAGGCCGGTGTTTCAGTTTTACTGGTGGATGATAAGGACAAATTGGGCGGCAAGCTCGTATTGCAGACGCACCGCTTCTTTGGCTCCTCCGAAGCTGTTTATGCCGGCACACGCGGAATAGATATCGCCACAAAGCTTGAGGCGCAGGCGCGGGCATATCCAAGCGTCGAAATCTGGGAGAACAGTAATGCGCTGGCGATTTTTGAAGATCACAGCGTCGGGATCCTGCGGAAAGGCAGCCAGTACGTCCTGGTGCAGCCGCGGGTGCTGCTGGTCGCTGCCGGCGCGCGCGAGCGCAGCCTGGCATTCCCTGGTAACACCCTGCCGGGTGTTTACGGTGCGGGCGCTTTCCAGACACTTGTTAATCGGGACCTGGTCCGCCCTTGTGAAAACCTATTCATCGTGGGCGGCGGTAACGTGGGGCTCATTGCGGGCTATCATGCCATCCAGGCGGGCATTCATGTGGCCGGCCTGGTGGAAGCAGCCCCGGCTTGTGGGGGTTACCGAGTTCATCTGGATAAGTTGGTGCGCTCTGGTGTGCCTGTTTTTACCTCGCATACTGTCCTGGAAGCTGTGGGCAAAGAACGCGTGGAGAAAATCCGTATCGCTCAGGTCGATGGGAACTTCAAGCCGATCCTGTCCACCGTGCGTGAATACGCCTGCGATACCATCCTGATTGCGGTTGGGCTTGACCCGGTGAATGAGTTCATCTGTAAGGCGGAAGAGGTCGGGCTGCCAGTTTTTTCCGCTGGCGACGCACAGGAAATCGCGGAAGCGTCCGCGGCGATTTTTTCGGGCAGGATTGCCGGCGCGCAAATCGCTGAAAAGTTGGGGAAAAGCCTTGCGCCGGTTCCCGACGCGTGGATCCAGCTTGAAGAAATTCTAAAATCGAAACCGGGCGCGCTGCGGGAAGAAGATTTGCCGGCGGCGCATGCAGGCGTCTTCCCGGTGCTGCACTGCAACCAGGAAATCCCCTGCGACCCTTGCACAACTATCTGTCCTAAAAACCTGATTCAAATAAACGGGCAGGATATCCGTAAAATTCCGCAGTTTATACGGAGTGAAGCGGAGGAATGCATCGGCTGTCTGCGCTGCGTTTCGATTTGCCCTGGTCTGGCGATTACGTTGGTGGATTTCCGCAAACGCGTCGGGACAGCCTTGGTTTCCCTGCCTTACGAACAGGAAGCCTCCGGGCTCAAGCCCGGCGACCTGATTATGGTTACGGATACCAGCGGTACAGCCTTGACCTCGCTTCCCGTTCACTCCATCCGAAAGCTCCCCGGTTTTTCCGGCACGCAGATCGTCAGCGTGGAAGCCCCAGCGGATATGGCCTCTCGCATTGCGGGCTTGCGTCTCATTTCAAGCTCAGAAGCCTTGCAGAGTTTTGACGAGACCGGCGACTTTTCACCGGACATGGCGGATGATGCTTACGTTTGCCGCTGTGAAAGAGTAACGGCTGGCGAAATACGCCAGCTTATCCATTCCGGAATAAGGGATATTAATCAGATCAAGGCGATCTTACGCGTGAGCATGGGAGCTTGCGGCGGGAAAGCCTGCCTGAACATGGTCAAACGCATGTACCTACAGGAAGGAATCCCCCTCTCCGAAGTAAGCGAACCACCACTACGGCCGGTGTTCGTGGAAATGCCGATATCCTTGCTGGCGCATGCCTCGCGCAACTCAAATGGAGGCGCGCCGTGACACCCCAATCCTCCTATGATGTCATCATTGCAGGCGCCGGCTCAATCGGCACGCCTACCGCCTTCTATCTCGCCCAGGCAGGGCTGCGGGTCCTGGTGCTGGAAGCGCTGCCAAGCGTCGGTCAGGCTTCAAATAAACACGCCATCGGCGGGGTGCGTGCTACCCATTCAGACGCTTCTAAAATATATCTATGCGCAGAAAGCATCAAAATACTGTCCACCTGGCAAGAAAATTTCGGAGATGACATCGAATGGCGCGCGGGCGGATATTGTTTTGTCGCTTATGAGCAGGAAGTGAAAAACACCCTGCAGGACCTTCTGGCTTGTCAGAAAAGCTTTGGACTTAATATTGGCTGGCTCGAAGCGGAAGAAATCCGCACTATCATCCCGGACATCCAAGCGGAAGGGCTCTTGGGCGGCACTTTCTCACCAGAAGACGGGTCTGCTTCGCCGATGAAAACCAATTTCGCGTTCTATACCCAGGCCAGGGCTGCTGGAGCTGAATTCCATTTTAATGAGCCTGTCATCGCCGTTGGAACCAACCGCGGCCGCATCCAGTCCGTGACGACAAGCCTCGGCAGATATACCTGTAAGTACTTCGTCAACGCGGCGGGCTCCTGGGCTTCGGAAATATCCGCTCTGGTCGGCGTACCTTTGCCGGTGCAGCCCGAAGCGCACGAAGCGGGCATCACCGAGCCGGTAAGCCCAATGTTTTCACCTATGATCGTGGACATACGCCCGCGAGAAGGCTCGAGCAACTTTTATTTTTACCAGCATCCAACCGGAAAGATTATTTTCTGTCTTACCCCCAGCCCGCAAATCCTGGGGAATCGCTGCCTGGATACCAGTGATTTCTTACCATTGGCTTCCCAAAGGCTAATTGATCTTATGCCAAAGTTGAGAAATTTGCGTGTGCGCCGCACCTGGCGCGACACCTACCCCATCACCCCTGACGGACTGCCATTTCTGGGCACGTCCGAAGCGGTGGAAGGCTACCTACTGGCTGCTGGCGTGTGCGGTCAGGGTTACATGCTCGGCCCGGGCGTGGGCAGGCTCCTGACTCACCTGGTCACCGGCCAGCTCAACAGTTCCGAGCAAGAATGTCTGCGCGCTCTTCGGCTGGACAGATCCTTTACAAGCGCTGAAAAGCTAAAATGATTTTTTAGTTTTATGGCATACTTTGCGCATCATCATGGATTTCGAAAAAGTATTTCATAAGTTTCCGGCTTCGTATACCACGGCTGATATCGATTTAATAAAATCGGCGTATCTGATGGCTGAAGCAGCGCATCAGGGTCAGACGCGGGCTTCCGGCGTGCCGTATCTCTCGCACTGCGTTGGCGTGGCGAATATTTTGCTGGATATTGAGGTCGCGTCCAGCCTGGTGGTGGCCGGTTTATTGCACGACGCGGTGCTTGATACTGCTTTGACGCTTGATCAGATCCGGGAGAAATTCGGCGAATCGATTGCCAAGTTCGTCGAAGACCTGACACTGATCACCAGTCTGCCGCAGGTTTCCCGCGGGGATCAGCACCCCGAGGAAATTACCGGCCCTCAAGCCCCCGACCTGATTACTGGCAGCCGCAAGACAGAATATGTGGTTGAGACCCTGAGGAAAATGCTGCTGGCCATCGGCAGTGATTTCCGCGTGATCATTGTCAAGCTGGCCGACCGCCTGCATAATATGCGCACGCTCAAGGATATGCCGGCTGACAGGCAAAAGCGCATCGCTGAAGACACCCTTGAAATTTATGCCCCGCTGGCCAACCGCCTGGGTATCTGGCAGATCAAGTGGGAGCTGGAAGACCTGGCTTTCCGTTATGTCAACCCGGAGGAATACAACAAGATCGCCGAAAAGCTGGCGACCCAAAGGCTCAAACGGCAGGAAGAAATCCAAGCCATCATCAGGAACCTGACTTCTATACTCGAAAAAACCGAGGTAAAAGCCGCCATTTCAGGCAGGCCAAAGCATATTTTCTCCATCTACCGCAAAATGCAGCGAAAAGACGGGAATTTTGATGCCATTCGCGACTTACGGGCTGTGCGCATCCTGGTGGATGACATAGAGTCCTGCTATAAAGTGCTGGGCATTATGCACATGCAGTTTACTCCCATCCCCGGAGAGTTTGATGACTATATTGCGGCCAAAAAGCCCAATAATTACCAATCCCTGCACACGACCGTCATATATAAGGACGGTAAACCGCTGGAAATCCAGATCCGGACCCACGAAATGCACCGCAACGCGGAGTTTGGCGTTGCAGCGCATTGGCGCTACAAAGAAAAGTCTGCGCTGATCAGTGATGATTACGAGCAAAAGGTCAGCCTCATCCGCAACCTGCTCTCCTGGAGCCAGGAAGTAGAAGATGATACCGACGCTTTGGACGGCTTGCCTTCCGACGTGTTTCGGGATCGTGTTTACGTCATCACGCCCAGGGGGGATGTGGTTGATTTACCATTTGGCTCGACTCCGATTGATTTTGCATATCAGGTGCACACAAACGTAGGCCACCGCTGCCGCGGCGCGAAAGTCAATGGAAAATTGGTTACCCTGGATTACAAGCTGCAGACCGGGGACAAAATTGAGATTCTGACAGCCAATCGCGGTGGACCAAGCCGGGACTGGCTAAATCCAAGCCTCGGGATGGTTAAGAGCGCCCGCACCCGCTCAAAGATCAAACAGTGGTTTAAACAGCAGGACCGCGAACAAAACCTTGAGCATGGAAAGATGCTCATCGAAAAAGAATTTAAGCGGCTTGGGATAGGGCAGATCGACCTGCTTGAATTCCTGGAATACTTCCATGTCCGCACGCTGGATGACCTGTATGTGGGGATTGGAACCGGGGATATCCCGATCGGCAGGCTGGTCAACCGCATTGCTGAAACCCAGAACCCACCCGAGGCGGAAACGCTTGAGCTTGTGCCAGCCATTCCAAGCCGGGCTAAGCCCGGCGACACCGTCATCGTCATGGGCTTGAAAGGATTGGCTACCACCATGGCGCGCTGCTGCAGCCCGATGCCTGGCGATGAGATTATCGGCTACATCACCCGCGGACGAGGAGCAACCATTCACCGATCCGACTGCCCTAACATTTTGCGCGTGACAGACAAAGAACGGTTGGTCAAGGTTGACTGGGGCACGGAAGAAAAAACCTTCCCAATCCCGCTGCAGATTAAGGCTTACGAACGGCAGGGGTTGATGACGGATATTTCAAACATCATCTCCAGTGAGCCTGTGCGTCTGATTGACCTTTCGTTAAACAACCGCCAAAACCTGGTGGTAATCAATCTTGTGCTGGAAATCAGCGGAATTAGCCAGCTCAGCCGCTTGTTGGCCCGACTGGAAAACCTGCCAAACGTCATCCAGGCGATTCGCGTCCGACCGGGTTGACAACGCGTTCACTTTACGGTTGTATGAGTCTAAGGTAAAATGCCATCCGAAAACAGCTTTCCCATAAGGAGATTTTGATGCCAAAAATTCGTTGCCATTATCTTGATTGTCTTTTTCTGGATGACCGGTATTGTTCTGCCGCAGCTATCGAGTTGAACCCCGATACCGGCTGTCAAACCTACACTCCTAATGAAGAAACAGAACTTGGAAACTGGGAAGAGGAAGAAGAACTGGACGATTGGGAAGCCATGGGCACGCCGGATGAGCTCAGCGGTGACTGGGACGACGACGATGACGATGACGATGATCTGGATGATGACCCCGACTCTTTCTAAGTGTTAGCCAGGGTAGCCCTGCTACCAACATGCTAATAAACGAATCAATTGAAAGCGAAGTGAAAAATGGATAATTTACGGCCGATGATCGCGTTGAACGTTTATCTGCTGCCTGAGTTCCGTCAGGAAATCCTTAGCATGGTTATCGCTGGCATGTCTGCGCTGCCGGATGAGATTCGGCGCCCGGTTTTGTCTGCAATCCGCGAGGAAGTAAAAATCAGCGGCTTTCGTAATCCATTAAGTGCGCCCCATGCGGTTCTCATCCGTCAGATGGAGTCTGTTTTTATCAAGCAGTCCCGCTTCATCAAGGCAATGCTGAAAGCCTGGGCTGCTTTACAGCAGTCGTCCGAAGCCGCTGTGGGTTCTGTAATCCGCTCGCTTTCCTTCCAGGCAAATGACCAGGTTCCTGAATACCCGGATCCTGAAAACGCATTTCTGATTGGATGGCCAGAAGGCTTGAACTACCAGAAATTAGCGGACCTTGTTTTGGCGCAGGACCCAAAACTATCCGCCAGCACGAACACACTGGCATTGCTGACGATCTGGCTCTCGGGTTGTCTGCCAGATCCTATCCCAGCTGGCGAACCTGCCTGAGCTGTGCAATCTTTGGAGGAAGAATGGAAGAAAAACATTCAGGATCTACTACCATCGCCCCGACCGTATTGAACACGATCGCGCGCCTGACATGCCTGGGTACACCTGGCGTTACGGCGATGGCGCCAGCTTTCACTGTTGCAGCACGGACCAGCCGCACCGACACTGAGGGCGTGAAAATTGTTGTCAAGGACTCGATCATCTACGTGGATGTATATGTTGTAATTAATGGGGCTGAAAATGTGCGGGTTGTCGCTGAAGCTGTTCAACAACGCGTAACCAGAGCAATTTCGGAAATGGTTGGCATGGAAGTTGCTTCTGTTAATGTACATGTTACCGATGTTGAGCTTGAAGCATAGGCGTTTATGAAATCCAGAACCAAGGCGCGCATCGCAGCCTTGCAAACTCTCTATGAGGTCGACCTGACCGACCATCTGTTGGGCAGCGTCCTCGCGGACCGCGCCATTGACAACGATCTGGATGAGGCGCAGTACAACTTTGCGCAATTGATTGCCCAGGGTGTCTATGAGAACCGAGAGCGACTGGATGAGCTGATTGCTGCCCACGCACCGGAGTGGCCCTTGGACCAGGTGGCAGTGATTGACCGCAATATTCTGCGGATTTCGCTCTGGGAAGTGGCCTTTTACCGGAAAACTCCCCTTAAAGTCGGCATAAATGAAGCAGTAGAACTCGCGAAATCTTTTGGGACCGACAGTTCCCCCCGATTTATTAATGGAGTACTGGGCAGCCTGGCTGATAATTTTGATGCGCTGCTAAAATCCATTCCAAAGTAGAGGTAGCCTATGGGGCAGAAGACGGTTAAAACGCTCATTGTAATTCTCCTTACCGCAACCGTTCTAAGCCTGACCGCCGGGTGCGCCCTGAACATTTCGCCGCGCGGCACGGTCACCCAAGAGCCGGAACCTGATTTTCCCTCCAAAGTACAGACGGCAGAACTGGTGCCGGTGGCTTTTTTCGTCGACCTTCGTCAAAGCTATTCTCCCGAAACTGTCCTGGCGCTTAACGTCCTCGATGAAGTAACAGGACTTGATTTCAACATCACCCGCTATGAATTGAGCCAGATTTCTGAGAACAAATACAGCGCTACGCTCCTGCTGCCCCTGGGTGCAGTGGTAAAGTATCGCTATCAGAGCACATTTCCGATTGACCAACCCGAGGCCGCGGCAGACGGCAGTAAGGTGATTTACAGGGTTGTGGTTGTCGCCCGCAATCTGCAGGTTTTTGACAGCATCTCCGCCTGGCCGGAGCTTACATATCCGGGCTCCACCGGAAAGCTGACAGGCATTGTCTCAGATAAACAAACTCAGAAACCCCTGGCGGATTGCTTGGTTTCGGTGGCGGGTTACCTGACCTTTACAGATATGACCGGACGATTCTTTTTTGACCACGTGCCGGAAGGTGTCCATATGGTCTCTGTTGTGTCATTGGACGGAAAATACCAATCCTTCCAGCAGCAGGCGAATGTTATCCAGCAACTTTCCACGCCAGCGGTCATAGCGCTGACACCCCTGCCAGAAGTTACAGTCAAGCTGGTCGTCAGCCTGCCTGATGAAGCTCTTGGAGCGCCGCTGCGCATCGCGGGTAATCTTTATCAGCTTGGAAATGTGTACAGCAGCCTTGAATCGGGCGAGAGTACACTTGCGGCGCGCATGCCGCTGCTCACCCGTATGGACGACGGACGCTACACAATCTCCCTCAAGCTGCACGCGGGGAATGACCTGGTATACAAGTACACCCTTGGTGACGGCCTCGTGAACGCGGAACGGGACGAAGAGCAGAACCTTGTCCTCCGGCGGTTCATCGTCCCGGATAAAGACGTTACAGTCTTTGACAAGGTAGCTACCTGGAAGCAAGACGGAAGTAATCCAGTGAATATTCAGGTTAGCGTCCCGGAGAACACGCCTGCCAGCGATTCCATCTCTATCCAATTCTTGCTCAATAACTCCTGGCGTCAGCCTATCCCGATGTGGCCTGTGCGCACCAACGTATGGATGTACCTGCTTTTCACGGGAATTGCCGACCCGAACTTAATGCAATACCGTATTTGCCGTAACGACCAATGCGAGCTGGCATATGACGAAAGCAGCTTTGCGGCTCCGATATCTGTGGGCCGGGAACCCGAAAACGCTTACGTTGTTTCCAAGTGGCACTCATGGGAAGGACCTGCTCCAAGAGACCTCGCCTCTAGCCCAGCGCTTGAAAACGGCCAGCTGTTCGGCGTGGAATTTACACCCGCTTATCAGCCCTCCGATCTCAACCGTTACCGCAACATATTCACGGAATTGAAGCAAATGGGTGTGAACTGGGTCATCTTCTCACCCTCCTGGAAGGTGACAGATCTTGATGGGCTGCCACACCTGGAACCCAATCCCGCCGGCGGCATGATGATCATGGACCTGGCGCAGTTAATTCAACTCGCAAAAGAACAGGGATTAGCTACAGGGCTTTATCCAAAACTAAATTTCACCCCGGATGCCAGCGCATGGTGGAAAGCAAGCCAACGAGATGCGCTCTGGTGGCAGCAGTGGTATCAGGAATACGAGCACTTTGTTATGAGCTATACGCAATTGGCTGCTAATTCACAGGTAGACCAGCTCATTCTGGGCGGCGCCGAAGTCAACCCAAGCTTACCTGGCGCGCTGCTCACCACCGCTACTAATTCCGGCACGCCTAAGACTTCCGAAAAACTCTGGACGGAGCTTTTACGAAAGGTAAACACCTATTATCAGGGAGAAGTCCTGTGGGCTTCCGCGGTCGAAGACGGGGCAATTCCTATATATCGTTTTTACTCTGAAGTGGATGGATATTACGTACAGCTTCAGTTCCCTGCTGAGAGCTACGCCTACTATGACGCTGATACTGCAGCAGGTTTTATCGAAGGCACATTGGCAGAATTCCGCGATGAGGTTGATGCACCGGTGTACGTCGGGCTAAACGCGCCGTCTGCGTCAGCCGAAAGCTTCAGCTGTCAATCCGCGGACTGCCTTAGGAGCCCTATGGCAGGCGACTGCTCCACCCAGGACGTGGACCTGGAGCGTCAGAATTACTTCTATCAATCCTATTGGCCTGCGCTGCGTGCTAATAATTGGGTAAAAGGCACTGTAACGCGCGGTTTTTACCCAATTGTGATGCTGCAAGACTGTTCTTCATCGATTTATGGCAAACCCGCGCTCGAGACAATTCTCAGATAACCTATATACCACTAAGAAAAAGGACTGAATAGTGATACCAAATGACATGCACAGTGTAATAGGATTAAATTCAGAGCTCTCAAAATTAGGAATAAAGCAGTTAGGAGATGTACTTTTTGACGTTAGCCGCGCGGAGGTCATCGAAGAAGCTGTAAGGAACGGAGAAGGTCGGTTTTCTGCCAGCGGGGCTTTTGTCGTGGATACATCCCCCTACACCGGCAGGTCTCCCAACGACAAGTACCTGGTGCACAACGGCGATCCAGATTTATGGTTCGCTTCGGGTACCCAGGCGATGGACATGAAGCAATATCAGAGCCTCAAGGCGAAAGTGCTCGCATATCTGGAAAATCGCAAGCTGTATGTTCGCGACATCACCGCTGGTGCTGACCCTGCTCAGAAAGCGCGTCTGCGCGTCATCACGGACCTGGCCTGGCAAAATCTGGCAGCGGCGAATATGTTCATCCCCGCAAAAGAACCAGTACCGTTTATCGATCCCGACCTGACGATTATTGTTGCAAACGGTTTTGCCGGCGATCCGGTGGCGGACGGACTGCGCTCACCGGCCTTTGTTATTATGAATTTCGAAGAAAAGATCGTACTGATTGGGAAGACCTCTTACGCGGGCGAAATAAAGAAATCTGTTTTCACATACATGAATTACGTTCTACCCAAGCGCGGCGTCCTTTCCTTGCATTGCTCCGCGAACAAAGGCAGCCGTGGAGAAACCGCCCTGTTCTTCGGGCTCAGCGGAACCGGTAAGACCACGCTTTCCTCGGATCCCGAACGCGCCTTGATTGGCGATGACGAACACGGTTGGGGCGATGACGGCATCTTCAATTTTGAGGGCGGCTGCTATGCCAAAACCATCCGCATCAACCCCGAATTTGAACCACTGGTCTGGTCCGCAATCAACCGCTTCGGCACCTTGATAGAAAACGTACTGCTCGACGTGAACCGGGTACCAGATTTTGACAGCAGCGAGATTACTGAAAACACCCGCGCGGCTTATCCCCTTCACTATATTCCAAATTATGAGCCCTCCGGCATGGGCGGGCACCCGGAACATATCTTCTTCCTGACCGCAGACGCCTTTGGTGTTCTGCCGCCGCTAGCCAGGCTCGACACGGACCAGGCCATGTACTACTTCCTGAGCGGATACACCTCCAAACTGGCTGGGACGGAAAGAGGATTGGGAGAAAAACCTGAAGCGACGTTCTCAACCTGCTTCGGCGCTCCGTTCTTGCCGCTCAAGCCTGCTATCTATGCTAACCTGCTTGCAAAGAAACTGGAAAAACACCATACCAAGGTCTGGCTGCTGAATACCGGCTGGTCAGGCGGAGGCTTTGGCACCGGGAAGCGCATTGCCCTCCCACTCACGCGGGCGATGATCAGCGCCGTGCTGAATGGCAGCTTGGACGAAGTTCCTACCCACGCACATCCGATATTCAGGGTTTCCATTCCAGATCAAGTTACCGGCGTACCGCAGAATGTGCTCAACCCCGAACAATCCTGGACCGACCAGCAGGCTTACACACGCGAAGCGCTGGGTCTGGCTGGAAAATTCGCTGAGAATTTCAAAAAATACCAGGCTTCAGTGCCGGATAGCGTCTCAGCATCTGGACCCGTTCGGCCATAACTGAAATCTGAAAAGGAGACATCATGGAAAAATTTATCATTCGCGGGGGGAAGCCACTATCTGGTACGATGCGCCCTTCCGGAAATAAAAATGCTGCTCTGCCTTTGATGGCTTCCTGTTTATTGACAGAGGAACCGGTCGTTCTCCATAACTTGCCGGATATCACCGATATACGCACAATGCGCCACCTGCTTGAAAGCCTGGGAGTGAAAATCCGGCAAATTGGGGACAGCTCTTCGTACGAGCTGCATGCCAGGGAAGTACATCCTTCAGATCTTGACCCCGACATTTGCCGGCAAATCAGGGCATCCATTCTTCTGGCTGGCCCGATGCTAGCCCGCTCGGGAGGCCTTGTGCTTCCGCCTCCCGGTGGAGATGTGATTGGCAGAAGGCGCGTGGACACGCACATCCTCGCGCTCAGCGAATTGGGAGCGACTTTTTCCTACAATGGTACCTTCCGGTTCACCGCCCCAAAACTTACCGGCGCGGATATTCTGCTGGATGAAGCCAGCGTCACGGCGACTGAGAATGCCATCATGGCGGCTGTCAAAGCTGAAGGACGCACCATCCTTCGCAACGCCGCTTCCGAACCGCATGTTCAGGAACTCTGCCAGATGCTTAACATCCTCGGCGCGGATATCAAGAACATTGGCTCTAATACGCTTGTGATTGACGGGGTGAATGAGCTTGGCGGCGGTGAGTTTACTGTAGGTCCGGATTATCTTGAGGTCATCAGCTTCGTCGGCGCCGCCGTGGTAACACACGGCGAGATCAGAATAAAAGACGCCGGCGTACAGCATCTCGGTATGATCAAGCTCGTCTTGCGCCGCTTGGGCGTAGATTTTGATTTCATCGGCGATGATATTTTGGTTGGCGCAAACCAGCGCCTTGTCATTGAACCGGACCTCGGCAATGCCATCCCGGAAATCAGCGTGATGCCCTGGCCAGCGTTCCCAACGGACCTGATGAGCATTGCGATCGTGATCGCCACCCAATCCACCGGCAGCATCCTCTTCCACGACTGGATGTACCCCAGCCGCATGTTCTTCACCGATAAGCTTGTGTCAATGGGCGCGCAGATTGTCCTGTGCGACCCGCACCGCTGCATCGTTCAAGGACCTACCCGGCTGAACGGTGAAAAACTGGACAGCCCGGATATTCGGGCTGGCATCGCATTGGTATTGGCGGCTTTGTCAGCGAATGGAACTTCGACTATACGCAATATTACGCAAATTGAAAGGGGTTATGAGCGCATCGACCAGAAGTTGGCCGCCCTTGGCGCTGATATTACCCGCGAAAATTCCTGAGTGAACTTTAATACCAATACAGAGGGCTTTCGCCCTCTGTATTGGTATTAATAATGGATCTACTTAGGCTGGCTGTTCACAACATCCAGGAACTGGCTAATAACGTCCCGCAGCATCGGTTCGGGGAGCGCGCCAACCTGACGGTGGACAATTTTGCCTTTGGCAATCATCAGCATGGTTGGAATGCCTTCCACGTGGTACTTGCTGGCCCATTCCTGGTTTTCATCGGTGTTTACTTTGGCGACAATAAGTTTTTCGGCGTAATCTTTGGCGATTTTTTCAAGGATTGGCGCAACCATGCGGCAGGGTCCGCACCAGGGCGCCCAAAAATCCACGATGACCGGGACGGGGGAATCCAGGACTGCTTTTTGAAATGCGGCATCGGTTACATTGACTGGTTCACTGATCATGATAATTCTCCTCTATTATTGAATGTCTTCTAGTTTACACGAAACTTGTATTAGATGTTTATTAACCTTATTCAACCTAACCCCACCCTAGTTTTGCAAAAAGTGGCGGCCCAAGAATAATGAGACCCACTGCAATGGCGACGACAGCAGCGATCAATACTGCCGCTGCGCCAACGTCCTTGGCTATCCGGGCCAGCGGATGGCGCTCGGGGCTGGCGATATCCAGAATTGCTTCCAGGGCTGTGTTCAGGAATTCCGCGATCCACACGATACCAATCACGAGAAGAATGATCGCCCATTCATACCGTGATATTCCCAACCAAACTCCAACGGCGATGACCAGCGTGGTGGCCGCCAGGTGGATCCAGGCGTTCTTCTGCGTGCGCAGAACGTAGGCCCAGCCTTTAAATGCATATTTGAACGAATTAAATCGGGAGACGATAAAATTTCTGAGGGCAGTAAAAATATTTCTCATTCGCGCCGCACAATTGTTGGGGTTAACTATAACCTAAAACACGCTTTCCTGGCTTTGATCATTGTAAAAAATCAGCCTTTGCAAGATGAAAAATGAGATACAATAGAGACCGCGCGGGTGTAGCCAAGTGGTAAGGCAGTAGCTTCCCAAGCTACCATTCGTGGGTTCGAATCCCATCACCCGCTTTTTTATTTAACTTCTGAACAGGCTGGCCAGGAATAAATCCGGGATTTATTTCCCGCTCTCGGGTCTATCCAGGCGTGGATTGCCCTTTGGTCTCCTGTGTTTTCTGAAATATGCCACCGATATGGCAATCAGAATGAGCGCAATCGGGCTGGTAATCCATAATGTTGTTTTAGCTTTGCTCCGAACTGCTTGAGCAATTTCCGCCGGAGGAACGACCCGGATGACAAAAGGTACAGAGATGCTGTTGGTCGCGTCTTCCTGAATTCCGTTAGCCGCAATAATTGGATACACGAGATTCCCCTGAATGGTCCCTTGCAGATTCCTGCCAACTACCGTATCGGACGCCAGGATGAATTCGGCAGGAATGTAGATCGCATCTCTACGCTCAAAAATCGCGTTGTGCTGAATATTCTCATCCCAGGTTTTCTCCTGTGAGATTACAGCTGCTGGTTCCGCCGGGTTTGACCCGGTTTCGGAAATATTGATGGATAGACCCTCGGAAGCCCACAGCCCTTTAATGGATTTCCCTGCTTGAATTTCCAGATTTACCTGTTTTCCAGGAGCCGCAACAAACACCTGGACTTGCTGCGTGTTTTTAGGAAAGGCGTTCAGTCGCTGCAGGTAAGACTGGATTAACGTTTCATCCCCCAGGGAAAACGCGTTGTTAAGGGCTGCCAGCGTCAAAACAGCGGCAATTAAACCTGCTCCAAGCATAAGCATTGGCCAGCTGGGTTTTTGTTTGGGCACCGAATCGATAGTCATTAAGCCTCCTGAGTTCGTTGAAATTCTATCACTTTAACAAGTTGACGTAGCACTCCAAATAGCCAAATGAATGGTGTTTTCATGAAAACTAACACACAAATTTTGAATCGCGGTATATAATTACCGGGATGGCACAGTACTGCGGTTCTGTTTACGCTTTTTTCTTTCGTAGAGTAAAGCATTGGGGCTTTATCAATAGACAGGACCCGAAATCAATAACTAGCATTGAGCCCCGAACGGACCGAATAACTTTCAGTAATACCATATTATCGATAATCACATATTTTGCTCGCAAATGGAGGAATATTTGAACATAAAAGATTTGTTGAGACCAAATTTAGTCGAGCTGAATGTGTCCGTCACAGATTGGCAGGACGCTATTCGCGCAGTTGGCAAGCTGCTTGTGGCGGATAACGCGATTGAACCGCGCTTTGTGGACGCGATGATCCGCGTTGCCAAAGAGTTTGGACCCTACATTGTGCTTGCTCCTGGCTTTGCCATGCCCCATGCCCGCCCGGAAGACGGCTGCATCAAATCCAGTATGGGCTTGATAACTTTAGCGGAACCAGTGAATTTTGGAAACCCGCAAAATGACCCTGTGAATGTCGTTGTCGCTTTGGCTGCTGTGGATAACAAAGGGCACATCGAAGGGCTTTCAGACCTGGCGGAAGTTATGATCGAAGATGGTATCGTGGAGAAAATCGCTGCGGCGACTTCCGTAAAAGAAGTCCTTGCGATCATGTATGGCGACAAGGCTGAATAATCAATTGAGTGGTCAGTATTGTCAGAAGACCCAAACATAATCTCACCTTTGCTTTATGTTTGCGGTGGGAATAGCAACTTTTATCAGTTGAGTTTGTTTTATAATATGGATTAATAAAGGAGAAAAATGATTAAAGTCTTCACATTATGTCCTCAAGGACTTGGCAGCAGCATGATTGCCAAGATTAACGTCCAGAAAGCTCTGGATGCGCTTGGCGTGGAAAGCGATATCGAATGCTCCGGCGTCGCTTCCATTGTTGGTCAGAAGTATGACATTATCGTAACGATCGAAGAAATGCGCAGTTCGCTTGAACGTGCCGACCAAAACCGGATCGTCTATATTTCCAACTTCTTTAAGAAAGACGAAATCGCGCAGAAGGTGGAAGCCAAGCTGAGAGAACTGAAACTTATTTAATGTACATAATTCGAAGCATCCATCACATATGTGATGTTGCTGATTATTTGATTTTGACGGGTAAGTTTTATGGCAAAGTATTTCGTCTTTGTCAAAAGGAGGGGAGAAGGAGGAAAGGATATTTGAGATACTTGCATTGATTAATTCATTTTGTTAGTTTTGTAGGTTAACTGTTCAACTCAAACAAATGAAAAGGAGTCACTATGCAAATCATTATCGACATTTTTGATTTTATCGCGACGCAGATCCTTTCCGCGTACAGTATCATCCTGGGTATTGTCGCGCTTGTAGGCCTCCTGCTGCTCAAACGCCCTGCCCATCAGGTTATCAGCGGCGTTATCAAGACCATCGTCGGTGTCATTATTATTGGCGCGGGCGCTGGTGTGTTGGTCGGCGGTATCGCCCCATTGACGAACATCATTAACCACGTGCTTGGCGTGGAAGGCGTTCTGCCCACAAACGAAGCCGCGCTGCCATTTGCGCTTGAGCGCTTCGGACAGATCGGCTCCCTGGTAATGGTTGGCGGCTTTATTCTTAACGTCATCCTCGCCAGAGTGACCAAATACAAGTTTATTTACCTGACCGGCCATATCATGCTCTATGTCTCTCTGTTTGTGGTGATCGTTCTCAATGCCACCATGGGTCTCACCGGCTGGCAGCTGTGGCTGCTTGGCACCATTGTAATGGGCCTGTACTTCACCCTCATGCCTGCCCTGGTTTACCCCGGCACCAAAGCCATTACTGGCGGCGAAAAATTCTCCGTCGGCCACACGGGCGACTTCTCCTACTGGTTCTCCTATGTGACTGGCAAGCTCTTCAAGAAGGGCACAAAATCCGCTGAGGAATTCAACCTGCCCAAGAGCCTGAGCTTCTTCCGCGATACCACTTCTGGTCTGGCTGTCACCGTACTGCCTCTGTACCTCATCCTGACCCTGGTCTCCTACAAATATGTTGCGGCAGAAGTTGCTGGTTCTCAGAATCCGATTATCTTCGCGATCATGAGCTCCCTGACCTTCGCTGCCGGTATGACCATCGTTCTGGCTGGTGTCCGCATGATGCTCGGTGAAATCATGCCTGCCTTCGCTGGTATTTCCGAGAAACTGGTACCCGGCGCTGTCCCCGCCTTCGACTGCCCGGTTGTCTTCCCCTACGCTCCGACCGCTTTGCTGTTCGGCTTCCTGGCGATGTTCGCTGGCATGATCCTTGGTACGGGCTTGCAGCTCGGTCTGGGTGCCCTGTACGTTATCCTGCCCGGTGTGGTCCCCGCCTTCTTTGCCGGGGGCACTTCCGGTATCTTTGGTAACGCCACCGGCGGTTGGAAGGGCGCGATCTTTGGCCCGTTCATCATGGGCGTGGTCATGGCCATCGGTACCGGCTGGCTGATTCCCCTCACTGGCGACCTCTACAAGACCGGCGCAACCTTTGGCGATCCTTTCTATGCCACAGTCGGCCTGGCTTTCGCAAAATGGGGCGACTTTGTTGGTAAAGGCGGCGTGCTTGGAATTATCGCCATCGCCGTGGCTGTTGTCCTTGTTATCCTCGTCTTCGCAATGAGTCGCAAATACAAGGAGATTGAGGAAGAAGTTAAGGAAGTCGCTGAATAACAGCCGCTTTCTCTCTTCTATTCGCTGACTTTTCTTGTCGGGCACTCCAGCGTGAACTTATCTGCGAGTGCCCGAATTAAATATATGCAAAAGAGAGCAGGATATGGATAATGAAAAACTTCAGAATGAAGCCATAAACACAATCAGGTTCTTATCAGCGGACGCGGTGCAGAATGCAAACTCCGGGCATGCCGGATTGCCAATGGGTACTGCCGCGATTGCTTACACCCTCTATAAAAAGCATCTCAAGTTTAACCCTCACAATCCTGATTGGTCTGACCGGGACCGTTTTGTGCTTTCTGGTGGGCACGGCTCCATGCTGCTTTACAGCCTTTTGTACCTGACTGGTTACGATCTCTCGTTGGAGGAGCTGAAAAATTTCCGACGCTGGGGCAGCCGTACCCCGGGTCATCCTGAATATGGGGTCACCCCTGGCGTTGAAATCACCACCGGACCTCTGGGTCAGGGTTTGGCAACTGCTGTTGGCATGGCTATGGCTGAAGCGCACCTGGCTGCTGTCTACAACCGCCCAGGTCATGAAATTATCAATCACTACACGTATGTCCTGGCTTCGGATGGCGACCTGATGGAAGGCGTGACCTCTGAAGCGTGCTCTCTGGCTGGTCACCTGCGTCTTGGGAAGCTGATTGTCTTCTATGATGACAACCGCATCACCATTGACGGGGCTACAGATATTTCTTTTACTGAAGACCGCGCAAAACGCTACGAGGCCTATCACTGGCAGGTTCTGCATGTGCAGGACGGAAACAACGTAGAAGAACTGGACGCCGCCATTGAGGCTGCCAAAGCCGATCTTAGACCGTCCATCATCCTCTGCCGCACGCACATCGGCTACGGTTACCCTACCTGGCAGGATAATTCCGCCGCCCACAGCGGCATTCCCAGCAAAGAAGAGTTGGAAGGCGCCAAGAAGAATCTCGGCTATCCAACCGAGCCTCTCTTCTATGTTTCAGAAGAAGTTCTGGCGCATTATCGCGAAGCCGTACCCGCTGGCGAAAAACTGGAAGCGGATTGGAACGCTAAATTTGCTGCTTATGAGCAAGCCTTCCCTGAGCTTGCTGCTGAACTGAAGCGGATTCTTGCCGGAGAGCTGCCGGCTGGATGGGAAGAAAAACTGCCTGTCTTCAAGCCCGATACCAAGGGCATCCCCACCCGCAGCGCTTCCAACAAGGTTATCAATGCGCTCTCTGGCGTAATTCCTGAAATGATGGGCGGTTCGGCGGACCTCACGACCTCCAACTCAACCCTCATCGAGAACACCAAAGGCTTTCAGGCGGACCAGTACGACGGCCGCTATATCTATTTTGGCGTGCGAGAACACGCCATGGGCGCTATCATGAACGGCCTGGCCGTGCACAAGGGCGTGATTCCATTTGCCGCCACCTTCCTGGTCTTCTCTGACTACCTGCGCCCAGCTTTGCGGCTGTCTGCCTTATCAAATTTGCCCAGCATCTGGCTGTTCTCGCACGACTCCTTCAACCTCGGTGAGGACGGCCCAACCCATCAGCCGGTTGAGCATCTCACCTCTCTGCGACTGATCCCGAACGTGGTGACTATACGCCCGGCAGACGCCAACGAGACGAGTGAAGCCTGGCGAACAGCTCTCAAACGCCGCTACGCGCCCACTGTGATTGCGCTTTCCCGCCAACCGTTACCGGTGTTTGACCGCGAAAAGTACAATCCCGCCAGCGGCGCGCAAAAAGGCGCTTACATCCTGGGGGACCTGGGCGAAGGCAAACCGCGCCTCATTCTGATCTCCTCCGGCTCCGAAGTTGAGCTGATTGTTCGGGCTGGCGAGCAGCTTGCGTCTGAAGGTATCCCGGTCCGCCTGGTTTCCTTCCCGAGCTGGGAGCTGTTTAAAGCACAGGACCAGGCGTACCGCGACAGCGTGCTCCTTCCTGAGGTCAAAGCCAGATTAATGGTCGAGGCAGGCACCAGCATCGGCTTCGAGAAATGGGTTGGTCCTGAGGGCGATTACATTGCCATGGACCGCTTTGGTGCTTCCGCACCGAACGCTGTGCTGTTTGAAAAATTCGGTTTCAACCTCGAGAATGTTCTCTCAAAGAGCCGGGCGCTGCTCGCGAAATTGGGTTAATTGAGACGAGGACCGATTTTAGCTTTGGAGCTGTAAGCCGGTCCTCCTTTTCAGATGAAAGGAAAGGACACTAAAAATGCCAGACAAGAAAGATTTGCCGCGTACTTCAGCTCCTCAAAAAGGAGAAATCCAAGCCATCGTTTTTGGCGAAAAAGTCATCACAGTAAAGGACAAGTGCTCCTGCGGCGGCGCTGTTCACGTCACGCCTGACCCAAGCACGGGCGGCAAAGTGGCCACATGCGTCAAATGCGGCGCGGAATTGAAGTGGGGAGGCAAGTAGGGATGGAAAAAGGCAAAGTTAAAGTTGTCAACGAAGTAGGTCTGCACGCCCGACCCGCAGCGTTATTTGTCGCCAAAGCTGCCAGTTTCAAATCCGACATCCGCATCCACAACGCCACCAAAGACGGAAAATGGGTTAGCGCCAAGAGTATTCTGGGCGTTCTGACCTTGGGCGTGGAAAAAGACCACGAAATTGAGATCACCGCTGAAGGCGCAGACGAAGCGGAAGCTGTAAAGCAAATAATCGCGCTCATCGAGAACGACTTCGCGTAAAATTAACTCCCAAAAGTTTGGAAGTCAGGCCTTAAGTTAAGGGAGAGCACTATGATCATTTTGAAAGGCATTCCGGCTTCCGGGGGGATTGCGACCGGTCCTGCGTATGTATTCCGCCACGCGGAGCTTGGTATTAAGCGGGAAACGATTTCTGACCCAGCCGCTGAAATCTCCCGCTTGGATTCTGCCCGCGATATTGCGCGGCAGCAGCTGCAAACACTCAGGGAGAAAACCGAATTAGAAGCCAGCGCTGACGAAGCGGCGATTTTTGACGCGCATGCTATGTTCCTTGATGATCCATCGCTCTTGGAATTGGTAGCGGATGCCGTAAACAACCGGAAACTGAATGTCGAAGCTGCCTGGTCGGACGGCATCGAGAACTTTGCCCAGCAAATGGAAATGATGGGCGACGAATACCTGAGCGCCCGCGCCGCGGATATTCGCGACGTTGGAAAACGAGTTATCCGCATCCTTAGCGGGCAGGGCGATACGGACCTTTCAGAATTGTCCGCCCCTTCGATAATTCTTGCCCAGGATCTGACCCCTTCAGACACCGCGCGCCTGGATAAGAATTTCGTGCTTGGCTTCGCGACGGCTGAAGGCGGACCGACTTCCCACACTGCTATTCTCGCAAAAGCTCTCGGCTTGCCAGCGGTCGTTGGCTGCGGTCCTGCGCTGCTTGAGATTTGCGGCGGAACTGAGATGCTCATTCACGGCGGCAAAGGCGAACTGATTGCCAGCCCGGACGAGGAAACCAAAAAGCGCTATGTACAACTCACCGGCGAAGCGTCGCGCATGGCCGAGCTTGAGTTGAAATCCGCCGGCGATCACGCGGTCACCAAAGACGGACGTCAGGTGGAGATTGTGGCGAATGTAGGCAGCCCCAGCGATGCCGTGTCAGCCTTGAAATTTGGCGCGGAAGGCATCGGCTTACTGCGAACTGAGTTCCTTTACCTGGAACGCACCACCGCCCCTACCGAAGAAGAGCAGCTCGCAGCGTACAAAGCCGTCCTGGATGTGATGGAAAAGCGCCCGGTGGTTGTGCGCACGCTGGATGTCGGCGGCGATAAACAGCTTGATTATTTGGACCTCGGCAAAGAAGCCAATCCATTCCTGGGATGGCGCGCCATCCGGATGTGTCTTGACAAACCTGATTTCTTCAAAATTCAATTGCGGGCGCTGTTGCGCGCCAGCCCTGGACATGACCTGCGCATCATGTTCCCGATGATTGCGACGCTGGAAGAAGTACGGCGTTCCAAAGCCCTGCTGGCTGAAGCGCGCCAGGAAGTGATCGCGGCTGGTTTTCCGGTTGCCGAAAACATCCAGGTCGGCATCATGGTGGAAATCCCGGCTGCCGCACAGATGGCAGACCTGTTTGCCAAAGAAGTGGACTTTTTCAGCATCGGTACCAACGACCTTACCCAATACACCATGGCCGCTGAGCGCACCAGTGAAAAGATGGCATATCTGGCGGATCCCTGTCATCCGGCAGTCGTCCGCCAGATTAAGCGGGTCATCGAAGAAGGTCACAAAGCAGGTATCTGGATTGGCGTGTGCGGTGAAATGGCTGGTGATCCGGAAGCCGCCCCGATCTTGCTCGGCTTGGGGCTGGATGAATTCAGTATGGCCGCACCCAGCATACCCCATCTGAAAGCTATTCTGCGCGAATGGTCGTATGCCAATGCCAAGAAACTTGCTGAAGCGGTGATCAATCTGGAGAACGGCGCGGCAGTGCGCGAACACGTGCGGAACTTCAGGCTTTAAGGACTACTGAATAAAATGAAAAAAAGAAATAGATCTGAAAAGCTTAATCCCTATGAGGAAGTTCTATGTGATGAATGCGGGAAGATAGTTAATAGAGAGTCTCTTACGGATGTAGGTACCCGTAAATTATGTGAAGACTGTTTTAATGAGGTACCATTTCAATGTTGTTTGTGTCATAGAATGCTTACTCGGAACCAAACCTCATTTTGGGCAGTAAAAAATGGAATGTGTTGCGATGAGTGCTATGAAATAAACCCTTCAAAAACGTGAAAAAATGAGTGGATATGAAAAAGCTTGGGTTTCTTTTGAGGAATATAAATGCGCAGAATGCGATAGAATAGTTAGAGTAGAAAATCTTAAGACTTACGATGGTCGTAAAGTATGTGAAGATTGTTATCATGAGCTATCAGCTTTGGACTGGATGAATGATATTCTTCATGGCTCACATAGGAGATAATAAACCGGTGGCTTTGCATTTGCTATCTCCGCAGCAAGCTGACGGAGTATTACGCAAATGCAAGAGCGTCAGCCGCCTCAAAGCATCGAACCGGCGTAGCAAGCTACGCGGTATTCAGCTTCGCTAATAAGATAAATGAGGCAAGCACTAGCAAAATTGTCCCGTTTCTGTTCTGATTTGCGCTAAATTTCATATATATCCTGCTTTGCTTTCTGATGGACACAAGAACAGGCTCCGTGATAAACGGAGCCTGTCATAAGCGGCTTCCAATGGTTCGCAGCCGGTCCGGCTATGCGATTGTTTTTTGATACACACGGTGGTTCTTGTAAAAGACGCAGCCGAGATTCAGAAGGTCTTTCCGCATCTGCACAGCAGTCTCAGCAACCTGTGTCAATTCTCCGTGCTGGTAGCGTTTGTTCTGATGTACAGAATCGATCAGGATTTCATAAATCAGCGCGTTTCCGCCAAAACCCTGGGCTTCAGGCAGAATGCCAATACCGTTGAAGTCAATCCAGTCGGTTTTCTTGATCTCGGCAAGAAGGCGGATTATTTCAATCGGTCCAAGCTTCCCCTTGTTTTTCTGGAAGGCTCGCGAAACATCCGGGAAGGGCAGCACAAAGCCTACCACCTTATCATCCTTGACGATCATCTTCAGCATCTCTGGGATTACCAGGATTAACGCGTTCGAGACCACAAAGTCAATCTCTCGTTTGGTCAGGGGATAATACTCCCAGTTCTGCACAAACGAACCGTTATAAGCGGAACGCAGCTGCGGTATCCACTGCTTGAGTTCGGCCTTATTCTTAAAGGTTTTGATGACCAAAGACCCGCGCTTCTTCGCGATCGCAGCTGCTTTAGCGACCTTCTCAGGCACTTCAATCTTCTGGGGGTCCACGTAGCTTGAGACAAAATCCACGGCCTTGGTGAAGCCGTAGTTTTCTACCAGCGTCTGGTAGTACGGGTAGTTGTAGTTCATCATGTTCATCATCTGGCGGTGTTCATGGCCCTCGATCTGAATACCGTAACCGTCCAGCGGGCCGAAACCTTTGGGTCCGACCAGTTTGGTCATTCCCCGCTCGCGCGCCCATTCCGCCACACGGTCCAGCAGCGCGTTGGCCACTTCCTGGCTGTCGATAAGGTCGAAAAGGTAGAATTCCGCGTCAGTGCTGTGGTGATAGGCGTTAAACGGTTTATTGATTAGTGCGGCAACGCGCCCGACGACTTTATCGCCATCCAGAGCGAGAAAGAAATCCGCTACCGAATGATCGTAGAACGGATGCTTTTTGGGGTTCATCATTGCGTAGATGTCGCTTTTTATCGGAGGAACAAATTGAGGGCAATCTTTGTAAAGTTCGTACTGAAATTCAACGAATTGACGCTGCAGCGCTTTGGTATTCACAGGGATTATGGTTATCATAAAGTCGTTTCCTTTTGCATAGTGCGAAATAAGTACTAAATTATATACCCAAACCATACGATACAGGCAGACAACAAACAACAAGGTTCCACAGAACATCGATGCGACAAAAGGAATCTCTCTCTTCTTTTGTGGGCTTGCAATTACGCCCTGGATTCCCCCGGAAACTACAATGGGGATCAGAACAATTGGATTCCCTATAACGAGCGTCGCAGCGATCAACAATTTCACATCTGCGCCGCCCAGGATACCAAATTCCCACAATACCCAGAATCCGAGAATGAGGGCACAAATCAAGGCTGCTGAAGGTTGGAAAATTGCAGAAAACGCGGCTAAGATCAAAGCGAAGGCCAGACGTTTCTCTCTTGGGTCAAAATCTGCGACATGGGTCAAAGCGATGGTCAGTAACACGGGAACCCACAATCCTATGAACAACGCATATACGCCGGCACCAACCAGTACTCCGACGGTTAATGGCATCGATCATGCAGATCGTAAATCATGCAAGCAAAAAACAAGGCTAATAAGGCAATGCTGGCGATCAGAGGGCTTCTCCTTCCCATTCTGTTATGAACGGTGCGTTTAGAAAAATAAAGCCGGACAGAATCCCAGAAGGTTCTATCCGGCCAACGATTAATTAATGATTGTCTATCTCTAATTATAGTGATGGAATGTCGTTATCCAAGGTGGGCATAGAAAAATCGTATCCGTTCTCAGTTGTTCAATTCGGCGATGCCTTCAAAAACTAAGATTCTTACAGGATTTATTAAGAAAATTTTGTCTGACTTCATCTTTCTTGATGGCTTTCATGGTGTTCAATTGGGGAGGCGAAAGTGCAAGTTGGTGCATTAAAAATACCAGATATTGAGTGTTATTAAGGCAGAAATTTTCTCAAAAAGCCTTTTTTGTCGAAAAACCACTAAAAACAGGGGCTCTTAGTGACCAATTGATCGAATACGAAGTGTTGAAGTTTTCTCCGTTCTAACATCTAAAAAGTTAATCTATAGCATTAATTTCTATATTCTTGATAATAGCTCTACAAAGGTATGATTGAAACATGATCCTTCCTTCACAAAATATATGAGGAAGAACGCTTCTTTGGATGATATTTTGAACATTTCCAACTTTTATTGACCAACCGTATTCATCCATAGTAATATCAAATTCTGTGAATTCATGAGCTCCGGGTTTACCATCTATTAATTGTCCTACTTCGTGTTCGTCCTTATCAAGGCTATCTACCCCTGGTCCAGTCCTCATGACCTTTCCACTTTGAGATAGCCAAACTAAATGTTCTTTGTTAGCCATAAATCCTTGGCTTCTCAGGGCAATTCCAATCCAATAATCGGGTTTTATAAAGTCGCTAAAAGCCATTTCAGCCTTCACTCGAACATTTTTTAACCTAATGCCTGAAGGACTTAGCCATGAGTAGGGGAAAAAGTAAGGCGATCCAAATTCTAATCCTTCGTTGGTTAATCTTCTATGCGTTGGCCCTGGCGACCATAAATATTTGTTGTCTATTCCATCAGTAAGTGGAGCGAGAATTGGTAGTTTAGGGTTTAAGATCGGTTCTTCCTTAAATGGTATTTGGCTTAAGCAATGCCACATATCTATAGAGAGCAAATCAACCATTTGTGTGATCCAACCTAATTTTCGCGAGTCATAAAGCCTCTGTCGTGCGGGTTGTATATCAAAAGCCACTGTTTGAAGGTCACTCTCATCCCTAATGATTATTACAGATTCAATCGATCGCCAAGATGCTGCAACTCCCAGCTCATATAGGACATTTGGATTATAGTTTGTTACATCCACAAGAATAATATCAGCTTGTCTTATGTGGGCCCAAATACTAGGATGAATTGCCCCCGGCCCCGATATATCTCCTGCATAATAAACATCAATTTCATGTTTAATTAATCTTTCAAGATTTATTGTTGATTGTTTTGCTAAAAAAAGTACAATTTCGGCTCGAGTAAACGGACATAAAACAAAACAACGTAATTTGTCAAACTGACTAGAAGGACTTGTATCGGGAGCATTTCCTGTCTCATGAGGCCATATAGAATTAGAAATATTTGGTATATCTTGAATTGGATTCATTCTTTATCACCATACATAGCCTTATATATTTTTAGTGACTGTAATCAAACACTTTTCTATTTCAACATGCTGTTCATTCAATCTATTTCTATTATCGCATTAATTTTGAGCATTCGTATCCGTTCAGTTGGTATCTAATAGTCAATGTTATTAGTGGCTTTTTGCCCTTAAAAAGGTTGTTTCCGTTAAAAGCTCGCCTAAAAAAATGGGTTCTCAGAGACTGATTGAACGGATACTAAAAATCAAGACTTAATAAATGCAATAAACATCAACAGTATTAGGTGCCCCACTCATCTGCTGGATAGTAAAATGCATGCAGTAGCCTGAGGGGGGGCAGGCTGCCACATGCACAGGAATTATATTATAGAAGTGCTACCATATATTGAAAAAACTATCTGAAATATCCGAACAAGTATCACTGATATTAGTATAAGTGGTAATCTAGGGATTCTATGTGTTTTTTCCTTGCCAGCCGTGCCGCGCTGATATATAATGTACAGGTTATAAATTCGTTTCTGTAAGAGGTAGAAAAATGATTGATGTAAATGAACTGCGGAAAGGCGTAACCTTCCAGGTGGACGGCGATCTGTACAAAGTACTGGACTATACGCACAATAAGCCGGGTCGGGGCAGCGCCACAATCCGTATCAAAGCGCGCAATTTGCGCAAAAGCAATACCTTGGAAATGACCTTTATCTCCGGTGACCGTGTTCAGGATATCCGCCTGGACTACCATAACGTTCAGTATCTTTACCGGGATGAAAACTTCTTCTATTTTATGGACATGAACACTTTCGAGCAGCCGGCTGTCCCCGCGCAATTGGTCGGGGATTACGAAGGCTACTTAAAAGGCGACATGGAAGTCAAACTCACCTATTTTGGCGATGAACCCCTCGATATTGAACTGCCCACCAGTGTGGACCTCGCCGTGCTTAGCGCTGAAGCCTCAGCCCGCGGCAATACCGCTACTGGCGTGACCAAACAGGTAATTACCGAAACCGGACTCAAAGTCCAGTGCCCTGCCTTTGTAAATGAGGGCGATGTAATCCGTGTGGACACCCGCACTGGCGCTTACCTGACCAGAGTTTGATCAAATTTTCAATGAAAACGCCTTACGGTCGCGAATGCCGTTACTTTTATGGGGATTACTACCGAGGTCGGAATTTTGAGGAATGCCGCTTAATTCAATCCAAAGAGGATGGACGAAAATGGGAACCCATCCTCTGCAAAAATTGCCCCGTTCCGGCAATCCTGGCGAACAACGGCTGCCCCCACATGGTGCTTAGCGCGACAATCAAAAACTTTCTGGGGCATAAAAGCGTGCGGGTGGACGCCTACTGCACGAAATCCCATCAGACTGTAAAAGACCCTAACGTTGGGTGTGATGTCTGCCACTCACAGTAAAATTCTCCATATCAGGTTCATTTGTCAGAAAATTGTTAATAAACTTATATAGCCTTACATCTTTTGTTATTCCTGTCCCGCATTGGTATAATCAATTTTGACACGAATTCTGTGTCTACAACCGGAGGAATTTGTGAATTCACGTAACAGATCGTACGCAATCTACATCCTGCTTTTTCTTGCGATAATCAGCATGGTGTACTTCAATATGCAGCAGTATGCGCTTGAAACGCGTGTTATTCCGATTAATCAGCTCGCAGCTGATTTGGAAGCTGGCAAAGTTTCAAAAGTCACTGCGCTTGAAAACGCGCTTACCATCGCATATAAGGACGGCACGACCAAGGAATCAACCCTGGATGACCAGTCCGGATTGGTGGAGCAGTTGGTTCAGCTAGGCGTTTCTACTAAACAGCTACAGGATCCCGGCCTGCAAATTGAAATCAGTAAACCGGGCATGATGGACACCATCCTGAATATCCTGGTGTACATCCTTCCGTTCATTTTTATGCTTGGCATATTAGTGTTCTTCATGCGCCAGGCGCAAGGCTCAAACAACGCTGCGATTGCTTTTTCCAAATCCCGGGCGAGAATGATGTCTGGCGAGCACCCGACGGTCACTTTTGCAGATGTTGCCGGCGTGGATGAAGCCAAAGAGGAACTCCAGGAAGTGGTGGAGTTCCTGAAAGAACCACAGAAATTCATCAGCCTCGGCGCGCGCATCCCAAAGGGCGTTCTACTCGTTGGGTCGCCGGGCACTGGTAAAACATTGATGGCCAAGGCAGTTTCCGGTGAGGCTGGCGTGCCCTTCTTCTCAATTTCCGGCTCCGAATTTGTGGAAATGTTTGTGGGCGTCGGCGCCAGCCGCGTGCGAGACCTGTTTGACCAGGCAAAAAAGAACTCTCCCTGCATTGTTTTTGTAGATGAAATTGATGCCGTCGGCCGCCACCGCGGCGCCGGTTTGGGCGGCAGCCACGATGAACGCGAGCAGACCCTGAACCAACTGCTTGTGGAAATGGACGGGTTTGATACTGACACCAACGTGATTATTATGGCGGCCACCAACCGTCCTGACATCCTCGATCCAGCGCTCTTGCGCCCCGGCCGCTTTGACCGGCGCGTAATGCTGGACAAGCCGGATATGATAGGGCGCATGGAAATCCTGAAAGTGCACGTGCGCGGAAAACCGCTCTCCCCGGCCGTTGACCTTGAGCTCCTGGCAAGGGCTACCCCCGGCTTTGTCGGAGCGGACCTTGAAAATCTTGTCAATGAAGCCGCAATTCTGGCTGCCCGGCGCAATAAGAAAGTGATCGAGCAGTCTGAATTTGAGGAAGCAATTGAACGCGTCATAGCGGGTCCGGAACGCAAGAGCCGGTTGATCAACCCTGACGAGAAAAAAATCATTGCCTACCACGAGGCAGGCCATGCCGTGGTCATCAACACCCTTCCCGAAGGGGATCCGGTCCAAAAGGTTTCGATTATTTCCAGAGGCATGGCAGGTGGTTTCACGCTCTCCCTGCCCGAGGAAGATCGGGTTTTGGACTCGAAGAAGAAGCTGATTGCCACCATGGTCGGAATGCTCGGCGGCAGAGCTGCGGAAGAAGTCATCTTTGATGACATTACCAGCGGGGCTTCCAGCGATATTGAGAATGTGACCAAGCTTGCGCGCAGAATGGTAACACGCCTGGGCATGAGTGACGAACTTGGACCGATGGTCTACGGGCAGAAGGAAGAACTGGTGTTCCTTGGGCGCGAGATTTCTGAGCAGCGAGACTACTCGGAGTACGTGGCTCAGAAAATCGACCAGGAAGTCCGGGAGATCGTCAGCCAGGCATACGCCCAGGCTAAGCAAATCCTGGTCACTTACAAGGAAAAACTGATTGAGGTAGCGGAAAAACTGCTGGAAGTAGAGACGCTATCAAGAGAGCAATTCGAAGCGATATTCCCTCCTCCTGTGCAAAAGACTCAGGGCATTCCTGCCATTCAAAGCTAAGCAGAAAAATGCGATTTGATCAGATCCAGCATGTGGTCAGCCACGGCTGGATCTGCTGCTTTAAACCAATGGATTCTTGGATCTGCCGGTTTGAACCAATTGGCCTGGCGGCGCACATAAACCCGGGTGTTCCGGCGAATCAGTACAACTGCTTCATCCAGGCTCGTTTCGCCGTCCAGGTAATTCAGGATTTCCGGATAACCGATGATTCCCATGCACCGTAAGTCCGCGGCTTTGCCCATGTCCCTCAAACTGCGCACCTCGTCCACAAGGCCTTGTGCAAGCATAGCGTCGATGCGCGCGTCTATGCGCTGGTAGAGCAGTTCGCGCGGCCAATCCAGGCCGAGCACAAGCGTCTGGTAGGGTGACGAGGACTTTGTGCGTTGGTCGGAAAAGCGCTTTCCGGTCGCGAAAATCACTTCCAGCGCGCGAATAGTCCGGCGTTTGTTGCGGTAATCAATTTGGGCGGCGGCTTCAGGGTCGAGTCGTGCAAGGCGCCCATGCAGCGTGTCAAATCCAATGCGTTCACCCCAGGCTTCAATCGTCTCGCGCAGGTTATCCAGCGGTACCTGCCCGGGGACTTCCCAGTTTTCGAGGATCGCGCGTACATATTGTCCGGTTCCACCGACGAGTATCGGAAGTTTTCCTCTGGTGTTGATATCCTCAATCAGTCGGGTTGCTTCCCTCTGAAAGACTCCCAGGCTCCAGGGTGAGTCCAGGCTCGTGACGTTGATCAGATGGTGCGGAACGCTTGCTAGCTCTTCCGGGCTTGGTTTAGCGGTTCCTATGTTCAATTCACGATACAGGTAGCGCGAATCAGCAGATATTAGCTCCCCATTCAGTTCTTTGCTCAAACGAATAGCCAGAGATGATTTTCCCGACCCGGTAGGACCAACTAAGATAACCAGCTTCAATGGATTTAACGTGTTCATTGAGGGAACTCGCCCAGGTTTTGATAGTGCAGCAAGGTCGGCTCTGGCTGACCCAGCGTGCCTTCCACCACAATCAGGTCAATCTGCCAATCCGGAGCCGGATCGCCAAGCTTTGCCAGATAGGCATCCACGCATTGCAGCAAGGATTGCAGTTTTTTAGGTGTGAGCGCGTCTTCACCAAGGCCGTAGCTCTTTCCCGCGCGGGTTTTCACTTCGACGAACAACAGCACATCGTTCTTTTCCGCGATGATATCTGCCTCACCCAAGCGTACGCGAAAATTGCGTTCCACAATTCGATAACCTTGTTTTTCGAGATAAGCGCAAGCTGCCTGCTCTCCCCAATCTCCCAGTTGCTTCCGGTATCCGCGTGCCATCATGCAATAGTATACCCGTACCTTCCAGCCTTTCATAAGTGCCAACGGTAGAATTTCTGTCAACGGTAGAATTTCGGTAATTTCAGTAAAAGTAAGATAGAATTGTAAAATTAAACCACGCGGGAAGGACGTATTTTATGGCTGTTGCGGAAATTGTTACTATCGGTACTGAATTGCTTCTGGGTGAAATTCACGACACGAACTCACGTTATATCGCCCTGGCGCTGCGTGATATTGGCGTGGACCTGTACCGTCTGACAACTGTAGGGGATAACGTCCAGCGCATTACCGCGACCCTTCAGGAAGCCCTGATGCGCGCAGATATCGTAATTACGACCGGCGGCCTCGGACCGACTGTGGATGACCCGACCCGCGAGGCAGTAGCTAAGGTATTTAATGTTCCCCTCGTGTACCATGAAGAACTTTGGCAGCAGATTCAGGACTGGTTTGGCCGCTATAACCGCACCCCAACCGAAAATAATAAGCGCCAGGCATTTATCCCCGCGAACAGTATTGCCATAAAGAACGCCGTTGGCACTGCGCCGGCCTTTGCCTTTGAGCTCGGAACCAAAACGGTGATCTCTCTGCCGGGCGTTCCGCGCGAGATGGAATACCTGATGCAGAATTTTGTGCTCGGGTACCTCAAGGAGCGCTATGGACTGCAGGAAACCGTTATCAAACCCTGGGTAATCCATACGATATTTAAAAGCGAATCCAGTATTGACGAATTGATTGGCGACCTGGAAAAGCTCAGCAACCCGACTGTTGGACTGCTCGCGCATCCCGGACAGACTGATATCCGCGTGACAGCCAAGGCGGACTCTGCCGTGGAGGCAGAAAATATGATGGCGCCTGTGCTCAAATTGATCCGGGAAAAACTGGGAAACTACATTTATGGAGAGAATGACACTACCCTGGAAGAGGCGGTGGCAAATATCCTCGCGCAAAACGACGCGACATTAACCCTGATTGAGGTAGGGACCAAGGGAGAAATCCTGGCAAGGTTAAAAAAGTACGCTCCTGAACGGGTTAGCGGGGAGTTCATTGACGGTAAAATTTCAGTGGACACACTTAAAGCGCTGGTGGTGGACGCAAAATCCCAGCAAAACAGCACGCTTGCGCTTGGAGTAATGTTAATCTCTGAAAGTGATAAACAGAATCTCACCCAGATACTGGAAGCAGCGGATACAGAAAAAATCCAACAGCGCTTGTACGGTGGCCCTCCTGGCGACGGTCAGATCTGGACAGTAAACTCAGCGCTGGACGCAATTCGCCACTACTTCCTCAATTACTAAAGGAGAAAAATGGAACGCGCAGAACAAATCCTCACCAACGCCATCGTGCTCACCATGGACGGCGACTACAACATTTATGAACCCGGCGCTGTCGCCATTAGCGCCCAAAAAATTCTCGCGGCTGGTAATGAAAAAGACATCCTGAGCGGTTACGAGGCGGAAGAGGTGTTGGATTGCGGCGGAAAAGTGCTCATGCCGGGTTTAATCAACGCGCATACACATGTTCCAATGACCCTGCTGCGCGGTCTGGCGGATGACCTGCGCCTGGACGTCTGGTTGATGGGTTATATGATGCCGGTCGAACGTGAATTTGTCACCCCGGAATTCGTGCGCCTGGGCACTAAACTGGCTTGTGCTGAGTTTATACGCTCAGGGATTACCTGTTTCAACGACATGTACTACTTTGAGGACGCCGTCGCGGAAGCGACCAATGAAGCCGGTTTACGCGCCTTGGTAGGTCAGACTGTCATGAAATATCCCGCTCCGGATGCCCCCTCATACGAGGTTGCCATCGCGCTGTGCGAGGATTTGATTAAAAAATGGAAGGGACATCCGCTGATTATTCCGGCTATTGCCCCGCATGCGGTCTACACAACCACCCCGGAAATCTTGACCGCCTTATGTGATATGGCAAAAAAATACGACGTGCCTGTGCATTTCCACGTTTCTGAGACCCTTTCTGAAGTAGAGAATCTGCGGCAGGAGCAGGGCATGCCCGTAATCCCGTATGTGCGCAAGTTCGGAATGCTGGAAACCAAGCTTATAGCTGCCCACTGCGTGCACGTGGATGAGGGGGAAATCCGCAGTATGCAGCACGCGGGCGTTGGTATCGCCCATAACCCGTCTTCTAATCTCAAGCTCGCCTCCGGTTTTGCCCCTATCGCGCGCATGCTGGAACTGAACACGAATGTAGGCATTGGTACTGATGGCACGGCTTCTAATAACGACCTGGATATGATCGATGAAATCCGCCTGGCAAGCTTTGTCGCCAAGGCCGTAGCGGAAGACCCCACCGCGCTGCCTGCCCGCCAGGCTTTGGCTATGGCAACCTGCATCGGCGCAAAGGCGCTGCACATTGCTGATATTACCGGCAGCCTGGAAAAGGGGAAACGCGCAGACCTGATTCTGCTGGATATTTCCCCGCTGCACAACCAGCCGCGTTTCCGTCGGGATTCTGAGAATATCTACGCGCAAATTATCTATGCCGCAAAATCTACCGATATCACAGATGTGATGGTCGACGGTAGATGGCTAATGCGCGCGCGAAAATTGCTGACCCTGGATGAGGCAGAATTAATCCGCCAGGCCAGTCTGGTTGCTGAAGATATTGACCGCTTCCTGAAGAACCGCGAGGAATCGGTGCTCTCCAAGTTGATCGCCATCGGCGGCGCGGCTGAGGAAGAAAGCTTTGAGGTTCAGGCCAAAGTGCGTGTTGACGATTTGGAACCTATACTGGCCGCGCTCGATACGCCTGAAATCCAGATTGTTCGCACCCGCCATTACCATGAGTATGATAATTACTTCAACTTTGAGGACCCCGGGCAAGGCAGGCTGCGCTATCGTGAGGATGAATTCATCGGAAAGAACGACGAAATTACCAGCGTGCGCTCGCGCCTTACCCTGCTCGGAGAGCCTGAAAGCGCGCTGCGCGATGCACAAGAGGGCGCCTATGCGGGCGATAAGATTATGCTCTCCCGCTCTAGGTACCTTGCCCCCGCGGTGCATAGCTTGCGTTTTTACACCGAGTACTTCAAGCCCTCAGAATTGGTTGAAATAGAAAAGAGCCGCCTGCGCTATCTTGTCAAATTCCATGACACCGAGTTTTTCATCAACCTGGATAAGGTGACTAAACCAAAACTCGGCAAGTTTGTAGAAATCAAGAGCCGCACCTGGAGCCGGCAGGACGCTCGGAACAAGACACTTCTGATGCGCGAGCTGCTGGAAACCCTGGGTTTGGGCTCCCTGCCGCTGGTCACAAAAGATTACATCCACCTCGTGGAAGAACTTTAGGAACACGATGCGCAGTCCGGGAAAAATCAAAGTCCTATTTGCCAGCGCGGAAGCTTCTCCGCTGGTAAAAGTGGGCGGTCTGGGCGACGTTGCCGGCGCGCTGCCCGGCGCCCTGGCGGAAGAAGCCGGGAATGAGCTGGATATTCGCCTTTTCCTTCCCTTCCACGCGGATATCAAGCGGAAAGACCCGCCTTTGGGTTTGCTGGGCACCTTTTCAGTTCCTTATGGGACGAAAGCTTTCTCTGTTGAACTTTTTGTAACTGAGCTGCAAGGATTAAAAACATACCTCCTGGACAGCGAGGTGTTCAACCATAATTCTCCGGTTTATCACGGGGACCCAGCTCTGGATGGACGCAAGTATGCTGCGTTTTCTGTTGCGCTCCTGGAGGCCGCCCGCTTCCTGGGCTGGCAGCCGGATATTGTGCACGCCAACGACTGGCACACCGCCCTGGCTATATATGCGTTAAAGACCTTGTATAAAGAAGACCCATTCTTTGGCAAAACCCGCAGCCTGCTGACCATTCATAATCTGCCCTTTAACGGCTACGGCTCAGAATTTGCGATAACAGAACTTGGGTTCCCTCTCAGCAGTGACGCGGACCTGCCGGATTGGGCCCGCCTGACACCCCTACCGCTCGGAATCTCCGCCGCTGACCAGATTGTTACTGTGTCGCCCAACTACGCCCGGGAAATACAGACTCGCGATTTTGGCTGCGGGTTGCATGAATACCTTCAGAAAAACAAGCACAAACTCACGGGAATTCTTAACGGCATCGACACAAAAATCTGGAACCCGGCTGTCGATCCATACATTCTGCATCACTATGACTCCAAGGATCTCAGCGGGAAAGCGCAAAACAAGGCTGCTCTGCAGCGCGAACTCAACCTGGAAGAAAACCCTGAAATTCCACTGCTGACAGTTGTCAGCCGCTTGGATTACCAGAAAGGCATTGGGTTGATTTTTGACGCGATACCGGAAAACGTGCGTAAATCCTGGCAAATGGTTTTATTGGGAACCGGTGCCCCGGACCTGGAAGCCAGGGCTGCCGACCTGATGCGCCAATTCCCCCGGAAAATTGTCAGCTTGCTGAGATTTGACGAGCGAATGGCGCATAAAATATACGCAGCCGGAGATATTTTCATCATGCCCTCGCTTTATGAACCATGCGGTCTTTCACAAATGATCGCAATGCGTTACGGCAGCATTCCGATAGCGCGCGCCACCGGCGGTTTGCAAGACAGCATCATCAACTATCAAAAGGACCCGGAGAAAGCTTCAGGTTTCCTGTTCACGGAAAAAACTTATGAGGGACTGGTGAACACGTTGAATTCAGCCATTCTGCTATTCCGTGATAAGGACGCCTGGACGAGATTAATGAACAATGCTATGCAGGGTGACTTCTCATGGAAGGCATCTGCGCAGAATTACTGGAATAGTTATCAGGAACTAATAAAAGAATAACAACAGAGGTGAGGATATGCAGACTACTCGGTTTTCAGGCGTGCTTCTCCATCCCACAAGCTTTCCCGGACCGGATGGAATCGGGGATTTAGGTCCAGAAGCTTACCGTTGGATTGACTTCTTGAAGGGCAGCGGCTGCCAGATGTGGCAGATTCTTCCGCTCGGCCCGACCGGCTACGGTGATTCTCCTTACCAATGTTTTTCTGCTTTTGCGGGCAATCCCTTCCTGGTAAGCCCCCTTCTGCTCTTGGAGGACGGCTTATTGTCATTGGATGACCTCAGGGACCGCCCAAAGTTCCCGGCTGAACGCGTCGACTTTGGCCCCGCGATCATTTGGAAGAACACCATTCTGGACCGGGCATACGTGAATTATGAACTGCTCACCCGCCCATCCAAATTGGTCGAGGAATTTGATAGTTTCCGCGCTGAACACCGAGCCTGGTTGGAAGATTACAGCCTTTTTATGGCGATTAAAGAAAGTCAGAACGGAGAACCCTGGAACCTGTGGCCCAAACCGCTTAAATTCCGGGAAACAAGCGCACTTGAGGAGTTTTCCCGCGAGAAACGCTCCCAGATTGAAAAACATCAGTTCAGCCAGTTTCTGTTTTTCCGCCAATGGAACGCCCTGAAGCAGTACGCTCATGATCAGGGAATCCAGATTATCGGCGACATTCCTTTCGTCATCGCGCAGGACAGCGCTGACGTGTGGGCCAACCCTAAACTTTTCCTGCTGGACGCTGAGCTTAACCCAACCGTTGTAGCTGGCGTCCCCCCGGATTATTTTTCTGCGGACGGACAGCTGTGGGGCAATCCGCTGTACGATTGGCCGGTGCACAAAGCTAACGGCTATCAATGGTGGAAAGACCGCATGGCTTCCGTGTTGGGATTGGTCGATAAAATCCGCCTGGATCACTTCCGAGGTTTTGCCGCAGCCTGGAATGTACCCTTCGGCAAGCTCACAGCCCGCCAGGGTGAGTGGGTCAAAGGTCCTGGGATAGAATTGTTTGAAGAACTGCAGCATGCATTCCCCAAACTGCCAATCATCGCCGAGGACCTTGGCGTGATTACACCCGACGTGGAAGAGATGCGCGACCGTTTCGAACTTCCGGGCATGAAAATTCTGCAGTTCGCTTTCACAGGCGATCCTGAAGACGACTTCCTCCCGCACCACTACCCAGTCAACTGCTTTGCATATACCGGGTCGCACGATAACAATACAGCCAAGGGTTGGTACGACCAGGCCTCGGCGCGGGAAAAGGATTTTTGCCGCCGGTACTTGAACGTCTCAGGAGAGGACATCGCCTGGTCCATGATCCGCGCCTGTTGGCAAACTGTTGCCAGGTATGTGGTAGCCCCCATGCAGGACCTGCTTTCTCTGGGTGCCGAAGCTCGCATGAATTTGCCCGGCTCGCAGAGCGGAAACTGGTCCTGGCGGATGCCGCCAAACGCGCTGACAGAGCAGCTGAAAAAGCGGTTGTGGGAGATGAACCTGCTTTACAGCCGCTTACCTGCAGAGGAAAAAGCACGTTATACTGCAAAACTAAATGCTGATCTGAGCGGCTCGGTTAAACCCCATTAGAGGCTTTTGAGGGCAGCACAGAAACCGTAATTCCGATCAAAATCAGAATACCGCCAACGACTTCCAACGTTGACGGTATTTCTTTGAGGAATACAATCGCCAGGATCGTTGAACCAATAGGCTCACCTAAGAGCGCCATCGAAATTACTGTGGCGGGGAGGAATTTCAAAGTATAGTTCAATACTGAGTGTCCGAGCGTCTGGGGAACAAGCGCCATTGCCAAAAATATCAGATAAGCGCTCGAAGAGTAACCAAACAGCTTCTCACCGCGAAAAACTGACATAAATAAAAGGATTAGCGCCGCGCTGGCGTAAACGACCAGCGTATACTGGGAATTGTCGGTTTCAGCCCGGATTTTCCTTCCGATCAACATATACCCTGAAGCCATCCACGCTCCAAGCAATGCCAGCAGCATGCCTTGAATAGTCTGGGTATTAATGCCGGATTGGCTTTGCGCGCAGACCAGACCAGAAGCTGTGAGCTTACAGGAACTGCTGAGCGCGATAATGATACCCCCCAGCAGGGCAAACAGCATCCCCACATAGAAACTGCGCTGAACCTTTTCTTTGAGCACTAACGGGGAGAGCAAAGCTACCCACAGCGGCGTGGTGGTGACCAGGATGACCGAACTGCTGACGCTGATAAGCTCTAGCGAACTGATCCAGGCGACGAAATGTGCCGCCAGGAATGCCCCGGCAAGCGTCATCCATATCAGGTTGCTTTTGGAGAGATTGCTCCGGTTGTGCGGTCCTGCCAGGTATACCAACCCGCTTAGGAGCGCTGAGAATACAAGGCGGTATGTTGCAATGACTAATGCGGACGCCTGATTATTCACAAGGCGAATTAGAATTGCTGCGGTTGACACAGCCAGGATTGCGATGAAGAGTAAGATAAAGGAGCTGAAGCGCTTGGTTTGAGACAATTGGTAACCTTTTGGAACTGTGTTAAACTAATGCGATGATTTTACCGCTGGAGTGAAAAATGGCATATGTAATTACCAATTTATGCTTGCGGGACGGCGGCTGCGTGGTTGCTTGCCCGGTAGCTTGTATTGTTCCCGGCAAACCTGAGGAAAAACACCCTCTTTACTATATTGATCCGAATACTTGCATCGACTGCGGAGCTTGTCTACCCGAGTGTCCATACGGTGCGATTTTCACCCTGCATGATGTTCCCCAGTCCTACGTCGCTACCGGTGGCGAAGTGCTTAGCGCACCTGTAGGCACGCCTGGATACGTAAAACCCCTGGATACTTTCACTTACGAAGGCGACCCGGTGCATATCCCTGCCACGCGCGTTCTCGCGCCTGGGGAGATTGTCGATCTGACCGAATTCATCCGGATTAACCGGGACTTCTTTGAAAACGGTCCCGGTTACGAAGCTCTGCTTTCTTAGGTTTTCTGAACTGAAGCTTCCTTAGCGGCCATCCCTGCGCCGATGATTCCCGCCATATTTTCCAGCTTGGCGGGAAGAATTTTTGTTTTTACCTTCAGGTACTCCGCATAACTTTCATATTTAGAGCTGATGCCGCCGCCAAGAATGAACAAATCCGGGTTAAACAGGAATTCGTAAGTCCGTAATACTTCAGTGAAAGCCTTTCCCCATTCCTTCCAGCTCATGTCATCTCTCTGCCGGGCAGCATCAGATGCGCGGGTCTCCGCGTCTTTCCCGCGGATTTTCAGGTGCCCGAGCTCGGTATTGGGGATCAGGTGTCCGTCCACAAACAGTGCGGAGCCAATACCTGTGCCGATCGTGAGAAACAGCACGGTTCTGTATTGACGCGCTTCTTCCACTCCAAAACGCATCTCAGCCAGACCGGCGGCGTCTGCATCGTTCAGCACAGTAGTAATTTGCCCGGTTTGATTGAATAGCAAGGCCGCGATGTCCGTACCAATCCAGTTCTTGTGAAGGTTGGCGGCGGTTAATGCCACGCCTTTTTTCACGACACCTGGATATCCTGCGCCAATAATGCCATGATAGCCCAATTTCTTGCGGATTTTTTCGGCGAGCGCGGCAACTTCTTTGGGTTTCACCGGTACTTCCGTCTCAAAGCGGACGCGTTCAGAAACCATCTTTCCCGTCTCAGTATCCACCAAGGCCCCTTTTGTGGCGGAGCCGCCAATATCTATGCCTAATGTAATCATTCTTCCTCCGAAGTTTTAAGGACATGCATTATTGAGATGCTCTTCATACGTAACAGAAAATACGTGCGTGCCGCTTCCGTCACAGCGGGCCCTGAAGAAATAATAAGGCGTCTCCTCCGGCTGCACCGCCGCAAGGATAGTCGTCATTGCAGGGTTGGAAATCGGCCCTGGCGGCAAACCCTGGTATAGGTAAGTGTTGTAAGGAGAGTTTATGGCCAGATCGTCCAGGGATAGCGGGCTTTTCCACCACGTGCCCGCAGCGCTGTCATATCCCAGAGCATATTGCACGGTCGGGTCGGTTTCCAGGCGCATATTGGCAGCCAGACGGTTGTAGAACACCGAAGCAATCCGCCCTTTCTCTTCGTCCGCCCGGGTTTCGCGTTCGATGATTGAGGCGAGTGTGACTGCCTGATGCAAGCTGATATTCTGGCGCGCCAGACCTTCCTGCAAACGGGAATCCTGCGCCGCGCTGGCGAAGCGTGCTAACATGACTGGAATCATGCTTTCAAGCGGGATATCCGGCTCAAAACTATACGAATCCGGCAGGAAATATCCCTCCAGTGTGGCAGATTCAGGCAGGTTCAGCAAGGTGCGGGATTCTGAGGGCGGATTTAAAGCCAGGTTCAGGAATTCCTCGCCGCTGAAGATGAAACCCGATGCATCCACGGCAGCGGCGATCTCTTCCATCCGCCAGCCGGCAAAAACCCGCAGGGAGATATCGCGGGCGGCAGGGTCTGCGATACGGCGGGCAATCTCAACTGATGTGAGGTTTTCGGATAACGTGAATGTCCCAGCCTGGACCATGCGGTCAAGTCCGGCATAGGTCAAAAATGTGCAGACTGCGTCCGCAGAGGAAACGTATCCTTCCACTTCCAACCGCGTGCAGATTGCCCGCACAGACTCATCCGCTTCGATCGAAAACTTCCCGGAATTACCTGCATCACCGCGGCTGCTCAACAGTTCATCACGCGCATCCAGCAAGGCCAGCGCTGACCTGCTGCGCTGGAGCAAATTCAGGCGGGCATCTGCAGGACCAAACAGAGCCTTTGCTCTGGCAGGCGCCCACACCACCCCATACGCAAGCGCGGCGCCCAGGATAAGGATGAGCGCAAGCAGGAATATTGGAAACCGGGAACGCCGCTCATTTCCTTTCATGCCAATTCTCCACCAGCCTGTTGTCTATCCAGGTAATCCTGCAAAATCACTGCCGCCGCCAGATCATCAATCGGTTTTGCGCGTGTTCTTCGCCTTACACCGGCCTGAATTCGGATTTCAGCCGCTTTTTGGGAGGAAAAGCTTTCATCCCAGGGGATGACCGGCATCTGGCAGATTGCGCGCAGGGCTTCTACCAACCTCAGCGCTGAACGCGCTTTGGGGCCGACCTCGCCTTGCGCATCCAGGGGCAGGCCCACCACAATCGCGCCGGCCTCTGCTTGCTGTGCCAATTCAACAATTCGGCGGGCATCATCTGACCTGGAAACATGGCGGAGGATGGTGAGCGGACGGGCAAGCGTACCGGTTTCGTCACTGATCGCGATCCCGATCCGAACCTCTCCGGGATCAACGGCAAGCACTTTGCTCATGCAGCCTCCATACGCTTCTTGTCAACTCCATCGGAAAATTATACAATAGTTTGAAACCAACCAAAAAATTGACAACAAAGGGCTGACAGATATCGCTGTCAGCCCATGACTGGTGAAGGAGCACAAAGTGGAAATAGCAGGAAAAACCGCGTTGGTGACCGGCAGCGGTGTGCGCCTTGGAAAGGCGATATCACGCGCGCTGGCTGAAAATGGCTGCCAGCTTGTTCTGCATTACAACAGCTCAGCTGAGGGCTCAGAGGAAGTCAGGGATTACGCTGCCACTTTGGGTGTAAAAGCGCTGACCTATCGGGCGGATCTGACCAACCCGGATGAACTGCGCGCGCTGGTAAGCTTCGGTACAGCCGAGTTCGGGCATCTGGATATCCTGATCAACAATTCCGCGATTTACTTGAGCGGAAAAGGCATGGATACCACATCGGAGCTGCTCGAGAAGCAGTTCCGGCTCAACCTTTTTGCTCCGGTACTGCTAATTCGCGCGTTCGCCGCTCAATTACCTGAAGGTTTAACTGGAAAAGTCGTCAACATCTCGGATGCCAAAGTGTTCCGGCATCAGCCTGACCATTTTGCATATCGGCTCACGAAAGCGGCGGTGAATGAGATGACCCTCATGTTCGCGCTGGAACTTGCCCCCCGAATCACCGTCAACGCGATTGCGCCGGGAGTAATGCTGCCTCTGGCTGGCCGCGAAGATACCGATATGGAAGCCCTCGCGGAAAGGCGCATCCCCCTGAAGCGCGTGGGCAGCCCGGAAATTATTGCGGAAAACGTCCTGCATATCCTCTGGCAGGATTTTATGACCGGAACGATTATTCGTGTTGACGGCGGGGAAGGGATTTAAATCCGAACTGGAATTATCAGTCCGAGCTTGTACCAGCCCAATACTGATTCATTCGATACTCCAAAACGTTTACGCGCTTCGGGGCTGATTTTATTCGTTTTTTCCAGCAGATGTTGGAGTTCCGGAAGCTGGTAGTACCGGGCATGGTAATCGTGGAATATTCCCTTCCCGCTCGCGTAGCACCATGGCGCCAGCAAAAAAGTGCTGCTCGGACCTGCTTGCAGCGGCTCAGCTTCGGGAATATTCCGCTTTTCTGCCTCGCAAATAATGCGCTCGTAAGTCTCCAACTGCCGGCTTAGCGAGAAAGTTTCCCGGATTCTTTCCAGGCGCTCGCCTCCCACCCGGGTTTTTGTTTGAAGAATCCCAGCCGCTGCAGCTGCTGCAGCGGCTGTATCGCCGTAATCTACTTTCGTCAGCAGGTCGTCTGGCAGTTGGCTGCGGTGCACGCCAACCCTCGCAGCGATGGAGGGCGTTCCGCAAATCAATGATTCGTAGGCAACATTCCCGAAGGCTTCCACCATATTTCCAAGGCAAAGTGTAAGCTGACCGGCAGAGTAATACGCAGCCATCTCGGACTGGCTAACCCATTCGTGAAAGATGAAGTTACCGGACAAGCCGCGATTTGTTAATTCTGCGGAAATTTGACTGTGAAAGCTGCTTTCAGCCTCACCATTCATCACATCAAGCCATTGCGGCACCAAAACCTTAATGTTGTTAAAACCATACGCGTTTTTCAGTGTGTCCACGACCTGAATGGTTTCAAACAGGCCTTTGCCTGGTTCCGGGCGATGCGGATGCAGGATAATGCTTTGATCTCGCGGGTTTAGTCCAAAACGGGTATAAAATGGCGCTGGGTCAGTCGTGTAGAAGACCTCAGTATCCAACCCGTTTAGCACGGTGTGAATTCGCGACGAGATATCCGGCAGAACTCTGCCCGCTGAAGCTTTGAGCGTGTCCGCGGAAAAGTGTGAGACGGCTATAATCGCGTCCGCCTGGCTGATGAAGGAACCAAGTATGGATTCCGGGTAGAAATTATCCCGGAAGGAACTTATTGTTGGAACCGTGCTGTACAAAAATGGTAACAACAGTTCGCCGTCATGGATGTAGAATCTGTCCGCTGTGCGTAATTCCTCGCCAATCAATTCACAAATTTGTGCCAGGTCTCCCGGCGCGACAAGATACGGTTGGGGAAAAGGCAGATGAAAAGGTAAAATGGGTTTTACCTGAATGTTTTCTCCAAGCCTGAATGCTTCCTGTCCGCCAACGGCTTCAGCTGCCAGCAAAACAACCTTGTGTCCCTTCTCCGCGAGGTGCGCTATCAAACGCATCAGGTGTTTTGAAGCGCCGCCCGTGATGCGGTCTGGAAAAACCGGGTTGATTGAAAAGCAAACAATTTTCACAGGTTATCCCAATCGATGTACAATATTGCAGAGGTTGATATGGATAAAATCATTATTAGCGATTTACAGACTACCGGTATCATAGGTGTCAAACATCCAGAACGTGATAAACCGCAAATTCTGTTCATCAATCTGACCCTTTTTCTGGATCTGCGCAAAGCCGGAGTGAGCGACAGCATCGCTGACACAGTCAACTACGCAACAATTGCCCGGACGGTGAGCGAACAGGTTTCCAACACGCAATATCATACTGTCGAAGCATTGGCAGAACATCTCAGCAAGTACCTCCTCGCCAGCTTTCCCCTTGAAACAGTGCGTATCCGTGTTGAGAAGCCCAAAAAAGTGTCCAACACAGCCCGCGTTGGTGTTGAGATCTTCCGCCGGAAAAGCGCTCCCTAAAGCCTCAACTCGGCAGAGATTCGGTTAAGAAATTCCATCCGCGTTGAAAGCTGCTCTCTGAAAGCGCCAATCATGTGGGAAGTCGTCATGCTGGCGTCCTGCTTCTTAACGCCGCGCATCATCATGCACAGATGCTTTCCTTCGGCAATCACCGCCACGCCTTTTGGCTGCAATGTCTCCTGGATAAAATCCGCGATCTGGATGGTCATGCGCTCCTGCACCTGCAGGCGCCTTGAAAACATCTCAACAATCCTGGGGATCTTTGACAGCCCAATGACCTTATCCGATGGAATATACGCTACATGTACAACTCCGTAGAATGGCAGCATGTGATGCTCGCACATGCTGTAGTACTCAATTCCCTTGATAATGACCATCTCGTCGTAATTTACGGTGAATAAGGCGTTGTTGACCAGTTCCTCAGGATTCATCCGATAGCCAGCCAGAATTTCACCATAGGCTTTCGCTACGCGCGAAGGCGTCTTGAGCAATCCCTCGCGCTCCGGGTTTTCACCAATGCCTTCCAGTATTTTGGTGGTCGCGCGCTGTATCTTGTCAAAATCCATCTCAGTCTCGCAAAAGAGGTCTGCCGCTTGAAATAAAGGTTTTTCGCAATCCATAGTTTCTCCTGGCTGTATATTAATCAAAAGGCAGCCCTATAATAGGGCTGCCTAAACGTTGTATAAGCTTACCCTACAATTGGATCGATTAAACCATAGGTTCCATCGCGCCGCTTGTAGAGCACGTTGATCTTGTTGGTGTTCGCGTTGAAAAACACAAAGAAATCCTCATGACCAAGCAACTGCAGTTGTTCAAGCGCTTCTGCTTCGTCCATGGGAGTAAGCGTAAAGCTCTTCCGGCGCACAATTAAGGGTGCAACTTCATCTTCCAGCTCCTCTTCCGGTTCGGACGTGACTTCAGCCGCGCCTTCAGTACGATGATCCCAACGTTTGCCCTTAAAGCGCTCGATCTGGCGGGTCATCTTGTCCACGGTTGCGTCTATGGCAGCAAAAATCCCGTCAGCGCGCTCTTCCGAGCGTAGAATAAACCCCTTTCCCCGGATTGTGATCTGAGCGATAAAGCGGTCCGAGGCATTTCTGGCGGTCTTGGCGTAAGCCAGGTCCACCCTGCAGTCCCCGATTTCGTTCAGGAACCTTTGCAATCTGGAAACTTTCTTTATAGTGTATTCGTGAATTTTGTCCGTGAGGTCTAAATCTTTCGTGAAAACATCGATTTTCAGTGTCATAGGCACCTCCTCTGGGTTATGCCCAAATTATACCTTGTTTGGAGTCGCAATTTCAACTTCTTTGTGATGGTCCAACGCTTTGGCCAGGGTCACCACCCGAACATCGCTGCAGCCCGCGCTGCACAAGGCTTCGGCGGCAGCATTTAAGGTGGCTCCGGTAGTATAGACATCATCCACGAGCAGTACCCTGCTCCCCCGTACCAGCAGCGGGTCGGCTAGAAAAGCGCCCTGAACATTTGCTTTCCTCTCCGCGGAGTTTAGATGGACCTGGGACTTTGTGTCGCGAATGCGTATCAGCGCTTTGCTGCGCAGCGGAAGCTTTAGAAGCAGCGACAGTGGAAATGCCAGCGCGGCGGCCTGGTTGTATCCGCGCTGTTTGCGCCGTTTTTCATTGAGAGGAACAGGCACAACCATTTCGAGCTGCCAGTTTTCCCTCTGGACCAATCCAGCCATCATCTCCGCCGCCACGAGGGATAAGCCCAGGTCGGACCTGTATTTTAGATTAATAACAATTTCACGGATAACGCCTTCAAATCCAGCCAAACTGCGTACTTCCTGGTAAACCGGAGGATGCTGCCGGCAGCGTGGGCATATTCCACGCACAGGCAAACTGCGTCCGCAGTAGATGCAGCTATCCCGGCTGGTATATTGGATTTTTTGCAGGCAGTCCGGGCAAATCTGCTGCCCTTCCGCGCCGCATCCCACGCACTTTGGCGGGAAAACCCAATCAATGGCATTCCATAGTGCCTTATAACCGCTCAGTTGCAGCGCGTATTTATCTGCCATTGCTTACTTCAGGTTGGCATTGTAGAATAGCTGGATAGCCGGCCAGAACAGGGAAAGGATGGTAAAAATTACCAGAAAAATCAGAATGACCAGCAGGATGTACTCTACTGGACCCCAACCTTTGGGGGATTGTGAACGCATCAGGTTCTCCGCAGACTAAGAATTTAATCTCTATTATAATTACTTTGCTGACACGCCATAAACCCAATATATAATCTGTTGTCTTTTACCCTGTATTACTGTATGATACTAAAGAATCGTCACTATTCGGTTTAAAAGGAGCAAAAATGAGTGATATTTTTGATAAAGTAGTCGGTGAACAGGATTTCTTCAAAAAGCTCATCGCGAAGATTCCAGGATTTAATGGCTATGTTGAACGCGGGGACCGCAGAATGTCCGATAAGCTGCTGCGGGAACAGGTTGCGCTGGAGTTTGAAACGCAGTACCAACGTGTATCCGGTCTTCAGCGGGATTTAATTTCCCAGGGCGGATTGGCATACATTGACGACCTGGAAGCTGCCGCAATTAAGCTGCGCCAATTCATTGACCGCGTACGCACGGCGTCCTACGGGTATGCAGGCATCTTTGACGCCGTCAAGATCAAGGAAGACGATCTGGCTCAGGTCTATCAGTTCGATAATCAACTGCTCGGCTTGGGTGAAACAGTCGCCCACGCGATCGACAACGTCGAATCTTCCATCGGTACTGACGGACTGCCGGCAGCGATCAAGAACCTTACCACTGTTGCGCAGTCTTGCGTGGAAACCTTTAATCAGCGGTCGGACGTGCTTAAAGGCATCGCGGCCGCCTGACATTTGATGATGCAATTAATTTGGAGGAATCAAAATGACAAGAATTTTTGATGTTGTTGAATATCCAAGCGAGATGGCCGATGAGATTGTCCATCGCTTTCCAGAAACCGGCGTTGCAGACTTACGCTTTGGCTCGCAAGTTATCGTCCGTGAATCCCAAAACGTAGTGTTCTTCCGAGATGGGCGTGCGCTGGATGTGTTAGGCCCAGGCCGACACACGATCACAACCGCCAATGTCCCCCTTCTGACCAATCTCCTGGGTCAGGCCTTTGGCGGGCGGACACCCTTCACGGCTGAAGTCTATTATGTTTCCATGCGGGAATTCCCCGACCGGAAATGGGGTACCCCCCAACCAATCATCGTGCGGAACCCTGGCGTTGGCCTGGGAATCGCGCTGCTGCAGGGCTTCGGTACCTACAGCTTCCAGGTAAAAGACCCCCAGCAGTTTGTGACACAGTTGGTCGGCGCGCAAGGCGCTTACCGCACCTCTGACATTGAAACCCGTCTGCGCACCATGCTGCTTTCCAAGCTGCAGGATGTTCTCGGCGAAACAACCGCCAAGAGCAACGTGATGGAATTGATTGGTCTGACGGAAGAGTTGGGTGCCGCTGTCCGGGCAAAATCTCAGGATGATTTCCTCGCCATCGGATTGTTGCTGAAGTCATTCTACATTGGCAACCTGAAGCCTTCTGACAAATCCGCAGAGGAATTGCGCCAGATGGGTATGCTGGACATGCAGACCTACACCCAGCTGCAAGCCGCGGACGCCATGCGGGATGCTGCGCAGAATCCTTCGGGCGGCGCTGGTCTGACCGCCGGGATCGGCGCGGGCATGGGAATTGGAAACGCACTCAGCGGTTCGCTGGCGGGAATGACCCAGGCTGGGCAGACTCCTGCAGCTGCTGGCGCAGGCGCAGCCGCCGTACCTGCCATGCCGGATGTAATGACCCCCTCGGAAGCCGCGACATTCCTGAAAGTCTCGGAGGAAGACGTGCTGGCTGCCATCACTGCCGGAGACCTGAAGGCGCGCAAGATCGGCAGCGCCTTTAGAATCAGTAAAGAAGCTCTACAGGATTTCCTGAAAGGCTAGGATTTTGTGTAACAACCAGGCAGCCCGGAACAAAGCCGGGCTGCTTTTTTATCTACATGGAGTAAAATTAGTAAAAAGCTCTACTGGAGTGCAATGAAGCTTTACGAATATCAGGCAAAATTGTTATTCGCTCGTGAAGGAATCCCCATACCAAAATCTGGATTAGCCAATTCCCCTATTGAAGCTCGGCAGATGGCTGCCGAAATCGGGTATCCTGTAGTTCTAAAAGCCCAGGTACTTTCAGGCGGGCGCGGAAAAGCTGGAGGTATCCGACTAGTCAGGAGTGAAGCTGAAATAGAGACGACTGCTAACCTGATCTTGAACAGCCAGATCCGCGGGATTCCGGTGCAGCGCCTGTTGGTTGAAAAAGCAGTTGATTTCTCCCGCGAGTTCTATCTCGGCATTGTGAACGACCGCTCGCTGGCGAAACCAATTCTTATTCTATCCTCTACGGGCGGCATAGAAATCGAAGAAGTAGCCCTTACCTCCCCTGACAACATTGAAAAAGCAGCAATTAATCCTTTGTTGGGTCTGCAGAATTATACAGTCCGTGCGCTGGCCTCCAGGCTTGGAATTGACTCCTCACTCTGGAAAGCGTTGCAGCAGATTGCTGCCGCGCTTTGGAAGCTGTTTGACCGTTTGGATGCCACCCTGGTTGAAATCAATCCGCTGGTGGTTACACCGGAAGGAACGTTAATGGCGCTGGATGGAAAAATGACTATCGATGATAACGCCCTTTACCGGCAAAAAGACTTTCTAGAATTGTCCGACCAAATTGTGGAAACCCCTACCGAGCAGGAAGCCCGCAAGTTTGGCCTGAATTACATTCAATTAAACGGAAATATCGGCTGCATGGTCAATGGCGCAGGTCTGGCAATGGCTACCATGGACTGCATCCAACAGGCTGGCAGTGAGCCAGCCAATTTCCTCGACATCGGCGGCGGCGCGACGGCTGACAAGGTGGCTGCAGCGCTCTCGATCATTATGAAGGATCCCAAAGTAAGCTCTGTCCTGATTAATATTTTCGGTGGAATCACGCGTTGTGATGAGGTCGCGAAAGGTCTGGCGTCGGTTATTAACGAAATACCGCGCAATCTGCCAATCGTTGTGCGTCTGGCAGGAACAAACGCGGAGGAAGGAAAAAAGATTCTGGAACAGTACCCACAGCTTCTTCAGGCAAATACCTTGATGTCAGCTGCGGAAACAGCCGTTCGGGAATCCCGGCAGGTGTTGGCATGACGATCCTATTGAACGAAAACGCCCGTATTCTCGTCCAGGGAATCACTGGACGCGAAGGTCTATATCATAGTGAACGTATGTACGCCTACGCAAAAAACATCGTCGCGGGGACCTCGCCCGGGCACGGCGGCGAGTGGGTGCTCGGGGATAAAGTACCGATATTCGACACCGTCCAGGATGCCAGGGAGTCCACGCAGGCAGATACCAGCGTAATTTTTGTGCCGGCTTACGCTGCCGCAGATGCCATCATGGAGGCTATCGAAGCGGAAATTCGCTTGATTGTATGTATTTCTGAGGGGATTCCGACCAAAGACATGCTAAAAGTACGCGCATTGTTGGAACATTCCGAAAGCCGATTAATCGGACCCAACTCCCCTGGCATTCTTTCCCCTGGCAAAGCCAAAGCCGGCATCATCCCAGGTTCCATCGCTATCCCTGGAAGAGTTGGCGTAGTTTCCCGCTCGGGGACGCTCACCTACGAGGTGGTTCAGGCGCTCAAAGATGCCGGGGTTGGTGTCTCAACCTGCGTTGGTATTGGCGGTGACCCGATTGTGGGGACAAGTTTTGTGGAATGCCTGGATTTATTTGAGTCCGATCCGCACACCGACCAGATTGTCCTGATTGGCGAAATTGGCGGGAACGAAGAAGAACTGGCCGCTGAGTTTATCCTGAACCAAGTCACCAAACCGGTGTTTGCCTACGTCGCAGGCAGAACCGCACCGGAGAACCGCCGCATGGGGCACGCTGGCGCGATCATCGAAGGCAAGACGGGCTCTGCGCGCAGTAAGATTGAAGCCCTGCTGCGCGCTGGTGTGCAGTTGTTTTCTTACCCGGAAGAAATCGCGGAGATTATTAGGATGCCCACCTGTTAGCCCACCTTCACAATTTTCACTCATAATTGTTAAAGGAGTACTTTCAATGATGAAGCCTCATAATATTTTGATAACCGTTTTGCTGACCATAACCCTTGCAGCCTGTAGCACGCCCGCTGTGACAACAACCTCATCAAACCCGGCTGTGGAGGTCACGACGACCTCGTCTCCAGTTGAGACATCGGCGCCCGTCGTCGTAAAGTTTGTGGATCCGGTGCTGGAAGCGATGATACGCGGCACAATGGGCAAAAAAGAAGGTGACATTACCCTGGCTGAGGCACAGGCAGTTACGAGAATGAACCTCAGCAATGAATTGCAGCGCACCATTTCAGAAGAGACACCGATCAAGGATCTCAGCGGACTGGAGAACTTCACCAACCTTGAAACCCTCGACCTCTCCTCTCATGCTGTCACCGATATTTCGCCGCTGGCTGGGCTGACCAAACTGACCACCTTGTCGCTGGCTGGCAATCCCGTCACGGATGTTTCGCCACTCGCAGGGCTGACGGACCTACAGCTATTGGTCCTTTCCGGCAGCCAGGCGCAGGATTACAGCGCGCTCTCGAACCTGGGCAATTTGCAGGTGCTCTTGCTCGACAATTCAACCATATCTGATGTTTTCCCGCTGGCTTCGCTGACGAACCTCCAGACCCTTTACCTCGATAAAAGCAGCGCCGAAGACTTTTCATCCCTCGAAAACATCTATACCACCCTCGCCAACAAAGATTTCATCATTCCTACCACACTTAAAGACCTTGGATTCAACCTTGATCCCAACAATCACGAAGCTTACTTCGAAAGCGAGTTAGCCAATTTCACTGTTACCCATGACAAGTGGGGACCACCATCCAGGGAAGACAACCAGAATATCATCCGCATGACCCTTTACCTGAATGATGAATACAATACCTCTATCGGTTACTATGACGTACACAAGGTTTACCTCTGCCAAATGGATAAGGAAGGCCAGCCGCCCGTGAACTACCTCTACGACATCGCCACTGGCGAATATTCCATCGATGGGCAGGATCGGGCGAACTCAGAACAGATGATCCGTGCCGCCTTGGAAGTTGAAAATGGCGAAGATCCGCTGTATGCACCCATCCGCTTCTTTAATGAAACCATTCAGAACACCTTCAAAATGACCCCCGAAAAATTGTTTTCATTGCCGTATGAACCACAGACCCTCAAGAGTCTGGGCTTTGTCCCAGACGAGACCCCCGGGATTTACATTTATGAGCAGCATGAAGAGCTTTATACGAACATCTTGATCAACCGCGCAGAAGGGATTGAGAAGGAGTTCGACATTGCCTTTTTTCAACCGATAAGTGATGAATTTCGTGTTAATGTGACCTATCATGTAGCTAATAAGAAGTTTTATGTTAAAGCAGATGATAACGATCAGGGCGGCGCGAGTTTTGAATACTTTATAGATATCCCCGAACATCTCGATGAATGGTGCAGCGATCCAGACAAGACCGTGGAAGAATACTTCATCAAAGCATACAACGACCCCGCGATCGTAGACATTTACCAGCATTCCGTGAACCTGATGGTGCAATACATCCGTGATACCTTTGGGATGACCATTGAGGAACTGTATTTTCTGCCGACAGGTGAATAAGGATTAAAGGGTCTCAATGAGACCTGTAAGGTAAGATGCCATTAGATCAAGTACAAGTAGGTAATCTTAAATCTTGATTACTATTGTTCGGTTTAATCCCTATTTTTCGAGCCCAAACAAATAATATCTATCAAGTTCAAACAAACTTGATTTTTGGAAAAATTGTTTATATTAAACCGGTGACTTTGCATTTGCGTAATTCTCCGTCAGCTTGCTGCGGAGAATTACGCAAATGCAAGAGCGTCAGCCGCCTCAAAGCATCGAGCCGGCGTAGCAAGCTACGCGGTATTCAGCTTCGCTAATAAAGGAGCGTCAATCTCCTCTCTGGTTTTTCCGGGGATTACTTTTTCAGTGCGTCAATTGCCGCAACAGCATCTTTTACCGAGCGGATTTCGCGGGCGGTTTCATCTGATATGTTGATATCAAACTTCTCACAGAATCCGTCTATCAGGAAGAACTGGTCCATCGAGTCCGCTTTCAGGTCCTCAATGAATCGTGTATCCAGGGTGATGTTCTCACCATTGATTTTCAGGACTTCGATAATAACTTCTTTTACAGCTTCAAATGTGTCTTGCATGTGCACCTCTTCCTCAAAGGGTTTTTATTTATTTACTTACCGTATTATAATCGCAATAATATAACACCTTTGTCAAACTATGGATGCAAATACTTCCCACCGCAAGGACGATCATCTCGAAATAAACCTTAACAAAGACGTCTGTTCCGGCGTTTCAACCGGGCTTGAGTCCTTCACCTTCCTGCATCAGGCGCTGCCGGAAATAGACCTTTCTGAAGTGGATTTGAGCTTAAGCCTGTTTGGCAAGCGGCTGCGCGCTCCTGTGCTGATTTCTTCTATGACCGGCGGCAGCCCGAAGGCGGCGCGCTACAATCAGCTCCTGGCGGCAGCCGCGCAGGAGCTTGGCCTGGCGATGGGGATTGGTTCACAACGGGCCGCGCTTGAAAACACTGAACTCGTTGGAACCTATGATGTGCGCTCTTACGCGCCAGACGCCCTCATTTTCGCCAACCTTGGCGCCGTGCAACTGAATTTAGGCTACGGGGTTGAAGAATGCCGCCGCGCCGTAAACATGATCCGGGCGGACGCGCTGATCTTGCATCTCAATCCGTTGCAAGAAGCGCTGCAGCCAGAAGGGGATACAAATTTTCGCGGTTTGCTTGCCCGCATCGAAGCAGTTTGTGAAGAGCTCCCCGTCCCGGTTATCGTCAAAGAAGTCGGCTGGGGCATCAATGCCGCGCTTGCCAGGCGGCTTTTGGATGCCGGCGTCTCTGCCATCGACGTGGCGGGGGCAGGCGGCACTTCCTGGTCCCAGGTGGAAATGTACCGCCAGTCCGACCCCTGGCGTGCCAACTTGGCCGGCAGCTTTCGGGAGTGGGGCATTCCCACTGCCCGCTGTCTGCAGGAAATCAAGTCCGAATTGCCCCAGGCACTCATCTTTGCTTCCGGTGGACTGCAAAACGGGATCGACATTGCCAAGACCCTGGCGCTTGGCGCTACCCTGGGCGGGATGGCAGGTCCGTTCATCCGCGCCGCGGACGCTGGATATACACGTCTGCGCGATCTGGTGAAATTAACAGTAGAGGAAATCCGCATTTGCTTGTTTGCCTGCGGAAGGCGCGACTTGAACAGCTTTGACCGCTCCGTCCTGCTTCCGCCCGCGGATCAAAAGAATTCCAACAGATAATCAAGACATATAGTTAGAGGGTGTTGAAAATGTCCAGAACAATAAAAAATGAACAACTTTATTTTCAAGAAGAACACAATATGTTCATAAACC